>CAVGMD010000004.1:0-61008 GCA_963630275.1 Bacteroidaceae bacterium | reverse complement strand
CTGGTGTGGTGGTCTTATTTTGATACCCAATTTTCAACCTGTATAAAATTTTCAAAGTTCTTTCAATTTAGCCTTGACTTTTTATTTGCAGGCTAATCAAAAATATCACACTACCTTTCAGTATAACGTGGAAAACAGATTTGAAAAGATACAATTTTATATGCCAAGGAACATTTTTTCATCCGGGGAGTTGTACCTTGGAGGCAGGAAAAGTGCATGTTATAATAGAGACAAAATGGGAGTGATATACGATGGCAATGAAAAAAATCCTGAAAAATAATGCAATTATAAGACTGTTTTCTTCTTATCTGGTGGTACTGTTTCTGGTAATTGCTACCTGTCTGACCGGCTTCGGGCGCGCGCTGGATATTGTAGAAGAAAATACGGTACGGGAAAGCAGCAGCTTACTGCGTCAGGGCAGCAGTGATATGGACTATTTCCTGAAAAATATCTATAACAGCGGAATGAAACTGTCGTCCTCACAGGAATTAAAAGAATTGGGAAAATATACGGATACGGACAGCCTGGACTATTATTACAAGGCAAAAGCAGTGCTGGGGGATTTCGAGGAAGCGCTGCAATATCTGGACAGTGAAGTGTATCAGGACAGCTTTATTTATATTAACAATATCGACAAATTTTTCTTCCAGGGCGGTGTTTACCGGAGCAGTGTTTTTGATAGTTACCTGACGAAATGGAACGTGAACAGGGAGGAGTGGACGGATGTCTGCGAAGGGGACCGGACAGCTCCCGGATTTTATGTAACGGATAGCGATGAGCTGTTCTATTATTTTCCCTGTATAGATATCTCAGGAAAAAAAGAAAGGATTGCCACTGTATTTTTCCATATAGACAAAATCCTTTTGAATAAAATGCAGTTTTTGCAAAATTACAGTACCTATAGCATTTTTTTGGAACAGAACGGGACCGTAATACTGGAAGTGGATGGCTTCGGTACGGGAATTCCTTCAGATGTTGTACAAAAATTTGATGATACGACGAAAGAACAGACTGCCCGCATAGGAGAGCAAATGGTTTTACAGAGACGATCGGACAGTATCCGGGGGAATTATATTCTGGTGCTGCCGGAAAATGAAGCATTTGCCAAAATTGAAGGATTAAAGTTATTCCTGTTTATTCCATTGGGAATCGCTTTGGCATGCGGCATCGGTTTTGCTGTCTATTGTGCGGTAAAAACAGGAAAACCGATCAATAATATTGCGAAGAAGATCAATGATATTCAGAACGATACACAGCCACAGAATGTGAATACGGATCTGAAGTATCTGGATGCGACGATTGAGCAGATCATAGAACAGCAAAAAGCAGACAAAGGTGCTCTGCAGCAAAGCTTTTTCCATAATCTCCTGAAAGGGGATTTTGTGTCAAGACCGGAGCTGGAATATATGGCGAAGCGTGCAGAGATTCCACTGACGGGAAAAGAGTATTATGCGGTTGCGGTAAGACTTTTCCCTCAGATCGATGCGGACCATATTGACGGACAGACCGTAGAGGAAGCCAGGGCATTGCAGCTTCTGCTGGGGCACTATTTACAGACACAAAATACAGGCTCTCTGTGGTCGTATAAGAGAAATACACTGGTGTTCCAGTATATCATGGAAACAGATGGTGTGGAGGATAATGATATCCGGCAGCGGATCAGCAGTACCGTGGAATGGCTGAAAGAAGCGCATCATGTGGATTCCTGCTGGGGAATCAGTACGATCTGTCGGGATCTGATGAATTTCTGGAGAAACGCACAGGAGGCACAAGATGCCCTGCAGGAAGCCGGACGTCGGGAACCCGTGCTCTTATATAGTGAGGCAAAGGGACAGGACAAATCCTTCTATCTGCCGTATTCTATGGAAGATCATCTGGCACAGGGACTGCGCAGCGGTGATTTTGATCAGGTGGGACAGACACTGGATATGCTCCGGGAGGAAAATATCATTCGAAGAAAGCTGGACAGAGGACAATTCCTGAAATTGAGCCGTAGAATTTCGGATATTCTTGCTGCACAATGCGGACATCTGGATGAGACGGAGGAATCGTTGATCCGCCTGAACGGAAGTCTGATCGAGAATAGGGCAGATGCGCAAATAGAAGAACATTACTTCGAAGAACTGAAGCAGGTATGCTATCGGATCTGCGGTATTGCCGTAGGGCAGAAGAGTTTGAAACGGAACAATAAGATCAAAGCGATTCTGCAATATATGGAGGATAATTTTAAGAATACCGGCATGGGACTGGGGATGGTAAGTGAACAGTTCGGACTGTCCGAAGGCTACCTGTCAGCACTGTTCAAAGAGGAGATGAATGTTAATTTTGCGGATTATCTGGAAGACCTTCGTATGAAGGAGGCATGCAGACTGCTGAAAGAAGGAGTATTGGTGGCGGACATTGCAGAGCGCACCGGTTACAACAGTGTACAGTCCTTCCGCAGAGCTTTCAAGCGTGTCCTGGGTGTCAGCCCCAGTGAGTATCGGACGGAATAACAAAAGTGCTGTAAAGTATTTAAGGATACACAATTTCATATGAAAAACAGCAGGGTACACTTTTCGGGAATCTCGAAAAGTGTATCTTTTTTTGCCGTAAAAAGTACGGTTAGAATAGGGGCAGGAAGAACAAAGGAGGGTTCGGTTACATGAAACAACAAATACAGAAACCTTTGAACAAAAGGATTCGAAAACACATACCGCATTACCTGATGCTGTTGCCGCTGATGGCAAGCCTGCTGGTGTTTTCTTATCTGCCGATGGTCGGTATCCTATATGCATTTACGGATTACAGTCCATTCCGTAAGGGATTTTCCATTATAGGATTCGCCAATTTCAAAACGCTGTTTGCTTCGGCGGGATTCTGGCAGGCATTTAAGAATACTTTACAGATCAGTACGATCCGCCTCATCGTTGTGACATTGGGAAGTATAGGTCTTGCATTACTGTTGGATGAGATCCGGACAGTATGGTTCAAAAAAATCACGCAGACCATCGTATACATTCCGCACTTTATGTCATGGGTCGTGGTAGCATCCATTTTTACCATGTTCTTATCACCGAAGTCGGGAATGCTGAACAGTGTCATTGAAGCATTCGGAGGCAATGCAGTATATTTCCTGGCGGATAAGCATTGGTGGAGACCCTGGCTCTATATTATATCCTTCTGGAAAGAGATCGGATGGGGAGCCATCATCTATGTATCCGCATTGGCAGGTGTGGACATGGAGCAGCATGAAGCGGCAATTATGGATGGAGCCAACAGAATCCAGCGGGTCATCCATATAACACTGCCGGCAATCTCGGGAACGATCTTTGTTGTATTTATTCTGAATCTGGCAAAGATCCTGAACCTGTTTGATCCGGTATGGGTATTACAGAATGCCATGGTTGTGAACGTATCGGATGTATTGGAGACTTATGTATATCGAATCGGTATCAGCAGTTCCCAGTACGGAATATCGACCGCAGCAGGTCTGTTTAAATCGGTGGTATCCATACTATTCGTATTAGCCGGCAACTGGTTGAGTAAAAAAGTAACGGGAGAGGAGGCAGTCTGATGCAGGATAAATTTTCATTCAAAAAAGGACATAGGGCGAGAGCAATCTTTCTGATCTGCGATTATACATTTCTGGTACTGCTTATGATCGCCATGGTAGTACCTCTCTGGAAAATATTTGTGGATTCCATTGATCCCACCAGTGTGGGAGCGAGAATGTGGCCAAAAGAGTGGTCACTGGATGCTTATAAAGTGATCCTGAGCAATGCATCTCTGTATCGTCCGTTTATTGTGTCGGTACTTACCACCATTGCGGGAACGGTCATCGGACTGGCAATTACGACACTGGGAGCTTACGCGTTGATGCAGAAGGATATGCCGGGACAGGCGTTTTTCAGTAAGGCAGTGCTGATCACCATGATGTTCAACGGTGGTATGATCGCTACTTATCTGACTTATAAGAATTTAGGACTGATGAATCATTTGCTGGCAGTTATTCTGCCGGTATGTGTCACAGCATACAACACAATTCTGATGAGAAGTTTCTTCGATGGATTGCCGAAAGCACTTTTCGAGGCGGCAACGATCGATGGGTGCAGTCAGTTCGGATGTTTTTACCGGATCGCACTTCCATTGTCCAAACCGGCGCTGGCAAGCGTGGGACTCTTCATCGGCGTGGCAATGTGGAACGATTACATGCATTTCATTCTCTACATTACGGATCTGAATCTGCAGAACTTCCAGGTGAAGATCCGGGCACTGATTCTGGAAGATGCCTTATCAGTGGCAAGCAGCAGTATCGGACTGGGAACCAATATGTTGAAGTCGGCAACGGTTTTTGTGGTCATCATACCGTTTATGCTGATCTATCCTTTTATTCAGAAGTATTTTACCAAGGGAATTACTTTGGGAGCGGTCAAAGGATGACTACAGCCTGACAACAGGACAAAAAAAGACAACAAATAAATCAAATTAGGTTCTTAACAGGCAGCGGCCTGATAGGATAAAATAACATTTAGGAGGTTACTATGGGAAACAAAACAAGAAGTTGGCAGAAGACAGTAGCAATTATGGCAGGCGTATCCATGCTCACAGCAATGACAGGATGTGGAAATGCAGAGGATGTGCAGGAGAGCACGACGGCTTCCATGGGAGAACAGGTGCAGAGCACGGTATCTGTAGAAAGTCAGGGATCGGATTATGACAGTATTCAGAAACCGGAATCCATTTCCTGGTGTTCTCATGACGGTATGTTACCGGAAAACGGTCAGACTGAGTGGGATGCCGAATATGAGAAACTGACAGGAATTAAATTGGAGCATACGTATGTGACCGGTAACGAATATAATTCCAAAATTGAAATGGATTATGCGGCAGATACTGTTCCCGATGTATTTGACCTGTCTTCTACTTATTACAGCAAATATATTTCGGAAGGCGCATTGGCAGATCTGACAGATCTGGTACATGAATCCGGATTGTATGATGCGGTGGATGAGAGCCTGTGGGAGCAGGTATCCTACAACGGCAGAATCTATGGCGTGCCTAAGGAAGTACCGCAGGCTTGTGGCACTTATATGAGAAAAGACTGGCTGGATCGTCTGGGACTGGAAGTTCCTACTACTTATGAAGAGTTTATCAATGTACTGGAGCAGTTCTGCGATAATATTCCGGAGTGCCAGGTGCCTTATACTGCTCCCGGTCTGGTAACTACACAGTATATTCCGGACTTTTACCAGGGTGCATATTGTGGATTTGTCAAAGTGGATGGTAAATGGGTAGACGGCATGCAGGAAGCTAATATGGTGAATGCACTTCAGAATATGCAGGACGCCTATAAAGAAGGGCTGTTAGATATGGAAGCAATCACAAACACCACAGCAACTGCCCGTGATGCATGGAATTCCGGCAATACCGGTGCCTTCTGTTACTGGACAGGCAACTGGGGACAGCAGCTTACGGAACAATTGCAGAAAAATGTACCGGATGCGGAAGTTGTATGTATTCCCGCTATTGCCGGAGCAGATTATCTGTATTCCACCCCTACCGTTCATGTAATCAACGGAAGACTGTCCAATGAGGAAGTTGCACAGGTATTCAAGTACTTTATCAACTATATGCATGATGGCGGCGAAGGTCAGGTATTATTCGAGTTTGGTGTAGAAGGCGTTCATTGGGAGCAGGACGGCGATCATGTGAAGATGCTTCCCAGCCTGTCTGATCCTACCGTGACATTGAACAAAGCATATATACTGCCCTCTTCTAGAATTACAGAGCTTAAGGAAGACGATAAGAAAATGGACTATGTCAAGGCATATACCGATTCTCTGGCAGTAACCGATGCCTGCGCAAAAGCACAGTACTTCCAGCCGGTATCCGCAACCTACAATGTCTGCGCAGCAGATTTGCAGACGATCCGCGAGAACACGGTAGCAGAGATTGTCACCGGTAATGTAAGTGTCGAGGAAGGGCTTCAGAATTATAAGGAGCAGGTATCAGCTTTAAATATGGATCAGATCATTACAGAGATGAACCAGTAAATTAAAAAAATATGCAGACAGCAGGAAGGCTTCCCGTAAGCCTGCCTGCTGTTCCTGCAATAAAAATAGAAAGAAAAGGAGCGCAACCGATGGAATTTGACAACATAGTGTTTCACAACGTGGAAGAACTGGAAAAAACGCAGAAAGGATATCTGCCCCGGAGAATCCGTGGAGAGATCCGGGATCGGATCAGCGAAGGAATCCGGGAAAATATATTTGCCACCGGCGTGGAACTGCGTTTTACGATGCCGGAGGGCTCAGCAGATCTTATCCTGCGGGCGGATATGGTACCGGAAAGTGCGACGGCACATATTTTCTTCGGCTCTTTTCAGGGCGGATGGGATCAGTCCTCTAAAAACATCTATGACACAGAGACCAGAATCCATATTGAATATCCGGAAGAGCGGAAAATGAACACCTTGCGTGAACTTACTAAAAAGCAGCATTTGCCGTTTGCGCCGGAGGTTGTCAGAGTCGTATTGCCCTATGTTCCCTGTTATTATGCAGGCATCGAAGGTGTGGTAGAGCCGCCGAAGTCGGAACAGCTTCCCAGGGAGACATATCTTGCTTACGGTTCCTCCATTACCCACGGAAGCCTCGGACTGATCCAGCCGGATTCTTATGTATTCCGGATCTCACAGCTGCTTGGATGCGATTATCTGAACCTTGGTTTCGCGGGTAGAGCACTGATGGAAGAGGAGATGGCGGAATATATAGTCTCCCGTAAGGACTGGAGTTTTGCATCTGTGGAGATGGGCGTCAATGCAGTAGAGAGACGCAAAGGAATCACCATGGAAGAATTCGAGAGAAGGATCGACCGCTTCACTAAGATCCTGGCAGCAGATCCCAGACCGGTATTTGCGACATCTATTTTCGGATTTAATGATATAGATCAGGAACGTGCGGAGGATATGCGCCGTATTGTGCGGAAATATGCATCGGAACGCCTGATTTATACCGACGGATTGCAGATATTGAATAATCCCTGCTACATTTCAGCGGATCTGGTACATCCCAGCGTACAGGGACAGCAGCAGATCGCAGAGCGGTGGAGCAGAGTGATGAAGGAGTACAGAAAAAATGAATGCATCGAATAATATCATAAAAGTAACTGCGTATGCAGATGCCGGACAAACTGCGATTCAGAAGGCTGTGGATGCCTGTACCGCGCAGGGAGGTGGAATAGTTCTGATTGAAGCGGGAGACTGGAACAGCGGTCCCATTCATCTGGCAAGCCACGTGCATCTGCAGCTGGAAAAAGGGGCAAAGATTACCTTCAGTGACCGACCGGAAGACTATCTCCCGGTAGTATTTACCCGTTGGGAGGGAACAGAATGCTATAATTATTCGCCGCTGATCTATGCAAAGGATGCGGAAGATATCAGTATCACCGGAGAAGGAATTCTTTATGGAAACGGAGAGAACTGGTGGCATTGGAAACAGCTGCAACAGCAGGCGGCGGATGACCTGTATCATGCGGCAAGCGAAGGCATGCCGGTGGAGCAGAGAGTGTATGGAACCAGAGAAGCTGCGTTGCGCCCCTCTTTTATTCAATTGATCAACTGTAAAAATATATTGCTTTCGGATTTTTTAATCACCGATGGACCACAGTGGACGATTCACCCGGTCTATTGTGAAAATGTGGTTGTGCGGGGCGTTACTGTGGATACGAAAGGTCCGAATACGGATGGTTTGAACCCGGATTCCTGCACCGATGTCCTGATCGAGGATTGTCATTTCTGTACAGGAGATGACTGTGTGGCAATTAATTCCGGCATTAATGAGGATGGCTGGAGAGTAGGGAAGCCCTGTCAGAATATTATGATCCGCAATTGTGTCATGACCGGCGGTCATGGAGGTGTAGTCATCGGAAGCGCTATGTCAGGTGGAGTAGAGAATATCCTCATGGAGAATTGTCACATCAGCAATACCATGCAGGGCATTCGATTAAAATCCATGCGCGGCAGAGGCGGATACGTTAAAAATGTCAGAATCCGGGATATCAGGCTGGAAAATATTACAGATCAGGCAATTCAGGTAAATATGTTCTATGAATCCAGCACGGTGGTTCCCAGGACGCAGACACCGCCGGTATTTTCAGAGATTTCCATGGAAAATGTGGAAGGAACCAGCCTGGGACTGGGCATTCAGATCAAAGGACTGCCGGAGCAGAAGCTGCAGAATCTGCATTTGAAAAATATTCATCTGCAGGCACAGGATGCCATGCTGTGTTCGGATGTGTCGGGACTGACCCTGGATCAGGTAGAGATTACAGAGAGGAGCGCCAAGTAATGATTCGCTTATTTGACACACATTATGTCAGAGATATACAGGAACTGGACGGCATGTGGAACGTCACGATGGAGGATGCAGACGGACGGACTCTGCCGGGAGCGTATAAGATGCCGGTGCCGGGATGCTTTGAACAGCATCCGCAGTTCCTTGATTTCCGCGGACATGCAGTTTATTGCCGTAAGGTAATGGTAAAATATGACGGAAATGTCAGACTGGAATTTAAGGGTGTCAGCCATACGGGAGATGTCTTCTGGGATGGGGAAAAGATAGCACACCATTACAATGCCTTTACACCGTTTTCCGTCGTTATCCCGAAAGTGAAAGCAGGGATACATGAGATCCGTGTCCGGGTGGACAATACCTTCGGAGAGCATTCGGCTTTGCATGTTCCCAACGACTATTATACTTATGGCGGAATTACCAGACCGGTTGCCATGGAGATCGTGCCGGATGTATACCTGAAGCAGGTACATTTTACTCCCCAATACGCAGAGGGACAGTGGCAGGCGGAAGTGGAGATTCTTGTGGAAAACTGTTCCGACAGGAGTGTCACATGTGAACTGGAGCAGTATCTGGGAACGGAAAATGATGCAGCAGCCGGAACTCTCGGACAGACAACAGTAAATATACAGAGACCGGAAGAACTGCAGATCGAAGCAGGCAGTGAATATAGATATACATATACAACACAGCAGCTTCCTGCAATTACGCCCTGGACCCATGCGAATCCACAGCTGTATTATCTGACAACCTTACTGAAAATCGACGGAGAGGTGCGGGATGATCTGATCGATCGTGTGGGCTTCCGTACGGTATCCGTGGAAGGAAAGCATATTCTTCTGAATGGATGTCCGCTGTATGTCAAGGGCTTTAACCGCCATGAAGATTATGCCACGGTAGGCTGCGCGATTCCATTGCAGCTCATGGTGCAGGATATGGACCTGATGGAAGAGGCGAGAGCCAATGCCGTAAGAACCTGTCATTATCCCAATGATGAACGCTTCCTGGATCTGTGTGATGAGAGAGGGATGCTGGTGTGGGAGGAGAACCACGCAAGAGGCTTCGGACTGGAGCGGATGCAGAATCCGCACTTTGAAGAGCAATGTGAAGACTGCATTCAGGAGATGATTTCCAACCATTACAATCACCCATCCATCTTCATCTGGGGAATCCTGAATGAATGTGCCAGTGAGACAGAGGAAGGCAGGGAAATGTACCGCAGACAGTATGAGCAGATCCGCAGTCTGGACAGGAGCCGTCCTGTGACCAGTGCCACCTGCAGGCATTTTACGGATATCTGCCTGGATCTGCCGGATGTGGTATCCTTCAATATGTATTCCGGCTGGTACCAGGATGTAGATCCGGAACAGCGGAATGATGAAGAACTGGAGTGGATCCGTGGGGCAGGAGGAGCGGATAAGCCTGTGATCGTCAGTGAGGTGGGCGCTGCTGCGTTGTACGGTTACCGAGACCGGTCCCGTTGCAAGTGGAGCGAAGAGAGACAGTGTGACATTCTCCGGAAGAATCTGGAGACTTATATGACACATCCCGATATCAGCGGCCTGTTTGTATGGCAATTTGCAGACTGCCGTGTGACGGAGGAAGAGTGGTTTCCCACCAGGGCCCGCTGTCATAATAATAAAGGGGTCGTAGATGAATATCGCAGACCCAAAGAAGGATACGATACCGTAACAGAGATGTTCCATAAGTATTGGACATCGGAAAAATAGGCCGAGAACCATTCATAATATTTTCAAGCCCCTCAGGGTCATCATGATCCTGAGGGCTTTTTTATCATAATACATTAGTAAAAATCAACAAAAACAACACTCTCATTTTAAGAACAATATACAAACTTCCAAGGATTTACAGAAAACCTCTTGCAACTCATTCGTGAATGTGCTATCTTCTAATCACAGCAACGGAAACGTTACCGGTAACAATACCGACACCGTTTCCAAACAACCGACGGGGGGATAGCAAGAATCATGAAGGGTTCCCCGTTCCAACAAAAAAGGAGAGGTAAGATTATGAAGAAGAAACTGGCAAGCGTATTACTTTGTGCAGTAATGGCAGCTTCCATGCTGACCGGCTGTGGCAGCTCTGACAACGCAGCAACCACCCCTGCTACCGACAGCAAGACGGATGCAGCAACTACCGAAGCAGGAGAAAAGACCGCAGATGCAGCAGGTTCTGTATACTACCTGAACTTCAAGCCTGAAGTAGACGAAGTATGGCAGACACTGGCTAAGGAATATACCGAGGCAACCGGTGTTCCCGTTAAGGTGGTAACCGCAGCAAGCGGAACCTACGAGCAGACACTGATGTCTGAGATCGCTAACACCGAAGCACCTACCCTGTTCCAGATCAACGGACCGATCGGTTACAAGAACTGGAAAGACTACTGTGCAGACTTAAAGGATACCGACCTGTACAGCTGGCTGATGGATAAGAGCCTGGCAATCACCGGCGAGGACGGTGGTGTATACGGAATCCCTTACGTAGTAGAGGGTTACGGCATCATTTACAATGACGCTATCATGCAGAAGTACTTCGCACTGGATGGTGCTAAGGCTGCCAGCATGGATGAGATCAACAACTTTGCTAAGTTAAAAGAGGTTGTAGAAGATATGCAGGCTAAGAAAGATGATCTAGGTATCGAAGGCGTATTCGCTTCTACTTCCCTGACTCCCGGTGAAGACTGGAGATGGCAGACTCATCTGGCTAACATCCCTGTATACTATGAGTACAAGGACAAGGGTATCACCGATACCGACAACCTGGAGTTCACTTACTCCGATAACTTCAAGAACATTTTCGATCTGTACATCAACAACTCCTGCACAGCACCCGGCCTGCTGGGAAGCAAGTCTGTAGACGATTCCATGGCTGAGTTCGCTCTGGGTCAGGTAGCAATGGTACAGAACGGTAACTGGGCATGGGGTCAGATCTCCGGCGTAGACGGCAACACCGTTAAGGCTGAAGATGTTAAGTTCCTTCCTATCTACACCGGTGTAGACGGTGAGGAGAATCAGGGACTGTGCACCGGTACTGAGAACTTCTTCTGCATCAACAAAGAAGCTTCCGCTGAGGACCAGGCAGCATCCATCGCATTCGTTGAGTGGCTGTTCTCCTCTGAGACCGGTAAGGCAGCTGTAACCAATGACCTTGGATTCATCGCTCCTTTCGATACCTTTACCGATGCTGAAAAGCCCACCGATCCTCTGGCACAGGAAGTTCTTCGTTACATGGCAGATTCTTCCAAGACATCTGTATCCTGGAACTTCACTTCCTTCCCCAGCCAGCAGTTCAAGGATGACTTCGGTGCAGCCCTTCTGGAGTATGCTTCCGGATCCATTGACTGGGATACTGTAACGACAACCGTAGTTGACAGATGGGCAGCTGAGAAGGCAGCAATCGCAGCCAACTAAGATTTATCCAAAGCAAGACGATAACTTAATCCATCTTATATAACTTCAGACATAGGGGGCGGTGGTGGTACCACAGCCCCCGTGTTTGTAAAAAAGGAGAAGGCTTATGCAAAAGACATTAAAACGATATTTTCCCATTTTTGTACTGCCTACATTGATCGCATTTTCCTTTGCATTTATCATTCCGTTTGTTATGGGCGTATATCTGTCCTTTTGCAAATTCAAGACGATCACAAACGCAGAGTTTGTAGGCTTAAGAAACTACATACAAATCTTCGCTGACAAAGATTTTGTCAACGCATTCGGATTTACCTTAAAATTCTCCGTAGTGTCCATCATCACCATTAACGTGTTTGCCTTCATTCTGGCACTGGCACTGACGAGAAAAATCAAGGGAACTAACTTGTTCCGTACCGTATTTTTCATGCCGAACTTAATCGGCGGTATTATCTTGGGTTACATCTGGCAGCAGATGATCAATGCGGTACTGTTAAAATACGAGACCACGCTGGTGGCAAACCCCACCTACGGTTTCTGGGGACTGGTCATCCTGATGAACTGGCAGATGATCGGTTACATGATGATCATCTATGTAGCAGGACTTCAGAATGTACCTACCGATCTGATCGAAGCAGCACAGATCGACGGAGCTACTTCCCTGCAGACCTTATTCAAAGTGAAAATTCCGATGGTTATGCCATCTATTACCATATGTTTGTTCCTTACCGTATCCAACAGCTTCAAGCTGTTCGACCAGAACCTGGCGCTGACTGCCGGTGCTCCCAGCAAAAAGACCGCAATGCTGGCACTGGACATCTACAATACCTTCTACGGCAGAAGCGGATTCGAAGGTGTCGGCCAGGCAAAAGCAGTACTGTTCTTCATCGTAGTGGCAATCATTGCCCTGGGACAGCTGGTACTTACCAGACGTAAGGAGGTAGAGCAATAATGACTAAGAAAAAAACTTCCAATGTGATCATATTCTGTATCCTGTGTGTCCTGGTAGTGGCATTCCTGACACCGATTTTCTTCGTGCTGATGAACTCTTTTAAGGGAAAACTGTACATCAGTGACGATCCCTTCGCACTGCCTACCGCAGAGACTTTTGCAGGACTTACCAACTATGTGAACGGTATTCAGAAGACCGGATTTTTCACCGCCTTCGGATGGTCTGCATTTATTACCGTATTTTCCGTGGCAGCGATCATTCTGTTTACTTCCATGACCGCTTACTACCTGACCAGAGTAAAATCCGGTGTGACCACCGTACTGTATTACATGTTCGTATTTTCCATGATCGTTCCTTTCCAGATGGTAATGTTCACCATGTCCAAACTGGCTAACATGACCCACCTGAACAACCCTCCCGGAATGGTACTGCTGTACTTGGGATTCGGTTCCGGTCTGTCCGTATTCATGTTCTGCGGATTTATCAAATCCATTCCGTTAGACATCGAAGAGGCAGCCATGATCGACGGCTGTAATCCGCTGCAGACTTTCTTCGGCGTCGTAATGCCGATCCTGAAGCCGACTGCTATCACCGTAGCTATTCTGAACGCCATGTGGATCTGGAACGACTATCTGCTGCCTTACCTGGTAATAGGTCTGAGCACTACTTACAAGACCATCCCGGTTGTGGTACAATACCTGGTAGGTTCCTACGGTGCAAAAGATATGGGTGCCATGATGGCATTGTTAGTACTGTCCGTTATCCCTATCATCGTCTTCTATCTGACCTGTCAGAAGTACATCATCGAGGGCGTGGTAGCCGGCGCGGTTAAGGGATAAAAAATAGAAAGATGTGGTTATTGATATGAGAAAAAGCGGAATATTGCTGCCGGTGAGCAGCCTGCCTTCCAGATACGGAATCGGCTGCTTTTCCAAAGAAGCATATAAATTTATTGACAGATTAAAAGAAGCCGGTCAGGCTTACTGGCAGATCCTGCCGCTGGGCCCTACCAGCTACGGAGATTCTCCGTACCAGTCCTTCTCCACCTTTGCGGGGAACCCTTATTTCATCGATCCGGAGGATCTGGTGGCAAGAGGCTATGTGACCGCAGAGCAGTGCAATGCTTATGATTTCGGTACCGACATTCATTCCGTGGATTACGGCAAGATCTATAAGAGCCGTTTCCGCCTGTTAAAAGAAGCGTTTGACAACAGTCATATCGAAGAGGATGCGGGATTTCAGAATTTTATACAGAAGAATGCATACTGGCTGGATGATTATGCATTATATATGGCAATTAAGGATGGATTCCGCGGTATCTGCTGGGCGGCATGGGAAGAAGATATCAAGTTCAGAACTCCTGCAGCTATGGATAAGTATCGCAGAAAATATGCGAAAGAGATCGCATTTTACCAGTTCCAGCAGTATCTGTTCCAGGTACAGTGGGAGAAATTAAAGACCTATGCCAACGACAACGGCATCAAGATCATCGGGGATATTCCCATTTACGTGGCTTTTGACAGTTCAGATGCCTGGGCGAATCCGGAACTTTTCCAGTTCGATGAGAACTGCGAGCCGGTAGCGGTAGCGGGATGCCCTCCCGATGCATTTTCCGCCACCGGACAGCTGTGGGGCAATCCGCTGTATAACTGGGAACACCACAGAGAGACCGGTTATGCCTGGTGGATGCAGCGCCTGGCAGCCTGCTTCGAGCGTTATGATGTGGTACGTATCGACCATTTCCGTGGATTTGACGCTTATTATGCGATCCCTTACGGAGAACCCACTGCGGAACACGGGCACTGGGAACAGGGTCCGGGATACGATATTTTCCGTACCATGAAGGAAAAACTGGGAGAAAAAGAAGTTATTGCAGAAGACCTTGGCTTTTTGACGCCATCTGTGATAGAATTAGTGAAGAAATCCGGTTATCCAGGTATGAAAATTTTGCAGTTTGCATTTGATTCCCGTGAGGAAAGTGATTATTTGCCGCATAATTATACACATAATTGCGTGGTATATACGGGAACCCATGATAATGATACTGTGATGGGTTGGTACGACACCCTGAAGGGAGCAGATAAAAAGCTCTGTGACGACTATCTGCGGCTGAAAAATGCGGACGGAGAACAGATCCCCAGAGAGCAGATTCCCTGGGAGTTCGTGCGTGCCGCAATGTCCAGCGTAGCGGATATGGCGATTATTCCCATGCAGGATTATCTCGGACTGGGATCGGAAGCCCGCATCAACATTCCGTCCACGTTGGGCATCAACTGGAAATGGAGAATGGGGAACGGAGATTTTACAAAGGAGCTTGCAGGACGGATCCGCAGTATGACGAAGCTGTACGGCAGATAAGTCTGTAGGCTTGGAAAGGTTTACGCTCCATGGAGGAAATCACGATCAGAGACATTGCAAGAATCTGCGGTGTCGGCGTCAGCACGGTATCCCGTGCCATAAATAATCACCCGGATATCAATCCCGAGACCAAGGAAATGATCATGCGGGTGATCAAAGAGAATAACTACGTACCCAACAACAGCGCCCGGAACCTGAAGCGTCAGGATGCCAAGGCGATTGCGGTACTGGTCAAAGGTATCAACAACTCTTTCTTCAGCCAGATGATCAAGGTGCTGGAGGAAGAGATCAAGGAAAAGTCCTACGCCATGGTATTACAGCATGTCGACTATGACGAGGACGAAGTGGAAGTGGCTCTGAAGCTGGTGAAGGAAAAAAGGCTTCGCGGCATTATTTTCCTGGGCGGTTATCTGGTACACAGTGAGGAAAAACTGGCGCAGCTCCATGTGCCGTTCATCTTAAGTACCACAGGAATGCTGCCCAAGGGCTTCAGCCGTAATACCTACTCTTCCGTAGCGGTGGATGACACCAAGGAAAGCTACAAGATGGTGGATTATCTGTGCAAGAACGGACATAAGGATATTGCGATCCTCTGTGCCCGCAAGACGGATGCTTCCATCGGTAAACTGCGTCTGGAAGGCTATAAGAAAGCCCTGAAAGATAACGGCATCGAAGTGAGAGATGAACTGATCCTGCCCATGAGAAGCGACCTGGAGGACTACTCTCTGGAGAACGCCTACATGGTGACGAAGGAATTTTTAGAGAAGCAGATCCCCTGCACGGCGATTTTCGCCATCTCCGATATTTTGGCGATCGGCGCCGGCAAAGCGCTGTCCGATGCCGGATACAAGGTGCCGGAGGACATCTCCCTGGCAGGTTTCGATGGTGTGGAGATCGGTAAATACGTCATTCCGTCCATGACGACTTTAAAACAGCCGGTGGACAGCATGGCGAGAGAGACCGCGAGAATCCTGTTCGATATCATCGGGAAAAAGGCAAAGCACCAGCACTGTGTATTCGACGGAGAACTGGTAGTGCGGGATTCTACCATGCCGAGGGCGTAACGATGCAGATACATGGTTTTAACAAGACAACTTTATTAGATTATCCGGAACATATTGCAGCCACTGTTTTTACAGGGGGCTGCAATTTTCGCTGTCCGTTTTGCCACAATGGGGAACTGGTACTGGATCCTGCGGGACAGCCCTCCATCTCGGAAGAGGAAGTGCTTTCCTATCTGAAGAAAAGACAGGGGATCCTCCAGGGCGTCTGTGTCACCGGCGGAGAGCCGACTTTGCAGCGGGATCTTCGGGAGTTCCTGTGGAAAATAAAGGAACTGAATTATCCCATTAAGCTGGATACTAACGGGTATATGCCCGGAGTATTGTGGAAACTGCTGCAGGAGCATCTGATCGATTACGTGGCGATGGATATCAAAGCATCCAGAGAAAATTATGCCCGGGCGGCGGGACTTCCGCGCATGGATCTCTCCCGCATCGAGGAGAGTATCGGTATTCTGAAAAGCAGCGGCATTCCTTATGAATTCCGTACTACCGTGGTGAAGGGAATTCATACCGTAGCAGAATTTGAGGAGATCGGCAGATGGATCGAGGGCTGTCCCGCCTATTATCTGCAGAACTATCAGGAAAATGATAACTGCCTGTACCGGATGACGCAGGCAGAAGATGAGCCCGCGGAGAGCCCGTATGGTACCTTTTCCCGGGAGGAACTGGAACAGATGGCAGAACTTGCCCGGAAATACGTGGGGAAGATCGTGCTACGGGGTGTGGAATCGTAAGGTGCAGAGCCTACCGGATGCCTGGACAATCTGCTCACCGAGTTCCGTCTGCAGATTCAGAGAAACAATACCGGATATATCTTAAGATACCTGGATCAGGACAATAACGTGATCAACGAAAAACTGTTCTACGATATTGAGAGAACCGAGCTGCCCCAGATCGATCCCGATAGCATTTATGTAGGATTCTTCGCTTCCAGAAACGCAAGAATCACCGTGACGGATGTTGACTTTACCACCATTCATCCGGATAAGGATGCCCCCGCAGAACAATAATATTTATGTAAGCCCTGACGGAAAGGCAAATGCAGCAGGTACAAAAGAAGCTCCTGTAGATATCTATACAGCAGTGAAGACAGCGGCACCCGGACAGAAGATCATTCTGAAGGAAGGTACCTATCATCTGTCCCAGACTGTTAAAGTAGAGCGTATCTATATGATCGCGGATCCCGATGCAACCACCAGACCGGTATTCGATTTCGACGGAAAATGTGCGGGTATGGTACTGGCAGGCGACTACTGGTATTTCCAGGGATTCGATGTGACCCGCTCCGCGGATGCACAGAAGGGTATTCAGGTATCCGGTAATCATAATACACTGGATCGGATCCAGGCATACCGCAACGGTAACACCGGTATTCAGATCAGCCGGTATCTTGGCACTGATAAATTTGATCAGTGGCCTTCCGATAACCTGATTTTAAATTGTAGTTCTTACCTGAACGCAGATAAGGGATATGAGGATGCGGATGACGGCTGGGATCTGTTCGCAAAAGTTCAGACCGGATCCATCGGCGTGGTAACGATTCAGAACTGCCTGGCATTCAAGATGGGTGGCGAGACAGTGATAATAATAGCGGAAACACCACTGCAGAACCGGTACAGGCAGCGCAGGGAACGACCGCACAGCCTGCAGGCAGCACAAAGGTGGTACAGAATACAGGAAATAAGGCAGATACCACCGTAACTGTACCGGAGAACGCGACACAGATCACAGAGGAGAAGACCGCACTGGGTGACGAAGTGAAGGAAGAGCCGAAGCAGGATCCGGTTCCGATAGAAAAAGAAGAAGTTCCTACGGTGGCAATTCCCGAGGCAAGAGGATTCTCCTGGTGGATCGTGGCAACAATCGCGGGAATCGGATGCGTGGCTGCAGCGTGGTTGTGGTTCTTCGTCGGCAGAAAAGAAAACGACTAAATAAAAAGTAAGAGAAAAGTATAAGACGGGAAACTGAAAAACGAGAAAAACGGATGGCTTGGGAGGGCCATCCGTTTTTTGCAACAGAAAATTATTGCACCTGATTGGAATTACTTTTTCCGGCTGCAAAATCCATTGCATTTTGCAGGGTGGTCTCCGCGATAGCTTCCAGAGCTTCTCTTGTGAAAAATCCCTGATGGGAAGTGATCATGACATTAGGGAAAGACAGGAGTCTCGCGGTAGTGGAATGCTCCAGAATCTCGTCGGAGCGGTCCTCGAAGACATTTTTCGTCTCTTCTTCATAGACGTCCAGACCAACACCGGCGAATTTGTGCAGACGGATGCCCTCGATGAGATCCTGGGTTCTGACCAGTGCACCCCGGGAGGTGTTGACCAGGATGACGCCGTCCTTCATTTTCCGGATGGTATCCAGCTGGATCATGTGGTAGGTGGAATCCATTAACGGGCAGTGGAGGGAGATCAGGTCACTTTGTGCCAGCAGTTCATCCAGGGTCACATAGGTGACGAAATCTTTTAAGGCAGGATTCTCATAGACATCATAGGCGATGACCTTCATGCCGAAACCACGGCAGATCCGACACATGGCGGCGCCGATTTTGCCGGTACCGATGATGCCGGCAGTCTTTCCGTAAAAGTTGAATCCCATGAGTCCCGACAGACTGAAGTCATTTTCCCGGACTTTGTTATAAGCTTTGTACAGGCGACGGTTGCAGGCCAGTGCCAGCGCCATGGCGTGTTCCGCTACCGCTTCGGGGGAATAGCCGGGAACGCGCATGACACAGATGTCAAGTTCGGCGGCTTTTTCCAAGTCTACATTGTTATAGCCGGCACAGCGCAGCAATACCAGCCGGATTCCGGCCTCGTGCAGGATATCCAATACGGTAGCATTTACATTGGAACTGACAAAGGCACATACAGCATCGAAGCCGTTTGCCAGTGCAGCTGTCCGGGGATCCAGATCGGAAGTAATATATTCAATCTCAATGCCGGAGTGGGATTTCAGTGCTGCATCGAAAGATTCTCTGTCGTAGTTTTTCGTATCATAAAATAATATTTTCATTTTGTTGATCTCCTGTGAAATTTATTTCTCCTAGTATTTCCGAAATTTACTTTTTTAATATTTTGTGTTAAAATGCGATAAGTGTCGGAAAATGATGCAGTTATGATGCAATGTCTGTGTATACTGACACTGGGAGGTAGATAAAATGAAAAAGAAATTATTGGCAACATTACTTACAGGACTGCTGTTTGCCTGCACTGCATGCGGCAGTCAGGAAACCCTGTTGATTCCGGAGGTGACCGGCAGCGCAATCGAGAATACGCAGGAAAGCACACAGGATAATGCCGGGACGGAGACTGCGGTGCAGCAGGAGACGCAGACCGAGAGTGCGACAACCGGTAAAGTGGAGATTACCACAGAGGATTTTGAGGGTGGCAGTGCTCCGGAGGATAAGGAGAGAAACTACACTTACACCTATCAGATGCCGACCGTCACCATCGAAGGCAATGAAGAGGCACAGAACAAGATTCAGAGTGACCTGAGTGCCTATGTGGAGCATTTCCTGGAAGAAATCAATAACGGAGATTTCGGTACGGTATATTCGGATGAGATGTCGGAAACCCCCAGCTATCAGGCTCTCACTTTGCAGGTAATCCGTGCGGATGACAAGGTCATCAGCCTGGCATGGGGCAATGAAGGCTATGACCAGGGAGCACACGGATGGTATACCATATACTACATGAACTATTACACCCAGACCGGAGATAAGATCACCTTTGACAGCCTGGGAAGCGGCTTCCGTGAGAAAGCACTGGAACTGGTAACGGAAAAAGCAGCCGAGAAACAGGCGACAGATAATTGTTTCTTTGATGATTATGAGAAGAGCATTAAACTGGTAGTCCTGGATGGCACGGAAGACATGGATCCTATCTATCAGGAAATCTACGGAGCGGATATCGCGGGTACCGATAATGGCACGGCGACACCGACCTTCAGCATTACGGAGGATGGCTTTGTATTTGAATCCGGTCAGTATGTACTGCAGTCTTATGCGATGGGAATTATTGATTTTGAGATTCCTGCAAGTGACTTCGGAGATGCGTTGACAGCAGATATTTTTTAGTATAAAATATTTTGTATAGAATAAAACATTGGGAATGAGGTTCTCCCGGAAGCGTAAGCTTCGAACCGCCGGAATAGTAATTTATTTGGCTGATGACTTCTGCAGAATATGCAGGGGCACCAGCCTTTTTTTGTTGCCTGACTGCGAGAAAATGGAGGAATTTTTATGCTTACATCATTGGGACTGATCTTTTTACTGGGGCTTCTTATGGCGGCGATCTGCCAGAAGATTCACCTGCCCCGCATTATTGGAATGCTGTTTAGCGGAATTATTCTGGGACCGTATGTGCTGAATCTGTTGGATACATCGACTCTGAATATTTCATCGGAACTGCGGCAGATCGCGCTGATTATCATTTTGCTGAAAGCCGGGCTGTCTCTGGATCTGAAGGATCTGAAAAAGGTGGGGCGTTCCGCAGTTATGCTGTCCTGTGTCCCTGCCACCTGTGAATTATTGGCATTTGTGCTATTTGCACCTATGATTCTGAATATCAGCCGCGTGGATGCGGCAGTCATGGGAGCGGTACTGGCAGCCGTGTCACCTGCCGTCGTGGTACCGAGAATGGTACATCTCATGGAGGATGGGTATGGCACGGAGAAAAGTATTCCACAGATGATCCTGGCGGGAGCTTCCTGCGGCAAGATTGTCCTGTCTGTGGCAGTGCTGGCAATCCTCATTACAGCACCGCTGGGGGCACTGGGAATGGATGCCACGTACCGGAAGCTACTTCAGAAAAATTGAGAAAATAATACCATTTGACAATGAGAACCATTTTCGATAAAATGACCGGGTAAGAAGTTAGAACACGCTAACCTCTGCCCGGTTTTGTTATTTTCCGGGCTTTGAGCAGCGGCCCCGGCGGAGACCGGGATAAGAGAAAAGGATGGAACAATTCTATGATGATCAACAAAAGACTGATCGGTATCGTGCCGGAGAGCCGGAAGTACATTGCGGGAAATGTAGCTTTGCAGTGGCTGTCTCTGGCGGCAAATATTGTGATGATGACATCGATTACGACACTGTTGTCGGCTTTGTATATCTACAGGGAGATGAGCACGGTGTTCTTCGGCGCAGTAATAGCGATACTGGCGGCAATGCTCGTGCGTTTCGGCTGCGCTGTCGGGGCATCAAAAATGAGTTATCTGTCATCCAAAGAGGTGAAGAAGACACTGCGCAGACTGATTTATGAGAAACTTCTGCGCCTGGGGGCTTCTTACCAGGAACAGACGGGAACCTCCGAGGTGGTACAGGTGGCGGTGGAAGGCGTGGATCAACTGGAGACTTACTTCGGCGCGTATCTGCCCCAGTTTTTCTATGCGATGCTGGCACCGCTGACACTGTTTATCTATCTGTGCTTTATCAATGTGCCCTCGGCGGTGGTGCTTTTAATCTGTGTCCCCCTGATTCCCGTGGCGATCGCGGCGGTGCAGACCTGGGCGAAAAAACTGTTGGCGAAATACTGGGGGCAGTATACGGCGTTGGGAGATACATTCCTGGAGAATCTGCAGGGACTGACTACGTTGAAGATCTATCAGTCCGACGCCTATAAAAATGAAGAAATGAACGTGGAATCCGAGAAATTCCGCAAAATCACCATGAAAGTGCTGACCATGCAGTTAAACTCCATTACCATCATGGACTTTATCGCATACGGTGGTGCAGCGCTGGGAATCATCCTCTCCGTCAGCCAGATGCAGGCAGGCAAAGTGAACCTGGCGGGATGCCTGCTGATCATTCTGCTGGCGGCAGACTTTTTTATCCCCATGCGGCAGCTGGGTTCCTTTTTCCATATTGCTATGAACGGCATGGCGGCAAGCGAGAAGATCTTCCGGCTGTTGGATCTGCCGGAGAGGGAAGATGGCATAGGTACCACCGGAGCTGAATTCCCGGATACCGGGGATATCTGCCTGGAGCAGGTGCATTTTGCCTATGAAGCGGACAGAGAGATTCTCCATGGCGTAGATCTGGTGATTCAGAGAGGGAAAATGACTGCTGTCGTGGGCGAGAGCGGCTGCGGCAAATCCACCATATCCGGGATCCTCATGGGCAGAAACGGTGGATATTCCGGTACGGCGCGGGTAGGAACGGTGGATTACCATCGCATCGCAGAGGCAAGCCTGATGCAGAACATCACTTACGTCAGCCACCAAAGCTATCTGTTCCGGGGAACTGTCGGTGACAATCTGCGGATGGGGCATCCGGGAGCTTCTGATGAGGAACTGTGGCAGGTACTGGAAAAAGTGCGTCTGGCGGATTTCCTGCGAAGTGAACAGGGGCTTGAGACACCGGTGCAGGAAAAGGGAAGCAATTTCTCCGGCGGTCAGTGCCAGAGACTGGCGCTGGCGAGAGCACTGCTGCATGACAGCCCGGTTTATATTTTTGACGAAGCGACTTCCAATATTGATGTAGAGAGTGAAAATGATATTATGGCGTTGATCCGGGAGCTGGCAGAGACCGGAGAGAAGACGATCCTGCTGATTTCCCATAGACTGGCAAATGTGGTGGAAGCGGATCGGATCTATGTCATGGATGCGGGAAATGTCACGGAGCAGGGAACGCAGGAAGAGCTCCTTGCACAGAACGGAACCTACGCGAGACTGTGGAATGCCCAGCAGAGTCTGGAGAATTACGGAAAAGGAGGTGCACAGGCATGACGGAAGATAACAGATTGCAGCAATCTGCAAAACAGGCGGGGAACCGCAGCGGTTTCCGGGTCATGGCAAAGCTGATCGGACTGGTGAAACCGCTGTCCGGCTATATGTGCCTTGCAATTTTTGCAGGACTCTTAGGTCACCTGTGCGCCGCCTTTATTACAATCCTGGGAGGTTATGCGGTATTATCGGTACTGGGAGTGCAGGATAAGATCACACCGATGCAGGTGTTTATCACGGTGCCCCTTTTAGCACTTTTGCGGGCGGGGCTTCGCTACGGCGAGCAGTCCTGCAACCACTTTATAGCGTTCAAATTACTGGCACTGATCCGTGATAAGGTATTCAGGGCATTGCGTAAGCTGTGCCCTGCGAAGCTGGAGGGCAGAGGTAAGGGAGACCTGATTGCAGTGATCACTTCGGATATTGAGTTGCTGGAGGTATTTTATGCCCATACGATTTCACCGGCGGCGATAGCACTGTTGTTTACTATAATTCTGTGCTGCTTTATCGGAAGCTTTCATCCGTTGCTGGGACTGCTGGCACTTGCTGCTTACGTGACGGTGGGAATCGTTGTGCCACTGATAATTTCAAAAGCCAGTGGGGATCACGGCATCCGTTTCCGCAACGGTTCCGGAGAATTGTCCGGCTATGTGCTGGACAGCCTGCGGGGACTGACGGAGACGATCCAGTACGGTCAGGGACAGGCAAGACTGGACGGTATGATGGCGAAGACAGATGCATTAAGTGCCGATGAAGAGAAAATGAAATCTATCGCCGGCAGAAATACGGCAATCACCAACACGGTGATCCTGCTGTTTGATCTGGCGATGCTGTGTGCTTCCGTGACATTATACCGAAGCGGTGCAGTGGGATATGACGGCGTATTGATTCCGACGATTGCGTTGATGAGTTCTTTCGGACCCTGCGTGGCACTGGCAGCGCTGGGCAGCACCCTGCAGAATACTTTTGCTGCGGGCAACCGTGTGTTAGACATTCTGGAGGAAGAGCCGGCGGTGGAAGAGATCACCGGAAGACCTGAGACTGCTTTTGAGGGAGCAGCAGCGGAGCATGTGAGCTTTTCTTATGGCAATGAGAATATTCTGACAGATGTGTCGGTAGAGATTCCGGAACATTCTGTCATCGGCATCACCGGACGAAGCGGTAGCGGTAAGTCTACCCTGCTGAAACTGCTGATGCGCTTCTGGACAGTGAGAGACGGCGCAGTGAAGATCTCCTATACCTCGGTGGAAGATATTAATACTACGAATCTTCGGAATCTGGAGAGCTTTGTCACCCAGGAGACCCACCTGTTCCACGACAGCATTCGTAACAACCTGCGCATCGCGAAGCTGGACGCCACAGAGGAAGAGATGATTGCCGCCTGCAAAAAGGCATCGGTACATGACTTTATCATGACATTGCCGAATGGATATGACACACCCGTCGGAGAACTGGGCGATACCCTGTCCGGTGGTGAAAGACAGCGGATCGGACTGGCGAGAGCCTTCTTACACGACGCGCCGTTCCTGCTGCTGGATGAGCCGACGAGTAACCTGGACAGCCTGAACGAAGCCGTGATCCTGAAATCATTGCGGGAGGAAAAAGAGGACAAGACTGTCGTGCTGGTATCCCACAGAGAATCCACCATGCGCATCGCTGATCGGACCTATTCCGTAGAGAACGGGAGGATGAGCTGATGAATGTAAATCACATACAGGACAAGCGGGAGCGGGAGAAGGAGATGGTCTCCGACATGATCCTGCTCTACTGTCAGAGACAACACAAATCCATACGAAAAGCATCCGGGCTTAAGAAGACAGACCTCTGCCCGGAATGCGCGGAGCTGGAAGCCTACGCCCGCATGCGCAGCGACAAATGCCCCTTCATGGAGACCAAGACCTTCTGCTCCAACTGCAAGGTCCACTGCTATAAACCCGACATGCGGGAACGCATCCGTGTCGTTATGCGCTTCTCCGGTCCACGGATGCTCTTTGTCCATCCGGTGGCTGCCATCCGGCACGTGATCGAGTCCCGTCGGGAAGCATAAAAGTTTTTGCACCTTTTAACAAAAATCCCTCGGCAGGAACACTGCCGGGGGATTTTTAAGGAGGATAGAAATCTTTTTAAATTGGATTAACCCATCGTAATAACTACGTTGTACTCTTCCTTGCCCTTTTCGTAAGGAATGATGTGTCCGTCAACAGCCTTGCCGTCTACGGTCATGGATACGACACCCTTCTCTACGCTCTGAGGGTTCTTCACCTGAATGTGATAGGTGCCCTCACGGAACTTACGGGTGATGGAGAAATCACCGAAGCCCTTGGGAATACAAGGATCTACGGACAATCCCTGATGGGTCGGATATACACCCAGGATGTACTGGGAGATATTTACGAAAGTCCATGCTGCGGTACCGGTCAGCCAGCTGTTCTTAGCTTCGCCGTGGAATTTTGCATCCTGACCGGCTACCATCTGGGAGTATACATAAGGCTCGGTACGATGAATCTCACTGATATCTTCGATGTATGCGGGACAGGTCTTGCGGTAGATCTCGAAAGCTCTGTCACCTCTGCCCAGAACAGTCTCTGCAATGGATACCCAGGGATTGTTGTGGCAGAAGATGCCGGCGTTCTCCTTATATCCGGGGGGATAAGAGGATACTTCACCAAGCTCGAGGTGATACTCCGTGTATGCAGGTTGTAAGATCATGACACCATACTTGGTATCCAGTCTCTCTTTTACGGAATTCAATGCCTTCTCGGCAAGTCCTTCCTTCACACCGACACCGGCGAGTACACAGAAGCCCTGAGGCTCAATGTAGATCTGACCTTCGCGGCATTCCTTGGAACCTACCTTGTGGCTGTAAGCATCGTAAGCACGAACGAACCAGTCGCCGTCCCAGCCATCCTTCAGGATCGCATCGTACATTGCCTGTACTTCCTTACGTGCGCGGGCAGCTTCATCAGCATCACCCATCAGTTCACACAGCTGTGCATATTCTTCGCCGTATTTTACGAACATACCGGCAATGAATACGGATTCTGCCACGGGTCCTTCGCTGGGACCGAAGGTCTGGAAGGATTCTCCGGGATGAGCGGAGAAGCAGTTCAGGTTCAGACAGTCATTCCAGTCGGCACGACCGATCAGAGGCAGATTGTGAGGACCTTTGTGGTTGATGATATAGTCTAAGGAGCGCTTTAAGTGATCCATCAGAGGAGCAGCCACGCTCATATCGTTGTCAAAAGGAACCATCTGGGTCAGGATGGAGGTATCACCGGTCTCTCTTACGTAAGCACTGGTACCTGCAATGAGCCACAGAGGATCATCGTTGAAGCCGCTGCCGATGTCGGAGTTACCCTTCTTGGTCAGAGGCTGGTACTGATGGTAAGCGCTGCCGTCCTGGAACTGGGTGGAAGCGATATCGATGATACGCTCTCTTGCACGATCCGGGATCAGATGTACGAAGCCTAACAGATCCTGGCAGGAATCACGGAAGCCCATACCACGACCGATTCCGGATTCGTAATAAGAAGCGGAACGGGACATGTTGAAGGTTACCATACACTGATACTGGTTCCATGTGTTGACCATACGGTTTACTTTTTCGTCAGCGGAATCTACCGTGTAACGGGCAAGCAACTGTTTCCAGTAAGCCTGCAGTGCTGCGAAAGCTTCTTCTACCTGTGCGTCGGTCTGATATTTTGCCAGCATTTCTTTGGCACGGGTCTTGTTAATCACACCGTAGGACTCCCACTTCTCGTCTTCGGGATTCTCAATATAACCAAGTACGAAGATGAAAGTCTTGGTCTCACCGGCTGCCAGATCTACATTGATCTGATGGGAAGCGATGGGAGACCAACCGCTTGCCATGGAGTTTGTGCACTTGCCGTTCTCGATTGCTTCGGGAGAATCGGCACCTCTGTAAGCACCCAGGAAAGCATCTCTGCTGGTATCGAAACCGTCGATCTTCGCATTGACGGAATAGATTGCGTAATGATTACGACGCTCGCGGTACTCGGTCTTGTGATAAATAGTGGAATCCTGTACTTCCACCTCGCCGGTACTTAAGTTACGCTGGAAGTTCTTCATATCATCGTCAGCGTTCCACAGACACCATTCTACATAAGAGAATACGGACAGCTTCTTGTCCGCGGAGCTTCCGTTGGTCAGGGTCAGCTGGGAGATCTCACAGTTATCATTCAAAGGAACGAAGGAGAGCACGGAAGCCTTAACACTATTCTTGGAAGAGGTGAAACGGCTGTAACCGATACCGTGACGGCACTCGTAAGAGTCCAGCTCGGTCTTCGTAGGCTGCCAACCGGGATTCCATACGGTATCTCCGTCCTTAATATACAGATATTTGCCATTGATGTCTGCCGGTACATTATTATAACGATAACGGGTCAGACGCAGCAACTTGGCATCCTTATAGAAGGTATAACCGCCGCAGGTGTTGGATATCAGACTGAAAAACTCGTTGCAGCCCAGGTAGTTGATCCAGGGAAGCGGAGTCTTGGGAGTAGTGATGACATATTCCTGATGCACATCATCAAAATGACCATACTTCATAAGAAAATCTCCTTCTTTCATGTTGTTGTATGTTGAGTGTTTGCTTTTTCGTTGCGGATTGCTTAATGTTCAGTAAACGTTTAAGTAATCCGAAATTCTGATTTGTATTATACAGAAGAGGCGATAAAAATGCAATACGAATCTTGAAAAAGCCAGTAAAATACGCAATATATACAAAAACGATGGGAAAACATGGGCAGAAGATACAAAACGAAACGAGCTTCGAAAAACCGGATTTACGAAACAAATTAACATCAAACGTTATCGCACACTTTGCCATTATATAGAAGAAACCCCATCGCTGTACAAGCCAAATGTACAAAATCGCCTATCTGAAATTGTTAAATATAGACAAAGTGGATATTTTTTGGAAAAAATCTGCAAAAAAGTATTGCAAAATGCTCAAAGGTGGTATATATTAAAACTACGAAAACGATTAAGTTACAAAACAGGTCGAACGGAATGACGAAGACATAAAATAGGAGAAAGATATGGCATCATTGAAGGACATTTCCAAGATTTGTGGCGTCTCCGTTGCAACAGTAAGTAAGGCGCTGAACGACCACAAGGACATTGGTGAAGAAACAAAAGCAAATATCAGACGGGTGGCAAAGGAGATGGGATATTCCCCGAATCTTTCCGCGAGAGCTTTGAAAACGAACCGGACCTACGGAATCGGAGTTCTCTTTGCAGACGAAGCAAGAAGCGGTCTTACCCATGATTATTTTTCCAGTGTACTGGACAGCTTCAAGAGGACGGCTGAGAAGAGCGGCTATGATATTACATTTATTAACAGCTGCAAGAATCGACCGGATCGGATGTCTTATCTGGAGCACAGCAGGTACAGAGGCTTCGATGGAGTGGTACTCGCCTGTATTGATTTTGGCGATCCGGAAGTCATCGAATTAGTACAGAGTTCCATCCCGGTGGTTACCATCGACTACTTGTTTAATAATCGTATCGCAATTATGTCGGACAATGTGACAGGCATGAAGGAGCTGCTAGAGTACATCTACAGCAGAGGTCATCGGAAGATCGCTTATATCCACGGAGCGATGTCAGCAGTTACCTCGGGACGATTATCCAGTTTTTACCGGACGGCGGAATGCCTTGGACTGGAGATTCCGGATGAATACATCAGAGAGGCAGCCTACAGAGACACGATGACCACTTACCGTGTGACCAACGAATTGTTGGATCTGCCGGATCCACCGACGTGTATCATTTTCCCGGATGATTTTGCTTCCTTTGGAGGCATCAATGCTATCAGGCAGAGAGGGTTACAGATACCACAAGACATCTCGGTTGCAGGATATGACGGCATACAGGCAGCAAAACAGTTGGAGCCAAGACTTACTACGGTACAGCAGGATACGGAGCAGATTGGATGTCTGGCAGCCAGGGAGCTGATCAGCCTCATCGAGAGACCTAAGACCACTCTCATAGAACAGGTTATAGTACCCGGTAATGTAATAGAAGGCAAGTCGGTTGCGAAAATACCGACAGATAATTAATCAGACATTTATATGGAAGC
Source organism: Bacteroidaceae bacterium (assembly GCA_963630275.1). Taxonomy (GTDB): domain Bacteria; phylum Bacillota; class Clostridia; order Lachnospirales; family Lachnospiraceae; genus Acetatifactor. The sequence goes on along the minus strand of CAVGMD010000004.1, from coordinate 32,047 downwards.
GTCGCAACCGCGACCATATGAATATAAATGCAACAAGCACTTACAACAAACATTCAACAAAAAAATGGGAGGAAACAAACATGAAGAAAAAAGTACTTAGTGCTTTACTTACCACCACAATGTTAGCAAGCATGCTGGTAGGCTGTGGCAGCAGCAATGACGCTCCTGCAACATCCACCGACGCAGCACCCGCTGCAACCAGCGAAGCTTCTGCAGCAACCACTGAGGCAGCAGCAGAGCCCGCAGCAGAAGAAGGCAAAGTCCTGAACATCTACTGCTGGAACACCGAGTTCCAGAGCCGTATCGCTGATCACTATCCCGGATATGAGACCGTAGATGGTACTACCGGTAAGATCGGTGATGTAACCGTTAAGTGGAACGTAACTCCTAACGATGACAACGCTTATCAGAACAACCTGGATGCTACCCTGTTAAAGCAGGCTGACGCAGCAGCAGATGACAAGATCGACCTGTTCCTGGTTGAGGCTGACTACGCACTGAAATATGTAGATACCGAGTACACAATGCCTATCGAGGATCTGGGCATCACCGATGCAGATCTGGCTAACCAGTATCAGTACACCAAAGATGTTGTTACTGATTCCAACGGCGTATTAAAGGGTCTTTCCTGGCAGGGCTGCCCCGGTGTTCTGATTTACAACCGTGACATCGCAGCTGAGGTACTGGGAAGCGAAGATCCCGCAGAAGTACAGAAGGCTGTAGCTGACTGGGATACCTTTACCGCAACCGCTGAGACCATGAAGAAGGCTGGTTACTACATGACCTCTTCCGCTAACGACAGCTACCGTGTATACTCCAACAACGTATCCGGTAAGTGGGTTCAGGACGGTAAGATCGTAGTTGATGACAACCTGATGAAGTGGGTTGAGGACTCCAAGAAGATGGTTGACGCTAAGGAAACCGGTACTCACGAGCTGTGGTCTGATGACTGGAGCAAGGGCTTCTATCCAGAAGGAAAGGTATTCTGCTACTTTGGACCCGCTTGGTTAATCAACTTCTCTATGGCAGCAGATGTTGAAGGTTCCGTAGCTAACTCCGGCAGATGGGGCGCTACCGAAGGACCTCAGGGCTTCTTCTGGGGCGGTACTTGGATTTGTGCAGCAACCGGTACTGACAATGCAAGCCTTGTTAAGGATATCATGCTGAAGATGACCACTGATAAGGACATCATGATCGACATCGTTAAGAAGGATTCCGATTTCGTTAACAACAAGCCCGCTATGGAAGAGATGGCAGCAGATGCTTCTTACACCAACGACATTCTGGGTGGTCAGAACCCTCTGGAGATGTTTTGTGCAGGTGCTGAGAAAATCGACCTGAGCAACCTGTCCTCTTACGATCAGGGTTGTAACGAAGAGTTCCAGAACGCTATGAAGAACTACTTCGAAGGCAAGACCGATCTGGACGGAGCACTGGATCTGTTCTACAAAGCAGTAGAAGAGAAGTATCCTGAGCTTACTCACTAATCTGAATTAGATAAGCAGTTGGCTGAAAATAAGTAATTGAGAGCCGTACCTGCCTGGTTGGTCAGGTGGGTACGGTTTTTCTCTCAAAAAATGGGAAAAAGCAAGAAAAATACAAAAAAGAGAAGGCTGGCAGAAGCTTTTTTATAAGTAAAATAATTGCAAGTAAGAGACCTGCTGCGAGCCTTATCGGAAAACCAAAATGGCACGACAATCCATGCGGTAAGCATGGCAACAAAAGGGAGGAATGATTTATGGCAAAGGTAAAGCGTGGAAAGGTGGTAAGCTATAATAAATGGGGTTATATCTTCCTGATCCCCTTCATTGTAGTCTATCTGGTATTTCAGCTGGTTCCGCTATTCAGAACATTCTATTACAGCTTATTTGAGAATTATCGTTCCGGACTGACACAGATCGGACCGAATTTCGTAGGATTTGGCAACTTCGCTAAACTGTTCTCAAATCCGGATATCTGGACATATACGAAAAATACACTGATCATGTGGATCTTAGGCTTCGTTCCCCAGATTATCGTATCTCTGTTACTGGGTGCATGGTTCTCGGATCCCAGTCTTCGTTTAAAGGGACAGAGATTCTTCAAGACAGTGATCTATCTGCCGAACCTGATCATGGCTTCCGCATTTGCAATGCTGTTCTTCACGCTGTTCTCTGATGGTGGTCCTATCAATGAGATCATGATGCAGCTGGGATGGATCAGCGAACCTTATAAGTTCATGTCAAATGTATGGAGTACCAGAGGTCTGGTAGCATTGATGAACTTTCTGATGTGGTTCGGTAATACGACAATCCTCCTGATGGCAGGTATGATGGGTATTGATACTTCACTGTTCGAGGCAGCCGAAGTAGACGGTGCCACCTCCACACAGGTATTTTTCAAGATTACACTTCCTCTGTTACGTCCGATCCTGATCTATGTAATGATCACTTCCCTGATCGGTGGTTTACAGATGTTCGATGTACCTCAGATTCTGACCAACGGCAGCGGCGATCCTATGAGATCTACCATGACCCTGATCATGTACCTGAACAAGCATCTGTACAGCAAGAACTATGGAATGGGCGGTGCGCTCTCCGTTATCCTGTTTATTATCACAGGTCTTTTGAGCCTCGTAGTATTCAAGTTCTCGAACAAGAAAGATTGATAGGAGGTGGCAGACATGTTAAGTGTAGAAACAAACGAAACAAAAAAAGGTATGGGCATCCATGCCAGAAGAGCTCTTGCATATATAGTACTGATATTTATGAGCTTCCTGTGTCTGTTCTGGTTCTATATCCTGTTCGTAAATGCAACCAGATCCCACGGAGAACTGACCAAAGGATTTACCCCCATTCCCAGTCACTATCTGATTCAGAACTGGAAGGGAGTACTGGCAGGTACTCTGCCGGTTGTAAGAGGTATGTTCAATAGCCTGTTTGTTGCAGCCTGCAGCGCAGTGCTCTGCACTTACTTCTCCACCATGACCGCTTATGCGATTCATGTATATGACTTTAAGATCAAAAAGTTTATGTTCACTTTCATCATGGCAGTCATGACGATCCCTACACAGGTTACCGCACTTGGTTTCCTGCAGTTGGTATCAGACATGAAACTGGAAGATAACTTTATTCCTTTGATCGTTCCTGCAATCGCTGCTCCGGTTACTTTCTTCTATATGAAGCAGTACATGGAGAGTGCATTGCCCCTGTCTCTGGTAGAGGCAGCGAGAATCGACGGTTCCGGTGAGTTCCGTACTTTCAATACCATCGTGCTTCCTCTGATGAAGCCCGCCATCGCAGTACAGGCGATCTTCACATTTGTAAGCAGCTGGAACAATTACTTCACACCGGCACTGATCCTGCATAACGACAAGATGAAGACATTACCTATCCTGATCGCTCAGTTGCGTTCCGCAGACTTCCTGAAGTTCGATATGGGTCAGGTGTATGTGACCATCGCATTCTCCATCTTCCCTGTTATCGTGGTATACCTGTTCCTTTCCAAGTTCATTGTCCAGGGTGTGGCAATGGGAAGTGTAAAGGGTTAATATTTCACCAGCAACATTCAATACATAAATCTCTCCTGAAAAGCGGCACTCTTCCCCGGAGTGGCGCTTTTCGCTTGCAAAAATTTAAATTATACCCGATAAGGTATAATTTAAAAAGAAATGGATAAAATATACCTTATCGGGTATAAAAATAATAAAAGAACTTGAAAATATACCCGAACGGGTATATAATTGGTGATGATTAGGATGGATATAATAATGAATAAAATTGCAGAATTTATAAAAGAAAATAGAAAAGCAGCCGGATTGACACAGGAAGATTTTGCAATGCGTTCGGGATTGGGGCTTCGCTTTGTCAGAGATCTGGAACAGGGGAAAGAGACCGTGCGGATGGATAAAGTAAATATCGCATTGGCGATGTTCGACATGGAAGCTGTGCCGGGCAGAAAGGAAAGAGGGTAAGAATATTATGGAAATCTTCAGAAGTGTTCAGGTATATATCCGGAATGTGTATGCCGGAGAACTTTCCGAGACAGATGAAGGCTATCTTTTTTCCTATGATGAAGAATACAGAAAAAGAGAAGATGCCAGTGTGGTATCTCTTACAATGCCGATCCGACAGGAACCATACCAGTCGAAAACGTTGTTTTCTTTTTTTGATGGTCTGATTCCGGAGGGATGGCTTCTGGGTGTGGTAAGCAGAAACTGGAAGATTGATGTGAAAGATCGTTTTGGACTGTTGGCGGTAGCTTGCCGGGACGCAATCGGCAATGTCAGTATAAAGGAGAAGAAGGAATGAATTGTCTGTGCTGCTGGAAAAAACTGCAGACGGTAGAAGATGAGAAGCGGGGATGGCATAAAAGCTGTGTTAGACATTTTTTTGGGAGTGACAGGATACCGGAGCTGAATCTGGATGAAGAAAAATTGAAAGAACTGGCAAATGAAACGGTAAACCGTGGATATACAGTTCCCGGAGTGCAGCGGAAAATGTCCTTGCAACTGTTCCCGGATAAGAAGAAAACGAGGCTGACTTTGGTAAACTATCCGACGGGATATATTTTGAAACCGCAGGTTCCGGAATTCAGAGCGTTGCCGGAGGCGGAACACCTGGTAATGTGCATGGCAGATGTGTCCGGGATTGTTACGGTACCACATGCGCTGTTGCAGCTACAGGATGGATTTGCTTATATCACGAAAAGGATTGATAGAGTGTTTGAAAAAGACAGTGTCAGGATGCTGGCAATGGAAGATTTCTGCCAGTTGGATCTGAGGCTGACCGAAGACAAGTACAGAGGCTCTTATGAAAGATGTGAAAGGATCGTAGAACGCTATTCAACAAGGGTGGGACTGGATAGAACAGAATTGTTTTTACGAATCGTGTTTTCATTCCTGATCGGAAATTCCGATATGCATTTGAAAAATTTTTCCCTGTTGGAGACACAGGAGGGAAGCGGAGAGTATGCGCTTTCACCGGCGTATGATATGCTTCCGGTGAATCTGATCATGCCTGAGGATGAAGAGGAACTTGCGTTGACCTTGAATGGAAAGAAGATGAATCTCCGAAAAAAGGATTTTTATACTTTTGCGGAGAAATGCAATATATCTCATGGCTCGGCTGAAAAAATGATTCAAAAACTGGTAGGTATGAAAGAAATTTATCGGAAAATGAATGGAGAGTCTTTGTTACCGGAAGAGATGAAACAACGATTTGACCGCTTGATCGAGACACGGTGCAGTGTTCTGGCATAACAGAACGGGCGTGTTATATCTAAGAAGAAATTAAAAAGAAAGAGGGAACTGCCATGCAGATGTATGAAGTGACGGCGCTGGCGCCGGAGGGTGCGGAAGAGGTCTATCAGGCGGTAGTGTTTGCGGAGGATGAGGATGACGCCCTGAACCAGCTGGAGGATCAGCTGCGGGTGCAAAATATTGCCCACGGAATGTGTATGGCGGAAGAAGTGTGAGCCAATGGCACAAAATTTGTAATCAATGGAAGGATGTCGATATTAGCATGGAAAACTCATATCGTTTTTTTGAGAACAGAGATTGTAAATATTTCCCCTGCCACAAGGGACTGACGGACTTCAACTGCCTGTTCTGCTACTGCCCCATGTACCGCCTGGAGCACTGCCCCGGGAATCCCAGGTATTTCGAGAAGAACGGCAGACGGATCAAGGACTGCTCAGGCTGCACCTTCCCACATGATCCGGAGCATTATGATGCTATTATGCAGATCCTGCGGGAGGAGTAGAGAATCAGTCAGTCAGCGTTTGCCGGTAGTCACTGGGAGAATATCCGGTGGAACGTTTAAAAGCCTTGGAAAAAGTGAATGTGTCGCCATAACCGACGGAATAGGCAATATCCTGTACTGACAGATCAGTGCCTTTTAACAGCTTCTTAGCCTGCTTCATTCGATGAGAATTCAGATATTCCTGCGGGGTATGTCCGGTGGCATGTTTGAACATTTTTGTCATATAGCTGCGATCCAGTCCACAGATATGTGCGATGTCATCCATATGAATTGGCTCTGAATATTTGACATAGATAAAATCAATGATTTTCCGGATATAGGTCAATTTTAAATCTGCTTGTGTCTCCTGTTTACACGTGGAATACTGCGTCACACAATCAAAAAATTCATATATTTTCCCGATGCAATATAATTCCCGAGCGTGATGTAGCAGAAGATCCTGCATGATTGCATCCAACGGATTGGGATAGACATTTGGAATGAAAACAGGGCTATCCCCATTGATTCCGGCATCCTGGAACAATTCGGGAATCTTCGGACCATCGAGATGGATCCAGACATAATCCCAGGGATCTTCGGAATCGGCGGCATAATAAGCAAGGGTGTTCGGCGGAATAATAAACCCTTCATGAGCGTGGATGATATATTCCTGATCGCCAAGCCGTAATCTGCCCTGGCCGGCGGTGAGATAATGAAAAATGTAATGATGCCGGATAATGGGACCAAAGGAATAGGACGGAGGGCATGCTTGCTTTCCGATTTCATAAAGACATAAGTCTCTGTACGAATCATAATTAATAAAATAGCATTCATCATAAGTCTTCTGCTGCGGCATCTTAACAATCCCCTTTAACTACTGTTATTATCTTATAAAATATTGTAGAATAAAAACATACCTTTGTAAACATGTAGGACACAAATTGACATCTAAAAACATTAACATGACATTCAATTGCAGAAGAATTTGTGTTTTAATATGCTTATCAACAAAATAAGCGCCTGTGGTACACAGGCAGTCAGGAGGAAAGATGAAGAAGAGAGTTATTAGTGTTATGATGAGCGCAATATTGCTTGCAGGAATACTGACCGGATGCGGATCTACTGCGGAAAGCACCACGGATGCAACATCTGCAGGAGCTGAAACAACTTCCACAGCGAAGACAGAGGAAAGTAAGGAAACAAGTGGAGATGTAGTTACCATCTCTTATGCATGCTGGGATTCTAATCAGGCTACTTTGATCAGAACAATGGCGGACGAATTTGAAGCAGAGAATCCAAATATAAAAATTGACATCCAGGTAAACGGATGGAGTGATTATTGGACAGCTCTGGAGGCAGCGGCAACCGGTGGTTCTATGCCGGATACCTTCTGGATGCATTCCAATAATATTTACTATTATGGTTCCAATGATCAGCTTTTGGATCTGACAGATTATATCGCAGCAAGTGATAAAGTGGATCTGGCTAATTATCCTCAGGGACTGGATGATATTTATAATATCAATGGTAAACAGTATGCGATCCCCAAGGATTATGATACCATCGCACTTTGGTATAATAAGACTTTATTTGACGAAGCGGGAATCGCTTATCCGGATGATACCTGGACATGGGATGATCTGAAGGAAGCAGCAAAGAAGCTGACCAAGGATGATGGCAGCCAGTATGGTTTCTGTGCAGGTCTGCATAATCAGGAAGGATATTACAACTTTGTATATCAGAATGGTGGAGAGATCATTACCTCAGACAGAAAGTCCGGATATGATGAAGATGCTACCATCGCCGGTATTGAGGAATATTTCAGCTATGTAAAAGAAGGACTGTCTCCTGAAATCTATGATGATCAGGCAAGAGCAGAGGCAATTCAGAATGGACTGTGTGCAATGGGACTGTTCGGTTCCTGGAATCTGTCCGGTTTTGCCGCTTCTGACTTTATGACGGAAAACTTTGACTGTGCAGTGCTTCCGATGTCCAATGAAGGAGGAAAGTCCTCTATTTTTAACGGACTTGGCAATGCTATTGCAGCTACCTGCGAACATCCTGATGAAGCATGGAAATGGGTAGAGTATCTGAGCAGCGAGGAAGGACAGACACGCCAGGCAGAACTGGGTATTGCAATTTCCGCTTATAACGGAACCGCAGATACTTTTGCAGCAGCATATCCCATGTTCAATACCAAGTGCTATATCGACATGGTAGATTACGCACAGATCAGACCTTACTCCAACCAGACCAGTGTGTGGGAAGACAAGGCATATGAACTGCTGAAGAATGCGTATGCAGGAAAAGAAGATACAGCAGAAGCATGCGTGAAGGTTGCTGAAATGATGAATGCGGCAATTTCGGAAGAAAATTAAGAAATATCAGAGCAGTAACAAAATGACATCGTGAAATGCAGAGGAAAAAGGTGTGAAAAAAGGGAACAGAAAAAGAATTTCGAAAAAAACATGGAATGAGTGGTGCTGGGGATGGTTTATGGTATTCCCTACGATCCTGGGACTGATCGTGTTGAATATTATCCCTATTTTTCAGACCTTTTACCTCAGCTTCTTTAAGAGCGGAGCTTTTGGAAAAGGCAATGTATTTGTAGGCCTGGATAATTATAAGAAAATGTTTCAGGACGAGCAGGTATGGAGAGCTGTTGGCAATACTTTGGGATATACCTGTATTGTCGTGCCGGTCACGATCGTTATAGCACTCTTACTGGCAGTGGTATTAAATGGTCGGATCAGAGGAAAAGGAATTTACAGAACGATTTACTTCATACCGATGGTAGCTGCCCCGGCGGCGGTTACCATGGTATGGAAATGGCTTTACAATTATCATTACGGTCTGATCAATCATTTACTGGCGAAGCTGGGACTTCCCGGGGTGAATTGGATCGACAATCCGAATGTAGCATTGATTTCAGTAGCCATCATAGGTATCTGGAGCACGGTTGGCTATAGCATGGTTCTATTGCTGGCGGGCCTGCAGGAGATTCCGAGAGATTATTATGAGGCTTCTAATATAGATGGTGCCAGCAGCGTAAGACAGTTTTTCCAGATCACGCTGCCGCTGGTATCCCCTACACTGTTCTTCGTACTGGTTACAAGCATTATTACTGCGATGCAGGTGTTTGATGTAATCTACATGATGATCGATGTGACCAGTCCTTCCTATGACAGTACAGTATCCCTAGTATATTTATTTTATAACAACTCTTTCAAGTATTCCAATAAGGGATACGGATCAGCGATTGTTATGCTGTTGCTTGCCATTATCATGATCATTACAGTGATCCAGACTAAGCTTCAGAAAAAATGGGTTAATTATATGTAGGAGGCAACGGATATGAAGGCAAAAAGAACCATAACGACAATTATCTTACATATTCTTTTGATTTTGGGAGCCTGCATTATGATTCTCCCGTTCCTTTGGATGATTTTGACTTCCTTAAAGACAGTATCGGAATCAACTTCCATGAATCCTTTCGTATTTTTCCCGAAGGAATTACGCTGGGAAAATTATAGCACAGTTATCAGGCAGAATGATTTTTTAAGACTTTACTTTAATACCTTTGCCATGATGGCGGCAAGAGTATTTTGCGCAGTGCTGTTTAGTGCAATGGCGGCATATGCTTTTGCGAGACTGAAATTCCCGGGAAGAGATTTTCTGTTTGGACTGGTATTGTTCCAAATGATGGTGCCTGTACAGATTTTCGTAGTACCCCAATATCTTATGGTAGATAAGCTGGGTGCGAGAAACACAGTGTTTGCACTGGTGTTTCCGGGACTGGTCAGCGCATTTGGGACGTTTCTGTTACGACAGTTTTTTATGGGACTTCCCAAGGAACTGGAAGAATCCGCCAGACTGGATGGCTGCAATATCTGGCAGACATTTAGGAAGGTTATGTTACCACTGACAAAGTCGGGATTGGTTGCGCTGGCAATTTTCACGGCACTGTTTTCTTTCAAAGATCTGATGTGGCCTATGATTGTCAATTCGGATTCCGATGCAGCAACACTTTCTTCTGCACTGGCTAAAATATCCAGTGCTTACTCTGTGAATTATCCGGAATTGATGGCTGCAGCAGTGCTGGCAATTTGGCCCATGATGTTAGTATATATTATTTTCCAAAAACAGTTTATTGAGGGTATCGCAACATCGGGAGGAAAACTGTAGTGGCAATAGTTTATTCGGAGGCAACGAAGGAATTTCATATACATAATGATAAGATCAGCTACATATTACAGGTGATGCCAAATGGGGAAATGGGAAATCTTTATTTTGGTAAGCGAATCAAGCATAAAGATGATTTTTCGTATCTGGTAGAAGGAAGACTTCGTTCCCTCGCTGTTTATAATAAGGAAAATGACTATTTTTTCAGCCAGCAGTATAGCCGTATGGAGTATCCCGGAAGAGGAACGGGAGATTTCAGGGAACCGGCATATCAGATTTTACAGCAGAACGGCAGTCTGATCACACATTTTGAATATGAATCCCATAAGATTTATGAGGGAAAAAAAAAGCTGCCCGGATTGCCGGCGACTTATGTAGAGCAGGACGATGAGGCGGAAAGTCTGGAGATCCATCTGTATGACAGACAAATTTCCACAGAATGTGTCTTGAAATATACTATATTCAGAGATTTTCCGGCGATTGCCAGAAGTGTATGTTTTCAAAATAAGGGGACGGAACCCATAGTATTAACCAGAGTGTTGAGTGCGAGCATTGATCTTCCAGATGCAGATTATGAGATGATCCAGTTGTCCGGAGCCTGGTCAAGAGAGAGAAGTCTTATAAGCGGGAAATTGCGGCAGGGAGTGCAGGGAATAGGAAGCTGTAGAGGAATCAGTAGTGCAGAACACAATCCTTTTCTCGCATTGAAACGTCCGCAGGCCGATGAAAGAACCGGAGAAGTGATAGGGTGCAGTCTCATTTACAGTGGTAACCATCTGGAACAGGTAGAAGTTGATACTAATAATACTACCAGAATACAGACGGGAATTCATCCGGAAGGTTTTTTCTGGAAATTGGATGAAGGAGAAGGGTTTCAAAGCCCGGAGGCGGTTATTGTATATTCCGAACATGGTATGAATGGAATGAGCCAGAGTTTCCATAAATTATACCGGACCAGACTGGTGCGCGGAAAATGGAGAGACAGGGAACGACCGGTGCTGATCAACAATTGGGAGGCTACCGGAGTAGAATTCACTGAGGAAAGACTCCTTCAGATCGCAAGGACCGGAAAAGAACTGGGGATGGAACTTTTTGTCATGGATGACGGTTGGTTTGGAGACCGGGAGGATGATAAAACCGGATTGGGTGACTGGTTCGTAAAAAATAAGGAAAAACTACCGGATGGAATCCCAGGAATCGCATCCAAAGTGGAAAGCATGGGGATGCATTTTGGACTTTGGTTTGAACCGGAGATGGTAAACAAGGATTCTGATCTGTATAGAGAGCATCCCGACTGGATTTTGTGTCCGCCGAACAGAACACCGCAACCCAGTAGGAATCAATATATTTTGGACTTTTCCAGACCGGAAGTGGTAGATGCGATATTTGACATGATGGACCAACTCCTAGGAAGCGCTCCGATCAGTTATGTGAAATGGGACATGAATCGTTACATGACGGACTGCTATTCTGCAACAGCTTCGGCGGAGGAACAGGGAAAAGTACGCCACAAATATATTTTGGGTGTCTATAGTCTGTATGAACACCTGATTAGAAAATATCCGGATGTTCTATTCGAATCCTGCTCCAGCGGAGGAGCACGGTTTGACCCGGGAATGTTGTATTATGCGCCCCAGACATGGACCAGTGATGATACGGATGCGATGGAGAGAGTAAAAATACAATATGGTACCTCTTATGTATATCCGTTATCTGCCATGGGAGCTCATGTGTCAGCGGTTCCCAACCAGCAGGTAGGACGGGTAACACCGCTGGAGACCCGGGGAAATGTGGCAACTTTCGGAATACTGGGATATGAACTGGATCTGTCCGTTCTTACAGAGAGAGAAAAGAAAGTCATCAAAGAACAGATACATTTTTACCAGAAGTACAGAAGCCTGATTATGAAAGGCACATTTTATCGACTGATGGATCCCTTTCAGGGCAATGACAGTGCCTGGATGGTGGTATCAGAGGATCGAAATACTGCTTTGGTAGGATTTTTCCGCAGGCAGGGAGTACCCAACGGCCCCTGGATCCGTTTGCACCTGGATGGTCTGGATGAAAACAGACAATATCATTTGGAGACAGGTGCTGACAAGGAGACTCTGTATGGCGGAGATGAACTGATGCATGTAGGAATGGTGATAAAAGAAGAACAATTATGTAACTATGGAGGAGATTGCAGTTCAGGTATTTTCGTATTGCAGGCAACTAGATAGAGAAATGAAAAGACGTGGCTGTCAATTGACGACCACGTCTTTTGAATAAACTATAATAAATCTTTGGTCTTGCAGGCAAGATATAGCGGAAGATTGGTGATGTCGCCATCCTTCCGGTAGCCGCGTTTTGAAAAACGTAAGGCTGCGGCAGGGTGATTTTCTGCAACATATTTTTTGAAAGAGGGAGCTGATTTATCTTCTCCGCCCTTGGCTGCTACTGGAATAATATCGGTTCCGTTTTGAAGCACAAAGTCAATCTCACTGTTTTTATCAGAGTAGTACCGGGGAGCAATTTCAAATTGTCCCTGTAGTTGCTGTAAAATATAATTTTCCGTTAATGCACCTTTGAATTGGTAACTTGATTTTAACAAAATGGCGCTGTTATCAATCCCTGCCATATGCTTGAGCAGCCCGGTATCAAAGACAAAGAGCTTAAATTGATCCAACTTGTCGAATGCTGAAAGTGGATGCTCCATTTTGGAGACATTATATACACGATTGAGCATTCCTGCCGAGACCAGCCATTCGATAGCTTCTTCAAAATCCCTTGCCCTCCCTCCTTCGCGGACGGCACCATACATGAATTTTTCGTTGGGCTTTGCAAGCTGAGCAACAATGCTCCGAAATACCAGAAGAATACGACCGCTGTTGATCTTGCCGTTATGTTTGGAAAAGTCGTTTTCATAAATTTCTATTAATTCCCTCTGTATCTGGGAGATTCTTGCCGGATCCTTGTATTTGATCCAGGAGGAAACACATTCCGGCATCCCACCGATGATCAAATAATAATTGCAGACCTCCGACAGGCGCGAATGAAAAAGCTCTTCAATCTGTTGTCCTTTTTGGATACCGTCATAATAGGTGTACATGGCAGGATCTACAGCTTCGAGAAATTCATCAAAAGTCAGCGGGAAAATATCCAGCAGATTTACCATACCTACCGGATAGGATTTTGGCTGCGCTAAAAGGGTTCCCAATAGACTTCCGGCAGAAATGACATGATACTCATTCGCTTTTTCTTTAAAATATTTCAGCGTATTTAATGCCTCGGGACATTCCTGAATCTCATCAAAAAGAATCAGAGTCTCACCAGGTTGGATTTTTTCACCGCTTATCATTGACAACAATTCGATAATGCGGTGGGGATTTTTGTTCGTCTGAAAAATGGATTTTAATTCATCTTCTTCATCGAAGTTGAAATAGACATAATTAGCATAACAGGTCTGCCCGAATTCCTTCATCAGCCAGGTTTTCCCCACCTGTCTGGCACCTCGCAGAATCAGAGGCTTTCGTTCCGGGTCGTTTTTCCAGTTTATCAGGGATTGCATTGCATTTCGCTTCATAAATACACCGTCCTTTTCGGGAATAATAATAGAATAACACATTTTTCTGAAAAATAAACACCTATTTTGCACATTTTTCTTAAAAAATAAAATATCAATAATCACATTTTTCTAAAACACAAAAGCCGATAGTCTGTTTTCGCAGATTACCGGCTTTTTTATGCGCGGAGACGGTGGGATTTGAACCCACGTGCCCCGGAGGGCTAACGCATTTCGAGTGCGCCCCGTTATGACCACTTCGATACGTCTCCAAAAGATTACAACGTAAATTATTTTAGCTGAAAAATGCCGGTTTGGCAAGGGGAGAAACGAAAAATCCTGATTTTACCGCCAGAGCGATGAAAATAAGGTTAGAGGTAATAATAAAAAAAGATGTTGACAGAACAACATCCACGTAGTATATTGCATTTAAATGCTTTGATAGTCAAAATAATTTGGCGTTAGATAAACTTGAAATGCAAAAGGAGAGCAAAAACATGTTAGAAAAAGTAGCAGCTATCATCAGAGAACAGTTAAACCAGGAAAATGTAGAAATCACGGAGGCAACCCGTTTCAAGGAGGATCTGGAAGTGGATTCCCTGGATCTGTTTGAACTGGTAATGGCATTTGAAGAGGAATATGGTGTGTCCATTCCTTCCGAGGAACTGGAAAATATGGCAACAGTAGGCGATGTTATCAGATATATTCAGGAGCAGGCATAAGAACGGCATATCTGCCTGAATGCAAGAATCCGCAGGCATCAAAGTCGGGGGGACCCCGACATCAGAATATGTAATATAACGCGGAACGACGAGAAGGATCAGAAAGACAATGAAAACAAAGATCACGGAACTTCTACAAATAGAATATCCCATTTTCCAGGGCGGCATGGCATGGGTGGCGGAACATAAGCTGGCGGCAGCAGTATCCAATGCCGGAGGCTTAGGCATTATCGGAGCCGCTTCCGCGCCTCCGGAGGTCGTCCGGGAGGAAATCCGCAAATGTAAAGAACTGACCGACAAACCCTTCGGCGTGAATATCATGCTGCTCAATCCTAACGCAGAGGAAGTGGCGAAGATCGTTGTGGAAGAAGGAGTACAAGCGGTAACCACAGGAGCTGGGAACCCCGGAAAATTCATGGAACTGTGGAAGAATGCCGGAGTGAAGGTCATCCCGGTGGTGGCAAGTGTAGCTATGGCGAAGATGATGGAGCGTGCCGGAGCGGACGCTGTGGTGGCAGAAGGCATGGAAAGCGGTGGACATATCGGTTCCACCACGACCATGGCACTGGTTCCGCAGGTGGTGGATGCAGTATCTATTCCGGTGATCGCGGCCGGAGGTATTGCCGATGGCAGAGGCATGGCGGCGGCCTTCATGCTGGGAGCGGAAGGCATCCAGATGGGCACCCGGTTCGTAGCATCGAAGGAATCTATCGTCCATGAAAATTATAAGAATCAGATCATTAAGGCAAAGGATATTGATTCCGTGGTGACAGGAATGTCTACCGGACATCCGGTGCGTTCCCTGCGTAATCAGATGACCAGAGAGTATTTGAAGCTGGAAAAAGAGAATGCTGATTTCATGGAACTGGAAAAACTGACGTTGGGATCTCTCAGGAAGGCAGTGCAGGACGGAGATACCGTAAACGGAACCCTGATGGCGGGACAGATCGCCGGACTGGTCCACGGAGAGCAGACCTGTCGTGAGATTATTGAAGAAATGGTGCAGCAGGCGCGGGAGTGCATATGCAAAACGGTGCGATAGAAACTGTGCTGTAATGAGGGGAACAAATCGTATCACATGGTAATTAGGAGATGACAAGAATGAGTAAGATCGCATATTTATTCCCGGGACAGGGATCCCAGTACATAGGAATGGGCAAGGAGTTCTATGATACTTACCCGGAAGCACAGGCAGTATGGAAGCTGGCAGACAAGGTGCTTCAGAATCTATACTGGCAGGATAAACGGGAAAAGCAGGCGGATAGCGGACATCCGTACTCTATGGAGCAGCTGACCTTTGAGGAAAATTCTTATATCAACGTTACAGAATATACGCAGATCGCTATGCTTACCATGGAAGTCGCAATCCTGAAGGTACTGGAAGCCAAGGGCCTGAAAGCGGAGATGGCAGCAGGCTTAAGCCTTGGAGAATATGGGGCGCTGGCTGCCGCTGATGTGATGGAACTGCCGGATCTGTTCAGGATCATACGGATGCGTGGTATCTATATGCAGGAGGCCTATCCGGAAGGAGGCGCCATGGCAGCGGTATTAGGACTGGACGGAGATATCGTGGCAAAAATCTGCGAACAGACAGCAAAAGAAACCGGCAAAGTCGTCTCGGTGGCAAATTATAACTGCCCGGGACAGATCGTGATCACCGGAGAGGCAGATGCAGTAGAGGCGGCATCAGAAGCGCTGAAAGAAGCAGGTGCAAAACGTTGTATACCCTTAAAGGTCAGCGGACCGTTCCACTCAGCCCTGTTAAAAAATGCAGGAGAACAATTGGCAGGAGAACTGAAAAGCGTCAAGCTGTCAACCCCTTGGATTCCTTATGTGTCCAACGTAACAGCGGATTATGTGACAGATGCGTCACAGGTTGCGGAACTGCTGAAACAACAGGTATCCAGTCCCGTACAGTTCACCCAGAGCATAGAGCGCATGATCGTGGATGGCGTGGACACTTTTGTAGAAATCGGTCCTGGGAAGACACTCAGCAGCTTCGTCCGTAAAATTGACAGAAATGTCAAAGTATACAATATCGAGAAACCGGAGGATCTGGACCGGGTGATGGAGGAACTGGTATGTTGACAGGAAAAAGTCTGACAGGACAAGTTGCTATTGTCACAGGAGCATCACGAGGCATCGGAAAAGCAGTGGCACAAGCATTGGCGGCAGAAGGAGCCACGGTGATCATTAATTATAACGGCTCTGCAGAGGCGGCAGAAGCAGTGGCGACGGACATCCGAAGCCGCAGCGGCATGGCAGAGGCTGTGAAGTGCGATGTTGCAGATTTTGCAGAGAGTGAAGCCTTTGTAAAGGCGGTAACAGAGAAATACGGCAGAGTTGACATTCTTGTCAATAATGCCGGGATCACGCGGGACAATCTGATCGTGCGGATGACGGAAGAAGAATTCAATGCTGTGATGGACACGAATCTAAAGGGTGCATTTCACATGATCAAGCATCTTGGCAGGACTTTCATGAAACAACGTTATGGTAAGATCATCAATATCTCTTCTGTCAGTGGCATCGTCGGAAATGCAGGGCAGGCTAATTATTCCGCATCCAAGGCGGGGCTGATCGGCCTGACGAAAAGCGTAGCAAGAGAGCTGGCATCCCGGAATATCTGTGTGAATGCCGTGGCACCCGGATTTATCCGGACAGATATGACAGACAAGCTGCCGGAGGCAGTACAGGATAATGCGGTCGGACAGATCCCACTTAAGAAAATGGGAAGACCGGAGGATGTCGCACAGGCGGTCCTGTTCCTGGCAGGAGATGCCTCGGACTATATCACCGGACAGGTGCTGTGCGTAGACGGCGGTATGGCAATGTAAAATTAAGTCCGGCAACAGTAACGCAGAATAGAAAATATGTCCGCTAACGATACAGCAGGATAGAAAATAAGTCAGGACGCGAGGGAGTATATCACGTATGGGTAAAAATAGAAGAGTTGTAATAACAGGTATGGGAGCCATCACTCCCATCGGCAACAGCGTAGAGGAATTCTGGAATGGTATCAAAGAGGGCAAGACCGGATTCGGTTCCATTACCTATTTCGATACTGCGGATTACCGTTGTAAGCTGGCAGCGGAAGTGAAGGATTTTGATCCTACACAATATATGGACAAAAAATCCGCCCGCAGAATGGAGCAGTTCTGCCAGTTCGCAGTAGCAGCTGCAGGACAGGCGATCGCAGATGCTGGTCTTACTATGGAACAGGAAGATCCGTATATGGTGGGCTGTAGCGTGGGAAGCGGCATCGGAAGCTTACAGGCCATGGAGCGGGAATATGACCGCCTGAAGGAGAAAGGTCCCGGCAGGGTAGGCCCCATGCTGGTGCCTCTGATGATTTCCAACATGGCAGCAGGTAATGTCAGCATTGCCTATGGATTAAAGGGCAAGAGCCTGAATGTGGTTACCGCCTGTGCAACCGGTACACATTCCATCGGAGAAGCATACCGTACCATTCAGTACGGTGATGCAGACGTAATGGTAGCCGGAGGAACGGAAAGCTCTATTACGCCCATCGGCATTGCCGGATTTTCCGCACTGACAGCATTGTCGTTTAGTGAAGATCCTCAGAGAGCTTCTATTCCTTTCGATAAAGACCGCAATGGCTTCGTTATGGGAGAAGGCTCGGCGGTAGTGGTGCTGGAAGAACTGGAACATGCAAAGAGGCGCGGAGCAAAAATCTATGCGGAGCTGATTGGCTATGGCTGTTCTTCGGATGCTTACCATATTACATCCCCTGCGGAGGACGGCAGCGGAGCGGCCACCGCCATGCTGAACGCCTTAAAAGACGGCGGTGTGGCGCCGGAGGAGCTTACTTATATTAATGCACACGGAACCAGCACCCATCATAATGACCTGTTCGAGACCAGAGCTATCAAGCTCGCATTTGGAGAACATGCTTATGACCTGAAGATCAATTCCACCAAATCCATGGTAGGGCATCTTCTGGGAGCAGCGGGTGCAGTGGAATTCGTCACCTGCGTAAAAGAAATTCAGGAAGGCTATATCCATCGTACCGTAGGACTGCGTGAGACGGAGGAGGAACTGGATCTGAATTACTGTCGGGACAGCTATGAAGAAGAGGTGCCTTATGCACTGACCAATTCGTTGGGCTTCGGCGGACATAATGCGAGTCTGCTATTGAAGAAGTACACAGAATAACCGCAGCAGATGTTCAAGACATAGGATAGAAGGCAGAACATAAACGAGGATGATTGCAGAATGCGAGGAAGTAATTGATACGACAGCATTCGCGGAACGGAGGAATAATGTCAGTATATAACACCCAGGAAATCATGGAGATTCTGCCCCACAGACATCCCTTTCTGCTGATCGATACTATCGAGGAGCTGGAGCCCGGTGTCAGAGCGGTGGGACGCAAAAACGTAACCTTCAATGAACCGTATTTTGCCGGACATTTTCCGGGAAATCCGGTGATGCCAGGAGTACTGATCCTGGAGGCACTTGCACAGACAGGGGCGGTGGCAATCCTGTCTCTGCCGGAGAACCGAGGCAAGACGGCTTATTTTGCAGGAATCGACAAGGCAAAATTCAAACAGATGGTGCGCCCTGGAGACACATTGGAACTGGAGACCACCATTATCCGCAGCAAGGGACCGATAGGTGTCGGAGAAGCAATCGCCACGGTAAACGGAAAACTGGCGGCGAAAGCAGAGCTTACATTTGCGGTAAAGTAATACAACAGCCTGCATATCCGGCAGACAGGGAGACTTGTCAGGGCAAGAGGATGAATACTGCAGGATAAGAGGTGCAAGTATGGGAAATGTAACGATAGAAACAGAGATCAAATGCCCGAAATGTAAGAAAATGATCAACAGAGACCGGGCAGCGAAAAATAAATATGTCTGCTATGAGTGCGGTTATTATTTCCGGGTGAAGACCCACAACCGGATCCGCATGGTGGCAGACCGGAAAAGCTTTCAGCCATGGTTCGAGGAGATAGAAGAGAGCAATCCTCTGAAATATGAGGGCTATGAAGAAAAGCTGTCGGAGGCCAGGGAAAAATCCGGCGTGAAAGAAGCTGTGACCGTAGGTGAATGCGAGATTTACGGAGAAAAGGCTGTGATCGGCATCTGTGAATCCAAATTCATGATGGGAAGCATGGGACACGTGGTCGGCGAGAAAGTCACCCGGGCAATTGAAAAGGCGACAGAATTGCGGCTGCCTGTATTTTTGTTCTGCTGTTCCGGCGGTGCGAGAATGCAGGAGGGAATTGTGTCGCTGATGCAGATGGCAAAGACCTCCGCAGCGATCAAACGGCATGGAGAAGCAGGACTTCTCTACGCAACTATTTTGACGGATCCCACCACAGGTGGCGTAACGGCCAGCTTTGCCATGCTGGGAGATGTGATCATGGCGGAACCGGGAGCCTTGATCGGCTTCGCAGGACCGAGAGTCATTAAGCAGACCTTGGGACAGCGTCTCCCTGACGGCTTCCAGACAGCGGAATTTTTACAGGAGCATGGTTTTGTGGACGGTATCGTCCGTCGGGAGAATCTGAAGAAGACCTTATATTTCCTGATCACGACGCATCGGTGCAGTGAGGGGAACTATGCGGATTTTAAGAAAAATATTGACTTTCATTTTGAACCTACGGAGATTGTGAAGGAACGGTCATTCCTGACACTCCCCAGAACAGCATGGGAAAAGGTCAAGACCGTCCGGAGAGTGGACAGACCGGCAGCGACCGACTATATTCCCTACATTTTCGATTATGTAGTGGAAGCTCACGGAGACCGTTATTACGGGGATGATAAAGCACTGGTAGGTGCGGTGGCATTCCTGGACGGGCAGCCGGTGACGGTGCTGGCAGATGTGAAGGGCAAGGATTTTGCGGAG
The DNA here is from genome assembly GCA_963630275.1 of Bacteroidaceae bacterium. Lineage (GTDB taxonomy): Bacteria > Bacillota > Clostridia > Lachnospirales > Lachnospiraceae > Acetatifactor. The sequence continues at coordinate 12,005 of CAVGMD010000004.1, read as the reverse complement.
TGTGCCAGACGCAATTACGGTATGCCCATGCCGGAGGGGTATCGTAAGGCACTGCGCCTGATGAAACAGGCGGAGAAATTCAACAGACCCATCATCAGCTTTGTAAACACGCCGGGAGCTTTCTGCGGTGTGGAGGCAGAGGAGAGAGGCCAGGGCGAGGCCATTGCCCGGAATCTGTTGGAGATGTCAGCCTTAAAAGTACCGGTATTGTGCATCCTTATCGGAGAAGGCGGCAGCGGCGGAGCACTGGCTACGGCGGTAGGCAATGAGGTGTGGATGATGGAAAATGCCACATACTCGATTCTGTCTCCCGAAGGCTTTGCTTCTATATTATGGAAGGATGCTGACCGTGCCAGAGAAGCCAGTGAAGTCATGAATATTACTTCGGAAGATCTGAAACGGCTTGGTGTTATTGAGCGGATCGTACCGGAATACGGCGGGGCAGACCAAAGTACCGTGGAGGCCATCGGTGGGTATCTCAAGGAACATATCAAGGAATTCCTGCAAAAATATACCGGCATGACCGGTGCACAGATCGCAGAGGAACGTTATGAAAGGTTCCGCAAGTATTAAAGCGGTAACAAGAGGTGATGTGGGATGAAGCACGGAAAAATGATTCTGGGGGAATTACATGCAGATGTTCCCGTGATCCAGGGAGGCATGGGCGTGGGAATCAGCCTGTCCGGTCTGGCGGGAGCGGTGGCTGCGGCAGGTGGGGTCGGCATCATTTCTACTGCCCAGATCGGTTTCCGGGAGCCGGATTTTGACAGAGATCCCATCGCCTGTAATCTGCGCACTATTGGAAAAGAAATAGAAAAAGCAAGGCAGATCGCAAGAGGCGGTATCGTCGGTGTCAATATCATGGTGGCAACACAACGCTACGAGGATTATGTCAGGGCAGCAGTGCTGGCAGGTACCGACTGTATTATCTCCGGTGCCGGACTGCCGTTAGATCTGCCCGGAATCGTGGCAGAGACGGAGGATAGGATGGCTGGGCGCAGCCATCGGACGATGCTGGCTCCGATCGTGTCAAGCACTCGTGCCTTGTCGGTCGTCACGAAATACTGGATGAAAAAATACGACAGAAAGCCGGACTTTATCGTGGCAGAGGGACCGATGGCAGGAGGACATCTGGGATTTAAAAAAGAAGAACTGGATGCGTATACACCGCAGAAATATGAGCAGGAACTTACAGCAATGATCCGGCAGGCGGCAGAACTGGGGATTCCTCTGATCGCTGCTGGCGGAATCTACACCGGAGAGGACAAAGAACACTGCATGTCGTTGGGGGCTGCGGGGGTACAGATGGGAACCCGGTTCGTGACCACAAGGGAATGTGATGCGGCGGATGCATACAAGCAGGCATATCTCGATGCACGGAAAGAAGACATTGTCATTGTGAAAAGTCCTGTGGGAATGCCGGGAAGAGCCATACGGAATACTTTTCTGGAAAAAGTGGCATCCGGGGAACGGTTTATGACCGGATGCAGACATTGTATTAAGACCTGCGACCCGAAGACGGCGCCTTATTGCATTACCAGAGCGTTGATTAATGCGGCAACGGGAGATGTGGATAACGGATTGCTGTTTTGCGGCAGCAATGCCTGGAGGGCACAGAAAATAGAAAGAACAGTGGATATCATGGAGGAAATGGCGTGAGGACCATAAGAATCACCGGAACCGGAAGTGCACTTCCGGGAAGGATTGTTACAAATAAAGAATTGGAGCAGATGGTGGAAACCTCGGATGAATGGATCCGTGAGAGAACCGGTATCGGTGAGCGTCATGTGTCTGTGGGGGAGACGGTTGTGACACTTGCGTCAGAAGCAGCCCGTAAAGCATTGGAACAGGCAGGAAAAAGAGCGGAAGAGATCGACCTGATCCTGGTGGCAACCTGCTCTCCGGAGCAGTATCTGCCCTGCTGTGCCTGTCGGGTACAAGCGGACATCGGTGCAGTGAATGCGCTGGCCTTTGATGTGAATGCGGCTTGTTCCGGATTTTTATTTGCCCTGAATACCGCGGATGCCTATCTGCGGACGGGACTGGTGGAAAATGCACTGATTATCGGCAGTGAAGTGTTGTCCAAGCTGGTGGACTGGACGGACCGGAGCAGCTGCATCCTGTTTGGAGACGGGGCGGGGGCAGTAGTTGTGGAACGGATACCGGAAGCTGGTGGAATTCTAGGTCGTGCTCTGCACTCTGATGGTACCGGTGGCGGAGTTTTACAATGCGGATCCAGAAAACTGATAACACCCTATGTAACAGCAGCCGTAGCAAATGCGGACGAAAAGGAACTTGGGGACGGCAGGGAGTATTATATTCAAATGGACGGACAGGAAGTATACCGGTTCGCCGTCAGGCGTGTGCCGCAGTGCATTGAGGAGGCTTTGGCGGATGCCGGGCTTGACGTAGCAGACATTGATCTGTTTGTATTGCATCAGGCCAATGCAAGAATCATTGATGCTGTGGCAAAACGCCTTCATGCCGACAGAGTAAAATTCCCTACAAATCTGGAACGGGTGGGCAATCTGTCTTCTGCATCCATCCCGGTGCTGCTGGATGAACTGCACAGGCAGGGAAAACTGCACCCGGGAGACCGCATTGTTCTGGCGGGATTCGGCGCCGGGCTTACGATTGGGGCTTGCGTGATCACCTGGTAGACGGTATACTGATAACGACCAAAGTCAGTATGTCAGAGAGATATTTATTGGGGAAATTATGGAGAAAAGCAACAACCGGGTGCTGAATGAACTGCTGGTGAATCTGTTCCATAACGTGATGGATGCGGAAGCAAAAGCGGTGATTACAGAAGAATTCAAAGATATTACGAATAATGACATGCATATCCTCGAAGCTATCGGGATCGAGGAGGCAAAAAGTATGTCCCGGATCGCCGGGGAGCTCCAGGTCACCGTGGGAACCCTGACCACGAACATGAACAGCCTCGAGAAAAAGGGATATCTTACCCGTAATCGCAGCACACAGGACAAGCGGGTGGTACTGGTGACCCTGACGGAGAAAGGAAGAAAAGCTTTTTTCCACCACAGAGATTTTCATAGGAAAATGATTCATACGATCATTCATGATCTGGACGAGGAAGAAATGCAGACATTGATCAAATGTCTGAGAAAACTGGATACATTTTTCAGAGATGGCAATGCAGAGTGACCGGAGAGTTCCGGTTACTCTTTTTTCGTCTGCAGAACATCGAAATCTTTCGGAAATTACAACAAACTATTTTCAGATGAAAACAAATGTATTAAAATAGAAATGACGATTCAAGGTATTGGATAGTTACATGGAATAGTTATAGCAGACGCAAGAGAAAATAATGAAATATAGAAACGGAGGATCCTACGATGAAGAGAATCGGAATGTTAACGAGCGGTGGTGACTGTCAGGCTCTGAACGCAGCTATGAGAGGCGTGGTGAAGACCCTGGCGAACGGTAAGGAAGAGGTCGAGATCTACGGCTTTCTGGATGGCTACAGAGGACTGATCTACGGTAATTTCCGGATGCTGACGGACAAGGATTTCTCCGGTATCCTGACCAAGGGTGGCACGATCTTGGGAACCTCCCGTACTCCTTTCAAGACGATTCAGGATCCGGATCCCAACGGACTGAACAAAGTCGAAGCCATGAAGCAGAATTATTACAAGTTGCAGTTAGACTGTCTGGTAATCTTAGGCGGTAACGGTACCCACAAGACCGCGAACCTGCTGCGTAAGGAAGGCTTAAATGTCGTGACCCTGCCCAAGACCATCGACAACGATCTGTGGGGCACCGATATGACCTTCGGCTTCCAGAGTGCAGTGGACATCGCTACGGATGCCATCGACTGTATCCACACCACAGCAGCTTCCCACGGCAGAGTATTTATCGTGGAGGTTATGGGACATAAGGTAGGATGGCTGACCCTGAATGCCGGAATGGCAGGCGGCGCGGACATCATCCTGATTCCGGAGATCCCCTATGATATCAACAAGGTCATCCAGAAGATCGAAGACAGAGATAAAAAGGGTTGCCGCTTTACCATCATCGCTGTAGCCGAGGGCGCTATTTCCAAGGAGGATGCTGCCCTTCCGAAAAAAGATTACAAGAAAAAAATGGAAAAATATCCGTTCCCTTCCGTATCTTATGAAGTGGCTGCACAGATCCAGGAGAAGACCGGCAGAGAGGTACGTGTCACCGTGCCCGGTCATATGCAGAGAGGAGGAAGTCCCTGCCCTTACGACAGAGTATTCGCCAGTCGTCTGGGCTCCGAGGCAGGTAAGCTGATTCTGGACAACCAGTACGGCTTCATGGTAGGCTATAAGAACCGTGAGATTGTAAGAGTTCCGCTGGAGGATGTAGCGGGCAAGCTTAAGACCGTGGATCCCGATGCCACCATCGTACAGGAGGCGAAGATGCTGGGCATCTGCTTCGGCGATTAAATTAGGAAGAGAGAAGAAACATGTCATATACAGCACTATACCGGAAGTTCCGTCCGGATGCTTTTTCCGATGTCAAAGGTCAGGATCATATCGTGACCACATTGAAGAACCAGCTGCGGGCGAACCGGGTCGGTCATGCGTATCTGTTCACCGGAACGAGAGGTACCGGTAAGACTACGGTGGCGAAGATTTTTGCGAAAACAGTGAACTGCGAACACCCCACAGAGGACGGCCCCTGTGGGGAATGCCGTATTTGTAAGGCAATTGCGGCGGGAGCCAGCATGAATGTCATTGAGATCGATGCGGCTTCCAACAACGGTGTGGACAATATCCGTGAGATCATCGACGAGGTATCCTACTCCCCGGCGGAGGGGAAATACAAGGTCTACATCATCGACGAGGTGCATATGCTCTCCCCCGGAGCGTTCAACGCATTGTTAAAAACGCTGGAAGAGCCGCCCTCTTATGTTATTTTCATTCTGGCGACCACAGAGGTGCACAAGATCCCCATTACGATTCTGTCCCGCTGTCAGAGATATGATTTTAAACGAATCTCCATTGATACCATCACAGATCGTATGAAGGAACTGATGGCGACAGAGCAGGTACAGGTGGAGGACAGAGCCCTGCGCTACATTGCAAAGGTGGCGGATGGTTCCATGCGTGATGCCTTAAGTCTCCTGGACCAGTGTATTGCGTTCCATTTGGGCAAGGAATTGACCTATGATATGACTCTGGACGTATTGGGAGCCGTAGATACAGAAGTGTTCAGCAGACTGCTTCGCTTCGTTATGGAGCGGAATGTGTTGGGCTGCATCGAACTGTTGGAAGAAATCGTCATGCAGGGCAGAGAACTGGTGCAGTTCGTCACGGATTTTACCTGGTATCTGCGGAATCTGATGTTAGTACAGACGGCGGATAACCTGGAAGATGTCATCGATATGTCCACGGACAATCTGGCGAATCTGAAGGAAGAAGCTTCCATGCTGTCCATGGATCAGATCATCCGCTATATTCATATTTTCTCCGAACTGTCCGGACAGATCCGTTACGCGGCGCAGAAGCGTATCCTGGTAGAGATTGCGCTGATCAAGCTGTGTAAGCCGGAGATGGAGACGGATCAGGAGGCGGTTTTAGACCGGATCCGCCAGGTGGAAGAAAAGGTGGAAAACGGTATCGTGGTCACGGCGGCGCAGATGCCCGCAGGAGTCCCGGGAGCACAGGGGACAGCCCAGGGAGGCACGGCGAGACCGAAGCCGGAACTACCGAAAGCGATTCCCGAGGATGTACAGGAGATCGTGCGGAAATGGCCGGCTATCGTGGGTAACGCAGAGAATCCCATGAAGATGTATCTGAAAAATGCCAAATTAAGCCTGGGCGGAGACAATAAGCTCATGGTGGTACTGGAGGACGGACTGGCTTCCGATTATTTCAAGGGCGAGGCTCACGAGCAGAATAAGCAGCAGCTGGAGGCTCTGCTGTCCGACTTTTCCGGCAAGGAGATCGAAGTGACGATCCAGACGGTGGAAAGTAACCGCCAGTTTGAGGACAATTACGTGGATCTCAGCAAGGTCATCAATATGGAGATTGACGAAGAGGAGTGATCCTGCGTGAATTTAGGATTGCGACAGAGTTTTAAATAGGATAAGATAGAACTGATAATAAATGATACGGAGGAAATAAAACATGGCAAAAAGAGGTGGATTCCCCGGAGGCGCAATGCCCGGTAATATGAACAATCTGATGAAGCAGGCACAGAGAATGCAGCGTCAGATGGAAGAGGGACAGAAGGAATTAGAGACTAAGGAGTTCTCTGCATCCGCAGGCGGTGGAGCTGTGGAAGTGACCATCAACGGTAAAAAAGAGATCACATCCATCAAACTGGCAGAGGAAATCGTGGATCCAGAGGATATCGAGACATTACAGGATGCCATCGTGGCAGCAGCCAACGAGGCGCTGCGCAAGGCTGACGAGGCCAATGCAGAGCTCATGGGCAAAATGACCGGCGGCTTAGGAGGATTTCCTTTCTAATGGAACTCTACAGCGGACAGATCAATAAATTAATAGATGAACTGGCAGCCCTGCCCGGGATTGGCAGTAAGTCCGCACAGCGACTGGCTTTTCACCTGATCAATATGCCGAAGGACCGTGTGGACAGACTGGCGAATGTTATGATCGAAGCCAGAGCCAACGTCCGGTATTGTAAGGAATGCTACACTCTGACGGACAAGGAGATCTGCCCGGTGTGCGCGAACCCCAGGCGAGATCACCGTACCATCATGGTGGTGGAGAACACCAGAGACCTGGCAGCCTATGAGAAGACCGGCAAATACGAGGGCGTGTACCATGTCCTGCACGGTGCCATATCTCCCATGCTGGGCGTGGGACCCGGTGATATTAAGCTGAAAGAACTGATGGAGCGCCTGCAGGGCGATGTGGAGGAGGTCATCATAGCCACCAACTCCAGCCTGGAGGGCGAGACCACGGCGATGTATATCAGCAAGCTGATCAAACCCACCGGCATTAAGGTGACGCGAATCGCCAGCGGAGTTCCCGTAGGCGGTGACCTGGAATATATTGATGAGGTAACATTACTCCGCGCCTTAGAGGGCAGAGTAGAATTATAGATGAGAATTAAGATGGATAAAAGTTGGAGGGCAAGACAATGGCAGTAACAAAAAGTGTATTTGGGAAAAGCCCGGAAGGCAAAGAGATCACTCTGTATACATTGAGTAACGGCAAGGGAATGAAGGCAGAGGTGACGGATCTGGGAGCTATTCTGGTGCGTGTACTGGTACCGGATGCGGCAGGCAAAGTGGATGATCTGGTGCTGGGATTTGACCACGGCGAGAGCTATTACGACAATGACAGCTTTTTCGGCACGGTGATCGGACCCTGCGCGAACCGTACCGGCGGCGCGGAATATACTCTGGACGGCGTGACTTATCAGCTGGACAAAAATGACGGAGCGAACAATTTACATACTCATAAGCAGCTGGGCTTCCATAAGAGACTTTGGGATGCGCAGACCGGGGAGAACAGTGTGACCTTTTCCCTGGAAGACGAAGACGGGCATCTGGGATTCCCCGGCAATAAAAAGGTATCCGTGACTTATTCCCTGAGTGAAGAGAATGAGCTTACCCTGCACTATCATGCATCCAGTGACAAAAAGACCATCTTCAACCTGACCAACCATTCCTATTTCAATCTGGACGGACAGGGCGCAGACAATATCGAAGAACATGAACTGTGGCTGGGAGCCTCTCATTTTACCCCGGTAGTACCCGGAGCCATTCCTACCGGCGAGATCCGTGCCGTAGCAGGAACTCCTTTGGATTTCACGGAACCCAAGAAGATCGGCAGAGACATTAGAGAAGACTATGAGCAGCTGCTCTTAACCGGCGGTTATGATCACAACTTCGTCATCGATGGCTGGGACGGCTCATTACGTCATATTGCCACGGCGAAGGGACCGAAGAGCGGCAGAGTCATGAAAGTCTATACCACACTGCCCGGCGTGCAGTTCTATGCAGGGAACTTTATCGGCGTGGAACCCGGAAAAGACGGCGTGACCTATGGCAAACGCTGTGGTTTCGCATTAGAGACCCAGTATTTCCCGGATACCATTCATCATGAGAACTTCCCTTCTTATGTATTCGGTGGAGAGAACGGAGATTACGATTCCGTGACCGTATACAAATTCGAATAATATTTATGCAAACTTTGTCGAACTGTTTTTACGTGAGCGCGACAAAGAACGCTAAAATACCTCCTGTGCGGATGCTATAGTTAGTGATAACTGATAGAAACGGCATGGGAGGTGTTTTTTGTATGGAATTACCGAAGAATATAACGCAGATCGGAGAAGCGGACAAGCACTGCAGAGTCTATTTGGAAGATTATGTGGTATCTTACATAAAACAGATGAACGGGATGGCACAGAACAAGGATATCGCTATCGCACTGTACGGCAGACGGACGGCGGAAAACGGTGTGACCTATCTGTTTGCCTACGGTTCAGCAAAACTGAATTTCCTGCAGAAACCGGTACGGCACCTGTCCCAGGCACAGGAGCAGGAGATCGAGAAACTGCGGAAGAAGTATTTTCCGGAGATGGCATTTTTAGGATATCAGATCTTAAACGGCGAGATGGTGGAAGGCTTCCAGATCTGTGAGCAGGAGATCTGCAGGTATGTGGCAGGCTATGCACAATTTTATGAAAAAAATGACAGCATGCTGGCGTACATGCTGGAGAACCGGGGCGAAGAGGCGGAACCGGAGAAGGTAGATCAGGAAAAATATGAGGTCATGAAGAAACGGCAGGAAGAGCGCAGACAGAGACAGGAAAGCGGACATGCCGGGCGAGCGGAACATACGGATAACATCATACCAATGCCGACGGTGGGGCTACGTCGGATGAAAATGGCGGCGACCGGAGTGTTCGTGCTACTATGTGTCATGGCACTGGCACTGATGCGGCAGGAAAACACCGGGGAATCCCTGGGGGAGACTGCCAGGCAGGCGATGAGCAGTCTCATGGAGCAGAAACTGCCGGATGCGGTGGAAGAGCAGAACCAGACCAGCACTCTCGTGGCAGAGGACAAGCTGGAAGATGCATTGCGGCAGGAAAATAGTGCCGTAGCGGAGAGCGTTGCAGCCACAGCGGAGGCAACCGTGCCGGAGACGGTGGTGACCGAAGCTGCGGAGAATACGACAGAAGTGACGGAAGAACAGCAGCCGGAACCGACGCTTGAAGTGACAGCGGAGCCGGAACCGCCACAGACACAGGAAGCTGTGGCGCAGCCAACGGCTTATACGATCAAAAAAGGTGACACACTGATCGGTATTTCTCTGCGCAATTACGGAAGCAATACAAAAGTGTCAGAGATCTGTGCGTTGAACGGAATCACAGATCCGGATGATATCAAAATCGGACAGGAAATCCTTCTGCCGTAAAAAACTTATTTTCAAAAGGTAAGATTATGGTATACTGTAAATGTTACACAAGGATCATGATGATCATTAGGATATAAGAATACATAAGGAAATAAATGCATGGCAGCAGATATTAAAAATTATCTGAAAGAAAAAGAAAAGCGGCAAAAGAATCAGGATGACTATAAGAAAAAGATCCGTAAACACAGACTGACCATTGTATACCGGGTTCTTTTGGTGGTGGCGGCACTGGGAGCGGCGCTGGCACTGGTGATGGTGCAGGCAAAGCGGCATATTTACACAGGGTATGATACCGTGTCCTCTGTAAACAGGGAGGCTTCGTCGGATGCCATAGATGTCCGCCTGAAAAACGGAATTCTCACATATAGTAAGGATGGTGCACATTGTACGGATGCAAAGGGAAATGTGAAATGGAATCAGACCTATGTTATCCAGGATGTGAAACTTGCTACCTGCGGAAGCGTGGCAGCTATCGGCAGTTACAACGGCCGTGAGATCTATGTACAGAATACGGAGAAGCAGCTGGGAACCATTACCACGACCATGCCGATCCGTAATCTTACGGTAGCGGACACCGGCAGAGTAACGGCGACACTGGCGGACACCGATGCTACCTGGATCATGACTTACGAAGCGGACGGAAGCAACAGCTACACCGGACAGGCACATATGAATGACGGAGGATATCCCATCTCCATCAGCCTGTCTCCCAGCGGAGAACTGCTGGCGGTCAGCTACTTATATGTGGATGCGGGAGTGGTCAAATCCAATGTGGTGTTCTATAATTTCGGCCCGGTAGGTGCGAACCAGAGCGACTATATGGTCAGTGCTTATACCTATTCCAACCTGATCGTTCCGAAAGTGCAGTTTATGAACAATGATACCGCATTCGCTGTGGGGGACAGCCGCCTGATGATTTTCAGCGGATCCCAGAAGCCGGTAACCATCGGAGAATATCTCTATGATGATGAGATTCAGTCGGTCTTTTACAGCGAGAAATACGTAGGGCTGGTATTTTTATCAGACCAAGCGGAGAACAAATACCGCATGGATGTATATAATACTTCGGCGGTAAAGGTGGGAAGCTACTATTTTGATGTAGATTACACGGATATCTTTTTCGAAGAGGATGCCATGGTGATCTACAACGAGTCGGAATGTCAGATCTTCACCACAGAGGGTGTGGAAAAATACCGGGGGAACTTCGGCAAGAGCGTACGGCTTATGCTTCCGGCGGGAGGATCCTACAAATATTACCTGGTGACGGATAATACAATAGATACTATACAGTTAAAATAGAGGAGTATACAAATGAATCTGAATTTATTACTTATTATTACAGCGGTGATTTTGCTTTGCATGGTGATGGACGGCTATAAAAAGGGAATGGTGAGATCCCTGATCTCTCTGATCTCCCTGCTGATCACCTGTGTGGTACTGTTCCTGGTGGGAAATGCGCTGAGCAGTTACTTTGACGGAAAGTTTTTCAATGTGATCATTACCCTGCTGTTGCTGGCCGCCATCGGACTGGTACATCATTTGCTCAATGTGGTGTTCTTCTCCGCGAAGATGATCTCAAAACTACCTATAGTACATAGCCTGGACAAATTACTAGGTATTGTGGTTGGAATATTGGAAACTGTTCTAATTGTTTGGACAATATATGCATTTAACATCTTCAGAGATCTGGGAACCCTGGGACAGGTCATCGTAGATTACACCAGAGACAGCAAGATCCTTACATGTCTGTATGAAAACAATTACCTGGCATACCTGATCGAACAGCTCGGACAAAAGCTTCCGTTCTTCGTAAAATAGAATAAAAAAGTGATGACAATCCCCTGTTTTTGCGGAATTTTCGCAGCAGGGGATAATTTGTGCAAAAAATTCAAAAAATAATGTTGACAAGTAGTATATGGGGTGATATACTCAGATTCGTTGTTGAGGCAGCGCCGAGACAACAGAACAGCTTCTGAGAAGTTCTAAAAGAATTTAAAAAAGCTGTTGACAATGTCTGGCAGACATGGTAGTATGTAATCCTGCCGCGAAAAACGAAAGTTTTTCAAGACAAAAAAGTTTCTAAAAAAGTTGTTGACAAACGAAAGCGGTTGTGATAAGATATCAGAGTTGCCGCTGAGAACAACAGCAACAAAGAAACGAGCTCTTGCGAAGCAAGAGGTTATGATCTTTGACAAATAAACAGTAATGCAACCCTGAAAATTCCAAGATTTTCAGAGAAATTCAAGAACAAGCAAATCAGTCGAAAGATTGATTAGCTACCCGAATTAACAGTAAACAATGCCAGATAAAACTGGCAGGACACAAACACCATTTTAACATGAGAGTTTGATCCTGGCTCAGGATGAACGCTGGCGGCGTGCCTAACACATGCAAGTCGAACGGACTTACATTGAAGCCTAGCGATATGTAAGTTAGTGGCGGACGGGTGAGTAACGCGTGGGTAACCTGCCTTGTACTGGGGGACAACAGTTGGAAACGACTGCTAATACCGCATAAGCGCACAGCTTCGCATGAAGCAGTGTGAAAAACTCCGGTGGTACAAGATGGACCCGCGTCTGATTAGCTGGTTGGTGAGGTAACGGCCCACCAAGGCGA
>CAVGMD010000003.1:25567-66099 GCA_963630275.1 Bacteroidaceae bacterium | reverse complement strand
TATTTACCGAAAATAAAATGCGGTTTACACCTACCACAATATGCCGTCTGACAGTATGTGGAAAACAGGAGAATTTATGTATTTAGTTTTCCTTAAAATGGGGCAATCTAATTATTGCTTTTACATTATCGGAATTTTTTATTCTGAATCGAAATGTTTTGTACTGTATTTTCCCTGTTTCTATGTTACACTTATTCTGTTTACGACAAAATATTTTATGGGAGAGTTACATCTATGAATCAGAAGAATGATAAAAGAAGTTCGTTTTCCGGGAAGATTGGATTCGTCCTGTCGGCTGCCGGTGCCTCGGTAGGTTTGGGAAATATCTGGCGTTTCCCGTATCTTGCAGCCAAATACGGTGGCGGAATCTTCCTGCTCATCTACATCATCCTTGCGCTGACCTTCGGTTATACCATGATCGTGGCGGAGACTTCGTTAGGACGCATGACGGGCAAAAGTCCCGTAGGCGCTTTCCACACTTTCGGGAAGTCCAAATGGCTGTCCTTCGGCGGATGGATCAATGCCATCATTCCCATCCTGATTGTGCCGTATTATTCCGTTATCGGCGGATGGGTGATCAAATATCTGGTGGAGTATGTTAAGGGACACAGTCATGACCTGGCGACGGACGGATATTTCTCCTCGTTTATCTCTAATGGTGTCTCCACAGAGCTGTGCTTTGTAATATTCACTCTATGTACTCTGATTATCGTCTATGCCGGTGTGCGTAACGGTATCGAGCGGGTATCCCGCATTATGATGCCGATATTGGTGGTTCTGTCCATCATTATTACGATCTATTCCGTTACCAGACCCGGGGCTCTCAGCGGTGTGAAATATTTCCTGATCCCGAATCCTGCGAATTTCTCCTGGATGACGGTGGTAGCCGCCATGGGGCAGATGTTCTACTCCCTGTCCATTGCCATGGGGATTCTCATTACCTTCGGCTCTTATATGAAAAAAGACGTCTCCATTGAAGATTCTACGAAAAATGTGGAGATCTTCGATACCGCCATTGCCATCATGGCAGGACTGATGATCATTCCCGCGGTATTTGCCTTCTCCGGCGGCGATCCCGAGACCCTGCAGGCAGGACCTTCCCTAATGTTCATTACACTTCCCAAGGTCTTCGACAGCATGGGAATGGGTTCTTTCGTAGGCATCCTGTTCTTCGTACTGGTGCTGTTCGCAGCCATGACCAGTTCCATTGCACTAACCGAAAGCGCTGTGTCCACCTTCGAGGACGAGCTGGGCTGGGAACGTAAGAAGTCTACCGTGATCATGGGTGTGATCATGCTGGCGCTGGGGACATTATCCTCCCTGGGATATGGACCGTTAGCTGCCGTGAAGATCATCGGCATGCAGTTCTTGGATTTCTTTGATTTCCTGACGAACTCCGTGATGATGCCCATCGCAGCGATTACCATCTGCCTGCTGGTATCCCGTGTCATCGGATTAAAAGCCATCGAGGAAGAAGTCATGCACGGGGAATCCTTGTTTCGCCGTAAAAAGATCTTCAACTTCATGATCAAATATCTCTGCCCGGTATTTGCCGCCATTATTTTGGCAAGCTCCGTAGCGAATGCATTGGGATGGATCAAAATGTAATGATCCGTCCCGTCTCCGCGTTCACTCTATGGGAAATCGAGATTACCGTTCTTCCTTCAGAAGCACGTTTCAGTGCCTGCAGCACCTCTTCCTCAGTCTGGGCATCCAGGTTCGCTGTGATCTCATCCAACAGAAGGAGCTTAGGCTTCGCCACTGCTGCTCTGGCAATGGATAACAACTGCCACTGTCCCTGAGAGAAGATCACCGGGGTGCAGGGAGTGTCATACCCTTTTTCCAACTGCTCAATCGTGGCATCCAGCCCTGCGACTTTAGCAGCTTCCCGCACATCTTCCTCTGTAAAACGATCATCATACAATGTGATCTGATCTCTCACAGTACCGGGAACTCTGTGGAAGGTCTGCTCCACATAGCCGTACAGGCTTCGCTTCTCATTCTCCGGAATTCCAAAAGCATCTCTGCCCTGGATCAGCACTTTTCCTTCTCCCGGCTGATAAAGTCCTAACAACAATTTGAAGATCGTACTCTTACCCGCACCGGTTCTGCCCGACAGGGTGACCTGTTCTCCGGGGTATACCCGGAAGCTTAAGTGATTCAGAATCTTTCGGCTGTCATCCTCATAGCCGAAGGTCACATCCTGCAGTTCCACAAAAGGAGTCTCTTTGTCCGTGTCAGCAGATGTCTCTGCGCTCTGTTCTCTCTCCGGCAGTTCCTCCAAGGCATAGAATTCATTAATTCTGTGTACACCCGCGATGGCGGACTGAATGGTCTGAATCTCCATTCCCAGACTCTCCACAGGGGTAAAAATTTGGGAAATATAGTTGATCACCGCTACCGCCGTACCGGCAGACATACCGAACAGTGTCAGCACTTTCGCATTGCCGGAAGCAGAGAATAGCATGACCACTGCTACCACGATGGCATTCAGGATCAGGATCACCGGAGAGTAGATCGCATCATAGAAATTCGTCTTTTCCACGGCCAGATAGCTGTCCGCAATGCATTCATCATAACGCTTCGCCATATAGCGCTCTTTTCCCAGATTATGAATCGTCCGGATATTGTGCAGTGTCTCCGGCACATAACCGGATGTTCTGCCGACCGCCTGTCTGTTCTCGATCTGGGCTTTCAGCATATTTTTCTGCACTGTCCTGGTGAACCAGAACAGGAATGGAAGTATCACCAGCAGCACGATGGTAAGTCCTCTGTTTTTCAACCAGATCACTGTCAGGATACTGATAATTTTACAGGCATCCGCGAACATACTGATGATACCGGAGGTAAACAGATTCTCCACGGTATCTACATCTCCCACAAACCGTGAGACGATGGTACCGGGTTCCTGCTTCGTCAGCTCTCCCGCCGTCAGGTTCGTGTATTTATCCATCAGGCTGCTTCGCAGTGCATGGGTGATCTTCTGACCAAAGAGCGTTAGCAGGCTTTCCCGAAGACTTTCTGTCAGACCGGTCAACACAGTAAACACAAAATACAACAGGACAAATGCCAACGATACATTATTTCCTGCGGTAATCGTATCCACGATATTTCCAAGGATCCAGGGTGGAAGCAGTGCCGATATGATGGCACCGGTAACAGCCAACAGGATTCCCATCGACAAACCCGCATATTCTATCACAGTATGTACAATCACGCTGCGAACATTTCCGGCTGCTCTCGGCGAAGCTTTATTTTCCTGCCGCATGTTGCGCTCCTCCCTTCTGCTCTGTGGCACTTAGTTCCTGCTTGGATTGCTGCGCATCTGCGCCATCCGCCTGTGCTTCATACAGTCTTGCATACTCTGAGAACTTTTCAAGGATCCGCTCATGAGTTCCCACCGTCACTTTCCCGTTTTCCATCCACAGCACCTGATCCATCTCGGGGAACAGATATAATCTGTGCGACAGAAGAATCACGATACTGTCTGCCGCCAGCTGCTTCAGATGACGGAAGACTTCTTCCTCCGTCTTACGATCCAGTGCGGAAAAAGGATCATCCAGAATCAGGATCGGACGCTTATGGCACAGAGTTCTCGCCAGTGCCAGCCGCTGTGCCTGACCACCGGAGAGCCGGACACCGCCATTTCCTACGATGGTGTCCATACCTTCCTCCATCTCTGCCACCTCTCTATCGAAGCAGACAGCTTTCAGATAAATCTCGGGATCAGCATCATCGCCCAGCAATATATTGTTGCGAATGCTGTCATTAAACAGCTCCGGATCATGTCCTAAATATCCCACCATACCGCTGCGCTCCGGCTTGGTCATCTCAGACAATTCTCTGCCATGGAAATGAATACTTCCTTCATAAGGGTATTCACACAGAAAAGTCTTGCCCAGGGTGGACTTACCGCATGCCACCGCACCGGTGACACCGATAATCTGTCCGGGAGACGCTGTCAGATTGAAGTCCTCATAGATGTACTCCCCGCCGGGATAAGCAAAGCTTACGCCGGATACTTCCAGGACTCTGGAAGGCTGCATCTTCACTTCGTCATCATAAGTTTCCTCTTTCATCAGAGGTTTGATTCTCTTCCAGGACACCTGTGCCTTATGTACTGCATTGAATAGCTTCGCCGCATTGGAGGATTTCACGGCGAGCTTGATAAAGCAGGCTAAAAATGTGGTAAATGCAGCGATATCCCATGCTTTCCAACCAAGTCCCAGCACATTTGCGCTGCCGAAAGACAGAATAAACAGCACACCGGTCATAGAAAGGATCCGATACAGCGGAGGAAATGCCGTGCTCCAGATATCGGCACGAACGGCGGATTTTTCATACGCAGTCAGATCCTCCTCGTAGGCCTGCTGCCGTTCCTCCTCACAGCCGTATACCCGATAGGTCACCGCATTGGTGGCACGATCCAGCGTTGCAGCACTTAAATCCCCTGATTGTTCCTTATATTTAACTCCGGTACGCTGTACATTACGCTTCATCTTCTCCGCCAATACATATGATACTGGCAAAAACAGCATTCCAAGCAGTGCCAGCCGCCAGTCATAGAACAGTAACATCCCCACATATGCTGCTAGTGCCACACCGGTATCGAAGACCTCCGTGGTGAACTTCCGCATGCCTTCGACACAGTCATCCACATCCAGGATTGCCTTGGTCATCACGTTACCGGCACCCTCTTCTTCCAGTTCAGCACGGCTCTTATGAACAAGGCTGTCATACAGTGTCTCCTTCATATCCTGATTGACATTGTTGGCAAATCTTCGTACGTAGAATCGCTTGACATAACGGGCAATCTGTACAATGGTTATGGATGTCACATAGGCGATTACCAGCACCAACATATCTGCGTATTCCGCATTTTTGCACAGAATATCCACCAGGCATCCTGTCATACGCCCCTCGAACCACGGTCCTGCCAAAAGTCCCAGATTGTAGATCAATCCGGAGGCCATCACCAACAACAGCACCCGCCACTGGGCTTTGAAATAATACAGAATCTGATCCTTTTGGGATGCATTAGATTTCTGTTTCATCCTCTTTTGCCCCTTCCTCCACACATTTCGCTACATTAACAAAGCCTGCCCGCCGTTCCAGCTTGGATCGCCAGTACAAGGTATCTAACGTCTTGCAGAACGCTTTCTTCTCTTCCTCCGGGAGTTCAGCAAGCAGCCATTCGTAGAAAGTGCTCTCGATTGTGGTCTTAGAGTTCTTCAGCTGTTCCGCTTTCTCCGTGGCATATAACAGCTGACTCCTACCGTCCTCGGGGTTGGGTTTGCGATAGAGATATCCTTTATTCTCCAGGCTCGCTGCTCTCCTCGCCGCGGCGCCTTTATCGATTTTTAACTGTTCCCGCACCGCTGCCTGAGTGATGCCCGGATTGTGCCTCACCAGATGGATAAAATCAAATTCCGCGGTTCCGATTCCATCCTCCTTCATAGTCTGCACCGTGAATTTGCTTACTTCGCGTGCTATTTTCGTCATTTTTCGTTCTGTTGCATCCAATGTCTACACCTCCCTGTTTTATATTCAAGCAATGCAACTATTCAGGATCCCATTCGCAAAACGCAGTTTTGCAAGGATCTGAATAATTAGCAAATAATAAAAAGATGTACCTGCATCCAAGATGGATGATAGTACATCTTTTTTATCCTGTCAATTATTTTTCAGATAACTATTTACATTAAGCCTTCAGAATCTCCGACAAATTCCTCTGAATTCCTGCTGCCACATCGGGCTTATTCATGGAATAGACATGGACATGTTTCACGCCGTTCGCCAACAGGTCGATAATCTGATCGGTGGCATAGGCAATACCTGCCTGCTTCATGGCTTCCGGATTGTCACCGAAACGATCCACAATACTCTTAAAGCGCTCCGGTACATTACAGCCGGACAGCTTCACGGCATTTTTCACCTGCACGCCGCGGGTAATAGGCATGATGCCGGGAATAATAGGCACAGTAATACCCGCTTCTCTCACACGGTACATGAAGTTGAAGAAGATGTTGTTGTCGAAGAACATCTGGGTCGTCAGATACTCGCAGCCGGCATCCACCTTCGCCTTTAATCCCTGGATATCCGCATTTTTGTTGGCAGAATCGGGATGCACCTCCGGATAGCAGGCGCCGCCCACACAGAAATCTCCGTTTTCTTTAATAAAGCGCACCAGCTCCGAAGCGTGAGAAAAATCAGGGAACACCTCTCCCTCATAATCCTTCGGCAGATCGCCGCGCAGTGCCAGAATATTCTCAATGCCTGCTGCCTTCATCTCCGTCAGTGCGGCACTGATACTGTTACGGTCGGCACAGACGCAGGTCAGATGCGCCACAGTGGGAACATCGTATTTCGTCTGAATCTCCTGTGCCAGTGCTATGGTATGTCCTTTGGTGCTGCCGCCGGCACCGTAAGTCACGCTCATGTAAACGGGCTGCAACGACGCAATGCCAAGCGCTGCTGTTTCCACATTTTCAAAATCCGTGCTCTTCTTCGGAGGAAACACTTCGAAAGATATCGTTGCGCCCTCGTTGTATAAAATATCCCTGATTTTCATATGATCACCGTATTTTCCTTTCGTAATCTCCCTTAGTCATCCTGTAAAAAGGAGCAACAAAAAAGCATCTGTTTATCTGATTTTGATATCATTATAAACGTATAGATGCTTTTCTGTAAATCCTTTTATTATTACGGTGCCTGTCTTCAGAAATATCCGCGCTCAGTAATGTTCTCCGCATCCCGGGCAGCGTAGCCCTGACACAAAAATCCCTTTACAACGCGTCCGTCCTCTAACGTAATATCGCCCAGTACCAACGGCTCTTTCACTCTGGCAAGGAATTTACCAAAGCTTTCCTGCGGCAGTGCATACAGATCTACCTGAATATGATTCCCTTTGCCGGAAGTCTTCATCAGTCCCGGCTTAACCGGCTCGGTCGGCAGACGATACAGCTCATATTCAGCACTGGTTCTCGTGCTTTCAACATAGGCTGCTCCCAGCTCTTCCAGTTGCCAGGACAAAGCCCCGCCTTTTTTATGCAGACCGCATACTGCAATCAATTCCGTTTCCTTCCGGAGAAATTCTTCCGCGAACCCTCGGACTAGATCCTCATGGTCAAATCTGCCAAATACAGTGATTCCCATCGGTCTGTTCCGGTCACTGCTGTTCTCC
This sequence comes from Bacteroidaceae bacterium, assembly GCA_963630275.1. Lineage (GTDB taxonomy): Bacteria > Bacillota > Clostridia > Lachnospirales > Lachnospiraceae > Acetatifactor. The sequence goes on along the minus strand of CAVGMD010000003.1, from coordinate 58,916 downwards.
GGAATTGCAATTGCTGCCATATCCAGCAGATTGCAGTGGTTGGTGTAAAGACCCATTTTGCTGTTGGTCAGAATCGGTTCCTGCCTTACCTCTTCTCTGGTAAAAGAGCCTCCCGCTGTTGGCATAATCATGACAGCATCCTTAAAAATACGATATACCTTGTGCTTATAAGCCTGAAGCTCATGCAGATTGCCAAATAGTTTGGCTGCTGTCTGTTCCTCCCTGCCGCCGGAACGCAGAATCGTCTCCGTGACAGGAAAAGTGCTTCCCGGATGTGTCTCTACAAAGCCCTTAAGATCCTCCCAGCGCTCCGCCACATAGGCTCCTTCGTACAGAATAAGCGCCGCATCCATGAACATTTTGTAATCGATATATTCCACCGGGATTCCCATGGTGCGGATACGTGCTATGGCAGCATCCCATTTTTTCTCATATTCGTCAGACCATTTCCCGAAAAATTCCGGTTGCTTCACCGGCAGGTATACCTTAGAAGGCAGTCTGGATGCCTTGTTCTCCAATTCTCTTGACCATGGACATTCTTCGTCATATCCTCTTGCAACACCGTCTACGAGTTCCGCATCAGCAAGGTTTCCTGCAAATACAGTAACGCAATCCAGTGACGCGCAAGCCGGTACTACTCCTTTCGTGGACCAGGAGCCGATGGGCGGTTTGTAGCCGATCAGATCGTTCAGCATCGCCGGTACTCTTCCCGATCCGGCGGTATCCGTGCCCAGAGAAAATGCAGCGATTCCCAATGCCACGCTTACTGCGGAGCCGGAAGAGGAACCTCCGGAGATCATCTCCGGATCCAGTGCATTGTGACATTCTCCGTAAGGACTTCTCGTCCCCACCAGTCCTGTAGCGAACTGATCCAGATTGGTCTTGCCCAGAGGAATGGCCCCGGCCTCGATCAGCCGTTCCACTACCGTCGCATTTTCCCTGGGAACATAGGCATAATCCGGACATCCCGCTGTGGTGGGAACTCCCGCCAGATCTATGTTATCTTTTATAGCAAAAGGAACACCCCAGAGCGGGAGACTTTTCTCCTTCTCCTTCAATTTTTCCAGATAAGGCTTAACAAATTCTTTTGTGGGCGGAACAATCCACATATTGTAAGCCTCATAGCCTTCATTCCTTGCGATCAGAGCCTCTACCAGCTCCTCCGGAGTCCATCCTTCCTCACGGTATGCCTTTTGTATCCATGTTATGGATAATCTCTCAGGAATCGTACGCATCTGACTCTCCTCCTCTGCCTTAATCCCAGATCAGCAATCTGACCGGGGTAGGGTGGTATGCATTACAGGGATTATTTAACTGCGGGCAGTTACTGATCAGTATACATACATCATCCAGTGCTTTCATCTCAACGTATTTTCCGGGGGCAGACACACCATCGTCGAACTTATAGCCACCTTCCTTTGTCAGGGGAACATTCATGAAGAAGTTAATATTGGGAGCCAAATCTCTCTTTTTGATGTCCTCTGTGCTGTCTGCCAGCTGCAGCATAAAGCTGTCACGACAGTTATGCATATATCTCTTTTCTCTCGCATATCTAACGGTGTTAGACTGAGAAGAGCAGGCACCACCCAGAGTATCATGCCGTCCGGTCTTATCTGCAACGATTTCCAGAAGCGGCTTACCGGATTCGGCACGCAGAATCGTTCCAGTCGTCAGATAGATATTCTGCTGTGCGACGATGGTTGCAATGGCACCATAATGATCCTCCGGATTATGAAGGTCATAAAAGGTGGTATCCACAGCCTGGTTACCTTCCAGATCCAGGATACGGAATGTCTGACCCTTTTTCAGTTCATGCATCCAGCCAAGTCCGGCTGTCAGTACCTCATCATAGATTGCATCCTCAATTTTCAGTTCGCTGTCCTTATCGATAAATCCGTACATATCCTTCTGCCTCCTGTCTCTTAGATTCCTAATAAGTTATTATAATCCCAGGTGTTTTCAAATGCCCGGTAGTTCTCTGTTCTGCTCTGCACGCAGGGATCCAGCAGATCTACGGCAGGTGCATCATACACTTCCATCGTCACCGGTACCGAAGGATATTCTGTGGAAGGATCCAATGGATTGGGTGTGTTGGATGCGATAAAAATAATATCCATCTCTGTTCTTAGTGTTACGGTGTCGCCGTATTTGCAATGATCGGTATCATAATGCATGCTTCCATCATCCTCCACATACACCTTGGAAAACAGATTAACACAGGGTACCAGATCTCTCTTGGACATATTGTTTCTCACAAGCTCTACCTTAAAATTCTCTTCACCGCAACGGTAGAAATCATTTCCCTCATTCTGGTAAGATGTTTTGCCGTATTTTTCATCCGTGAGCATTCGGGTAGTATGTCCCGAAATCGTATCGTTCCAACCGGTAGAATCCTGTACGATGGATGCCAGTACACGACCGTTGTCGCTCATAAGTACGTTGCCTGAGGTCAGATGATAGGTATACTGCGCCTTGGTAGAATCCGGCATATTATAACGCTCCGAAGTATCTCTCATATTATAGAGAAGAATCGAAACATTTGCGTTATCTCCCAATGCTTTGAAATGAATGTACTTGCCTTTACCGATACATCCTGACCACTTTTCGCCCGGTCTGAACTCCTTTGTAAAAATTTTCTGCATAACATATTCCACCTTTCTTATCATTTATTTTGCCTGATGATTGCCGAATTTCTCTTCCAGATACTCAGACAGCTTTGTATTTTCACTGTAGTCCACAGGACATTCTATGATACTAGGTACAGTCTGTCGAAAAGCATCCTCCAGAATCGGCAGAAGATCCGATGCCTTTTCCACGCGGTATCCCTTGGCATGCATGCTTTCCGCATATTTGACGAAATCCGGATTTCCAAAATCCACAAAGCAATTATGTCCGAAATGATCCATCTGTTTCCATTTGATCAATCCATAGCTTGCATCCGTGAAGATCAGTGTCACGATGGGAGTTCCTTCACGCAATGCTGTTTCATATTCCTGGCTGTTCATCATGAATCCACCGTCGCCGGAGATGGCCAGTACTTTTTTGTCCGGATTGATCAGCTTGGCAGCTACCGCTCCCGGAGTCGCGATACCCATGGTTGCAAAACCGTTGGAAATAATACAGGTATTAGGTTTGTAACAGTTATATTCTCTGGCAATCCACATCTTATGAGCGCCCACATCAGATATCACGATATCATCTTCACCCATGAATTTGCGGACATCGTACAGTATTTTCTGTGGTTTCATGGGGAAGGACGCATCCTCGGCATAGCTTTCGTATTCCTTCACCATCTCCTGCTTCAGTGCCAGAATCTCTTCCGGTTCCGGCTTCGCATCGCTCCGATAGCGGATCTGCTGCAGGGAATAGGAAATGTCTCCTACCACTTCCACCTCCGGCTGATACAGCATATTGATGTGTGCCGGTCTCTGATCGATATGTATGATCTTGTGCTTCCCGTCCTTGTTCCACTTATTCGGTGCAAATTCTACAATGTCATAACCCACAGCAATGATCAGGTCTGCCTTGTCCAGGATTGCATTCTGATAATCCCTCTGTGGAATACCGATAGTCCACATGGAATAACGATTATTATAGGGGATAATTCCCTTTGCCATCATGGTATTCACTACCGGAATATGCAGATCATCCGCAAAACTGGTCAGTGCCTCGCTTGCCTTGTTCCTCACAGCACTGTGTCCTGCCAGGATCACCGGGTGCTTTGCCTTGAAAATCATGGCTGCCGCCTGATCGATACTGGTAAATGATGCATTTTCTTTATTCTGCATCGGTTTTTTCAATGGAAGGCAAGCCAGACCCGGTGTTACTTTTCTCTTGGCCACGTCAGTCGGCAGATCCACATGACAGGCTCCGGGCTTCTCGCTCTCTGCATATTTGAAGGCGATCCGCATGATCTCATTGACGGAATCCGGATTGACGATCTGTTTGCTCCGCTTGGTAATGGGGGCAAACAGTTCTACCAGATTCAGATACTGGTGGGAAGTCAGGTGCATTCTTTCCGTACCTACCTGTCCCGTGATGGCGATGAGGGGAGCACCGTCGGAATTGGCATCCGCCGTACCCGTGATCAGGTTCGTGGCACCCGGTCCCAGCGTGGAAAAGCAAACACCCGCTTTTCCGGTCAGTCTTCCGTACATATCCGCCATGAATGCCGCACCCTGTTCGTGACGGACAACGATCACTCGGATATTTGATTTCTCCAGTGCATTCATCATATCCAGATTCTCTTCTCCCGGAATTCCGAATACATACTTCACGCCCTCGTTCTCCAGACATTTGACCAGTACTTCCGCTGCATTCATGGATACCTTTGTAGGTTCCTCTGTTTTGCTCATTGTATTCTCCATGGTTGCTTACGCTCCGTTTCTGATGTATTTCCCAATCAATTTATTGCTCGTCTATTCCCTGAAATCTGACATTCGGATACTTGATTCTGATGTATTCTTTGATTACACGGATACAATTATCATGACCAACCTTTTCACTATTTAATGTCAGATCATAATTGACGGGGTTAGTCCAGTAATTACCTTTCGTGTAATATTCGTAATAAGCTGCTCTGTATTTATCTGTCTTAGAGATCAGTTCATCTGCCTCAGAAGGACCGATGTTCATTTTCCGCATGATTCTCTCCCTGCAATACGGTCTGGGAGCCTCAATGTAGACGCTGATTACATTTTTACGGTTTCTGAGAACATGATCGGCACATTTTCCTACAATAACACATGACTCCGTGTCAGCCAGCTCTTCTATTACCTTTGCCTGGAAATCGAACAGATCCCAGTTCTGGATAAAATCTTTTTCCTCAGGTCGTGGAGCAAGTGATGCCGGTATCTTTTTCAACAGTGCTGATATCTTACCGCCTGGCAGCTTTTCATCCTCCTTCACGAATTTTGACTCATCATATCCGGATAACTGTGATGCCAGTGTCAGAATTCTGTTTTCATAACAGTTAATCCCTAGTTCCTTCGCAAGCTCGGATGCTATTTCCTTACCGCCTGTACCAAATCCACGTGCAATCGTAATCACCAAATTCTCCATGAATTTCTCCCTCCATTCTCTATTGTATTTCTGAAAATACCGGCTCCGGTATTTCCTGTCCCTTGATAAATCGTTTCCTTATGTTCCGGTCATCAGCACAATACAAAAGCTTATCCATCCGGTCTTCCAGTGAATAGTCATTATACCTAAGCACCTCAGTGTCATCCACCACCAGTGCATCAAAATCATATCCTGGTTCAAAGCTGCCCACTTTTCCGAAAAAGCTTCCTCCGCCCTTCGTGGCTGCATAGAAAGCTTCGTAGGCCATTACGGGCCGATCCGCCTCGTGGCGGATCATTTTCACAGCTCCCTGCTGCACCGCTGCTTTCATATTTTCAAACATACTTAAGGAGCTGCCTCCGGAGATATCACTTCCCAGTCCCACTCTCACGCCTTCGTCCATATATTTTGCAAAAGGCATAATGCCGCTGAGCAGGTTGTAATTGGAATTGGGGCAATGGGCTACCAGAATATTCCTCTCCTTGATCTTTTCAAGTTCTTCCGCTTCCAGATAGATGCAGTGTGCCATCATCGTCGGCTGACCACCGAACATTCCCGCCTTGTCGTAGGTATCCGCAAAGGTCCGGCAATCCGGATATCGTTTTATGGCACGCTGTACTTCTGTCATGTTCTCTCCAAGGTGTGCCTGCATGGGCAGATCATATTTTCTGGCCTGTTCTCCCATGGCGGTCATCAGCTCTCTGGTACAGATCACGCTTAAGGAGGCTGTCAAAATCGGTTTTACCAGTTCCGACTTTCCTAACGTCCTCCGGATAAACTCCTCCGACAAAGCGATGGCTTCTTCCGTGGTGCTCCATACTCTTCCGGAAGTACTCTGATCCATGCATACATGTCCCACATAGGAACGCAATCCTGCTTTCTGTACCAGATCAAACAGAAGCAGCGATGCCTCCAGATGCTGCGTGGCCATCATAATGGAATGCAGAATCCCGTATTTCCATAACGTATGTACCAGGCCGGAATATACCTTTTTCGCATATCCTAGATCCTCCATCCGGCATTCCTGCGGGATGGTATAATCATTGCACCATACCATCATTTCTTTGTTATAAGAAATCCCCATCTGGGGATACTGGGCCGGATGAAAATGACAGTCCGTGAATCCCGGAATGATCAGGCAGTCTCCGTAATCCTCTACCGGCTCACCCTTTCGAGCCTCCGGAAGTTCCCGGTATACCCCCTCGATCACACCGTTATCGTCTACCACTACATAGCCATGGGGTACCGTGGTATAGCCGTCCGGTCTCTCCGTGTATACGATATTTCCCTTTACTATCACGTTACCAGCCCCTTTCTGTCTTATGTCTTCTGCAACAGATTATTCCAGACCTTCCAGTTCTTCCATGGAGATCGTGCAGCCCGGCTGCAGATATTCCAGTTCCTCAAATACTGCCTGACTCTGCTGTGCCGGTGTATGGGTGTTGCAGCCCTCCTTGATCACATGGATCTGATAACCGTATTCAATAGCCTCCAGCGAGGTATAATGTACACAGATATCCGTCATACCACCCACAATGAACAGATGCTTTGTTCCACAGCAGCGGAGCAGAATCTCCAGATCTGTAGCAAAGAAAGAACTGTATCTTCTCTTGGGAATCTTGTAATCTCCCGGCTGTCCGTTGGGGGCTGTTCCCTCGAAATATTCCGTCTCCGTTTCCAGACAGTGGACATTTTCACATCCGTCCAGTTCTCTGCCGAAGTCAATCAGATCCGGTCTGTGAACTTCGATGACATGGACGATGGGTACATTTTTCAGGCTTCTGAAATAATCCGTAATTTTGATCAGTGTATTGTGATAATCGCTCTCCTGCGAAGAACCATCCGCATACAGCTTTTTCTTGGTGGAATTGGTCTGTACATCCACCAGGATCAATGCGCTGTTCTCGGGAACTTTTACGCTCCCTTTGAGGATCTCTTTTGCCTCCACAGGCAGGTATTCAGTCATCGGAGCCTCGGGAATCTCCGTATACTCCTCTTCGCCCAGCACGATGTCGGTGGTCAGGATCGCTTTATGCTGTAAATACCACATATTCCACAGAGCGCAGTCATGGGCCTGCTTCGTGGTACCGCATACGGCATCCGTGATCACATGAAAATGATAGTTGCTCTGGTGGGCATCCACTGCCGTACTGCGGATGTCAACATCCGTATAGGCACCGCACAGGTAGACCGTATCCAGTCCAGCATCCTTCAATATAATATCCAGATCCGTCTTGAAAAAGGCTGACAGCTTTCTCTTCTTCACCTCCACATCCGCGGTGTCTTTCGCCAGGCTGCTGTTCTCCCGGTCTACTGTTATCACACGGATGACCGGTACTTTCTGCTCTTTGAAAAAAGCAACCAGCCTGCCTATGTTCTCTCCTGCTTCCTTTGTGATTGCTCCTTCGGAAGCTTCTATTACCAATAAAGCACTGTTTTTATCTATCATGATCTTTTCCACCTTTCCTTTACTTTGCTTTCTTAGTCAGTTCCCACTTGCCGAATGCTGCTGTCAGTATTCCTATCATGATCACTACGAAATACGATATAAAATTGGCTTTCAGTCCGGCTGCCTGATTCGGGATCTGATTAATGATACAGCCCCCTATAGCAGCTCCCGAAGAGCTTGCCAGTGATCCCAGGAATCCATAAAATGCATATCCGGTTCCAATGTCTTTCGGATCCAGTATCTCCTGAACATAAGAATTAGTAATCACTCCCTGTCCGCTGATTCCAATGCCGAAGCACATCTCCGCCACAAGAATCAGAACGAAAGCTGTTCCGGAAGTGAACAGACTCATCAGAAGCATTCCGGCTCCATATATCACAAAAAATCCTACACCGAGCTTTTTATAAGCTCCCGTCTTACCTAAAATAATACCTGCTGTCAGGGATGTAATAATCTGTGCCAGCTGTCTGGGTACTACCAGAGTTCCGCTGATGGTTGCGGATACTCCCAGGACATCCTGATAATAGATCGTTACAAAATTCATGACCGCGAAGGAATACCATGCCAGGAATGTGAGCAGCAGACACATGAGATAACTTTTATTTCCGAAAAGTTCATACGGAATGATCGGTACATCCGTATGTCTCTCCACGAAAAATAAAATCACTCCTGCTACAATGCTTACCACAAGACATCCGATAATCACAGGAGATGTCCATGCAAACACATTTCCGCCCGCAGCCAGTGCAAATAGCAATGCGATCACACAGAACAGTAAGGCTATGGTTCCTGCAAAGTCAAAATGAAGTCTGACACCCTTTTCCCATTTTTTATCTTCCAAAGAACAAAAGGATAATACAAACGCCAGAATTGCGATTGGCAGTATCACCAGATAGACCACACGCCAAGTCATGGCATCCAGAATAAATCCTCCGAATACCGGGCCTGCCAGCTGTGCCGCCGCGCTGGCCACCAGCAGATAACTGTTGATCCTGGGACGTTCAGAGTCCTCATAATTCTCTGCAATGATAGCTCCTGATACTGAAGTCATGAGACCGTAAGAAATGCCGATCAACACGATACCTCCAATAAAGACATAGGCATTGGAAGAAAGCCCACAGATCATAGCTGCAATACCGTATCCTGCGATGCCGCTTAAGGAAATCTTCTTCCTTCCGATAATATCGGAAAGCTTTCCTGCTACGGGATTGACTGCAGCCATCATCATGGAAGTAATCATTACCGTAATACTGTAATATTGAATTCCGTCCAACTCTGTCAAAAGTGTTTTTAAGATGACAGACCTAGCTGAAGTCAGCATCATTCCCATAAAAGCACACAGGCAAAGCATAATGACAATCAGTGTTTTCTGAACTTTCCTGTTTTTCATTGTCTACCTCACTTCTAATACTTAAGCCATTTTTCTCGGATGGGCTCCATCCGGGATCGGTGACCGGAAGCTGCCTCCGGTTCTCTGTAAATATTCTTTTTGCGCTGCCTCGATCACCTTGGGATCTTCCAGGCAGTGTACCGCACAGGTTGCCAGAACATCCGCAGCATAGCTCAGTCCCTTTTTGGCGATGGAACCCTTGCCCTGTGTCACCACCTGCCAGGTATGTACCGGTGTACCGTTGACCCAGGTGGAAGTTCCGATCTGTGCTGTGGGACATACATGACTGACATCTCCCACATCCGTGGAATTTGCAGAAGCTGCTTCTCTGTGCACATAGGGCATCAGCAGATTCAAAATCGGTCCGTCACATTTTTTCAGGAAAGCTTCTTTTTCCTGAATAGACATCTGTTCTGTGAACTCCTCCGCATAATCGTCCGGCTGGTCAATCGTACTGCGCAGCTTTGCGGCATATTGCAATTCTTCCTCCGTATACTGGGGCACCGGGATCTCCTGCATGGTCTTGTAAAGCTCCCGTTCCAGCACGGTATTGGGTACCACATCGGAGCAGGCCTTCATGAAATCGATCTCCACTTCCGTGCCGGTCATCAGTGCCGCTCCTCTGGCTATATTGTTCATTCGCTCGTAAATGTCCTGTACCTGATATAACTTTGGTGCCCGGATCAGATATACCACCTCCGCATAGGCCTGTACCACACCGGGCATCACGCCGCCCGCATTGGTGATGGCATAGTGGATCCTGGCTTCCGGAATAATATGTTCTCTCAGGTAATTGGCACCCACGTCCGTAAGCTCCACGGCATCCAGGGCGCTTCTCCCCAGATGAGGACATGCCGCCGCATGGGCGCTGACTCCGTGGAAATGATATTTGACCTGAACGTTGGCCAGGCTGCTGCCGGAAGATACGCTGTTGGCAGTTCCCGGATGCCAGGTCAGAGCCAGATCCAGTCCGTCAAACACATGATCCTTTGCCATAAATGCTTTGCCGGAGCCGCCTTCCTCTCCGGGACATCCGAAATAGATCACGGTGCCTTCGGAATGTGTCTGCTCCAGATATTCTTTGTAGGCGATAGCCGCAGCCAGAGATGCCGTCCCCAGCAGATTATGTCCGCAGCCATGTCCGCAGCCGCCTTCCGTAATGCTCTTTTTTTCACAGATTCCTGCTTCCTGGGACAATCCGCTCAATGCATCAAACTCTCCCAGAAATCCGATCACAGGTTTTCCGCTTCCAAAAGTTCCCCGAAAGGCTGTGGGAATCCCAGCCAGCCCGGTCTCCACTACAAATCCGTTATTTTTTAATACCTCGCAGAGCACCTTCGCTGATTCCGTCTCCGTAAAAGCCAATTCCGCCGCTTCCCAGACAGCATCGCTGGCCCGATAGATTTCACTTTCATGCTCTGCTATGCTTTTCTCAATGATCTCTCTATCCATATCAGCCAATCTCCTTGATTCTGTCACATGCCACCTTATGTCCACCACCAATATCCGTAAGCTTCGGCACACATTCTGTACAGCTCTCTGTCGCATATGGGCATCTGGTATGGAATCTGCATCCCTTAGGCGGATGGGAAGGACTGGGAATATCTCCTGTCAGAATGATCCGGTTCCGTTTTCTGTCCACATCCGGAATGGGAATGGAGGACAGCAATGCTTTCGTATACGGATGCAGCGGGTTGGCAAAAAGTTCTTTTCGGTCCGCATATTCCACAATCTGACCCAGATACATGACGGCGATCTCATCACAGAGGAAATTGATAACGCTCATATCGTGGGAGATAAACAGATAGGAGAGATTCTTTTTCTGCTGGATCTCCTTCATCAGGTTCAGCACCTGGCTTCTGACGGATACATCCAGTGCCGATACCGGCTCATCACACACAATGAATTCCGGAGAACTTACCATGGCTCTGGCGATTACCACTCTTTGTCTCTGACCACCGGAAAGTTCGTGGGGGAATTTGAAGAAGTTTTCCTTGCTGATCCCAACGTAGGAGAGCATTTCCGCCACTTTTTCGTTCTTCTCGCTCTCCGGCATCTTCGTGTTGTCCAGTGCCGATTTTACGGAATCAAAATTGATCTTTCTCGGATTCAGGGAATTGAAGGGATCCTGGAAGATCATCTGCATGGAAGTACGCAATTCTCTCATCTGGCGGTTGTCATAATTGGTAATATCCTGTCCTTTGAACTTCACGCATCCTTCGGTAATGGGGTAGAGCTTTAAGATCGTACGTCCCAGCGTGGATTTACCACAGCCGGATTCGCCTACCAGACCAACCGTCACTCCCGGCATCACCTGAAAGCTGACATCGTCCACAGCATGCAGGATCTCCTGTTCCCTGGAAAGAAAACCTTTCTTTTTATAGAAATATTTTTTTAAATGTTCGACCTCGATCAGTGGTTGTTTTTCCATGGTATTCCTCCTGTCTGCTTCCCTTATTGTTCGGAACTCTTCCGGGCTCCGGCAAATTTATGACAGCGTACTTTGTGTCCGTCTACATCGATCAGTCCGGGATCCTGCTCCTTACAGATCTCCATGCATTCCGGACATCTGGTGCAGAATCTACAGCCCTTAGGCATATTGGTAAGTCCCGGAACCGTTCCTTCGATCATATCCAGCGTCTCCTGCTCCTTATCCAGGCGGGGAATGGAATTGAGTAACCCCTTTGTATAGGGATGCAGCGGATGATGGAACACATTGGCCGTAGTATCGTATTCCACGACTTTTCCGGCATACATGACCATAACATAATCCGAAACCTCCGCTACAACACCCATGTCATGGGTGATCATCATTACGGCGGTATTAAGTTCCTTTTTCAGATCATTGATGATCTGCAGGATCTGCGCCTGGATCGTTACATCCAGTGCCGTGGTGGGTTCATCCGCGATCAGCAGTTCCGGATCACAGGACAATGCCATGGCGATCATAACTCTCTGTCTCATACCTCCGGACAGCTGGTGCGGATATTCATCCACACGCAGCTCCGGGGAAGAGATGCCTACTTTTGCCAACATATTGATGGCGATCTGACGGGCCTCGCTCTTGGAGATCTTGCGGTGGGACCGGATCAGTTCGATCATCTGATCGCCGATCCGGTACACCGGATTCAGGGAAGACATGGGCTCCTGGAATATCATGGAGATCCTGTTTCCTCTGATCTGCCGCATTTCCTTGTTGCTCAGTCCGGTCAGTTCCTTACCGCACAGCTTGATGGATCCGCTTTCAATGTATCCTAAGCTCTTCGGCATCAGCTGAAGTATGGAGGTCGCCGTAACACTTTTACCACAGCCCGATTCGCCTACCACGCACAAGGTACTTCCCGCATCGATCTGGAAGCTCACATCATCTATGGCGGTAATCTTCTCTTTTTTTCCTTTGTTAAATACAAACTTAAGGTTTTCTACCTGTAATACCGGTTCAGCCATATCTCTCCATCCTTTCAGCATCTGTATATCTTTATATCCTTCTTCGTATTACCTTTTATTCTGTGACTGTCCATGTCCATACTGCATCGTTGAACATCTGAGAATCAAAAGGAACAAAGTTCGTCAGTCTCTCACTGGACAGTGCAAAGTTGTACTGGTAGAAGAGAGGGATCAGAGGAGACTGCTCGAAGCAATATTCCTGGAAATCGTTTACCAGTTCTTTTAACTGTGCATCATCTGTGCATGCCTTGATCTCATTCATCTTGTCATTAAAGGTCGTATCTGTCAGAGAACTGTAGTTTGCAGCGGTTGCATCATAGTACCACTCAGCGGTCAGCACATAATCTGTCATGGTATCTGCCATGATCATCATATCGTAAGATCCATCCTGAATACCTGCAAACATAGTAGGTGCATCCACGGTCTCAATCTCAAGGTTGATACCGACTGCTTCCAGATCCTGCTTGATCATATTGGCAAGCTGTACTCTGTAGCCACTGGGAACTGCGATCTTATAAGCCGTTCCGTCATAACCTGCCTCTTCCAGAAGTGCTTTGGCCTTCTCTGCATTCTGGCCGCCGTCAAGGTTCGGATCCAGATACTCACTGTCGGGAAGGATATAGGAATCTGCTGCCACAGCATATCCCTGCATTACACTGCTGACCATAGCTTCCTTGTTGATGGCATACTGCATTGCCTCACGGATTCTGTTGTCAGTAATGGTAGAAGTATTGATGATCAGCATGTTCAGCTTATTGGCATCTTCGGAGACATCCACGGTAAGTCCCTCATCGGTAGCTGCCAGGAAGTTATCCACAGACAGGAACGGGAATGCATAATCCAGTTCACCGCTCATCACGGAAGTAACCACATTGGATGCGGATACCACGCTCATTACCAACGTACCGAACTTCGGTTTCTCCAGATAATAGTCCTCGTTGGCCGCCAGGGTGATCTGGCTGTCTACGATCTCACTGACATATTTACAGGGACCGGATCCTACCGGTGCCAGGAAGTAATCATTGTCCAGTACCTCCGCATCGGGAATTTCTCCCAGAATATGTTCCGGTAATACCATGAACTGCTTCATATTGTTTACTACCAGGTCCGTCAGATCATCCTCTGAATGCTGGTCTTTCATGGTAATTGTCAGGGTATAATCATCATCTGCCGTGAAAGCCACTGAATCTTCCGCAGTCTCGACACCGTTCTCATCGGTTCCGTCAAAAATATTCATGTTGCTTCTGCTGGTAAAATCCACATCCGGATCAGTCAGAAGCTGTGCGGTGTATACCCAGTCTGCTGCGGTAACAGGCTCTCCGTCATGCCATTTGGCATTTTCATTCAGATGAATGGTAAGCGTCTTGCCATCGAACTCCCAGCTCTCTGCATTTCTGGGACTGATGCTCTTACCTCCTGCATTAACATAGAAAAGCTTGTCGAAAATCTTATCCTGTACCAGTCCTGCGTACACACCACCAGCATTGGTAGAATAAGGATTCAGGGTAGACCAGGGAGAGGTCAGACCATAGGTTATCGTGATATTGCTGTAATCTCCGTCACCGGCATCTGTTGCCTGCGCCGATTCTGCAACCGTCTGGGCTGCCGGTTCACTGCCTGTGGAACCGGAAGATGAGCTTCCGCATCCTGCCAGTGCTGCGATCATCGTCAAAGATAATCCCAAAGCTGTTACTTTTGCATGTAATTTCTTCATATTTTCTCCTCCTTTGACTGGTGTCTGCCCCGGTTTTGTAGCCGTCACAGGGAAGACTGCCTGCGTACTCTATAGAAACGGTTCTAAGGTCTTACCCTGACCGCTGCTATCTTATCTTATTTTTTAATTTCTCTTGGGATCCATGACATCCCGGATGCCTTCTCCCAGGAAGTTGATGCTCACCACCGTGATGACGATACATAATCCGGCGGGAACCCATACCCACCATCTTCTCTTTAATACCATCAGGTTCTGGGCTGCGTTGATGATATTTCCCCAGGAAGCCTGCGGCTGCTGGATACCACAACCCAGGAAGCTTAAGGAGCTTTCCGTCTTGATGGCGTTAACCACATTAAATGCAATGCTGGCCCATACAGGAGTCATGGCGTTGGGAAGAACTTCCCGGAACATGATCTTCCAGGAGCTGCTGCCCAGTGCTTTCTCCGCCTCGATGAATTCCTTGCTTCGGATCGTAAGCACATTTCCGTAAATCAGCTTTGCAATGCCGACCCACTCCAGGATACCGATGACAACGATGATCGTTCCGATGCTGGAGCCAAAGACTGATACAAGTACCAGGCACAGGATTGTCGTCGGGAAAGACATGAAGATGTCGGCGCACCGCATAACGATGGTCTCAAATATTCCCCGGAAGTATCCTGCCAGCAGTCCCAGCGGAATTCCGATGGCCACGCTGATCAGTGTGGAGCAGATGCCAACCATCAGGGATACTCTTCCTCCTGCCAGGATTCTGGCAAGAATGTCTCTTCCCGTGTCATCCGTTCCCAGTATATACTGGGCATTCGGTGCCATATTGAAGGCTGCATAATCGCTGTAATTGGGATCTACCTTATAGAGCAGCGGACCTAATGTTACTGCCAGAATCTCCAGCAGGAGTATCACCAGTCCTGCTACTGCTCTTTTATTTTTGAAAAACTTCTTTATATAAGTGCCCTTTGGCTTTTTCACTTCTACCATGTCAACTGACCTCCTGTACTTTTCTTCCGTCTGCTGTCGGATACCGTTCCGTAAGTTTTCCTACGAGAAACTGATCCGAGGATCCAGTGCCGCATAGATCAGATCAGAGACCAGATTGGCTATCAGTACCGTGATAGCTACCAGAACTGTGATTCCCATGACCACCGGATAATCTCTGTTGGTAATGGAGGTCACCATCAGGGAACCGATTCCCGGCCAGCTGAAGATCTGTTCCGTGACTACCGCACCGCCGATCAGGTAAGGTACGGATAAGGTTACCTGTGTAATGATCGGAGCCAGGGTATTCCGGAAAGCATGTTTCACAATGACGCTGGTCTCGGAGATTCCCTTGGATCTTGCGGTCTTTACATATTCTTCATTCAGGACATCCATCATACCGTTTCGGGTCTGTTTGATGAATCCTCCCACCAGCTGGATGGCTACCATCAGTGCCGGCAGCACCAGATGCTTCAGCAAATCTCCGATTCCCTGATCTCCGCTGGCGGTGTACATTCCCTGTGTGGGGAACCAGCCGCATTTTACAGCGAAGATATAAATAACCGTCAGGCTTAAGAAGAAGCTCGGGATCGCGGTTCCGATGTAGGATATCACCGATGCAATGTTATCCGATACTCCGTAGGGTTTGTTGCCCGCGAAGATTCCGAGAGGAATACCTACCAAAACTGCGATCAACAGACCGGAGCAGGTCAGGATCAGTGACGGACCGATTCTCTGTCCGATCATGTAGGATACGGACTGGTTCGTACTGTAGGAAGTTCCCCAGTCCCCCTGGAAAAAGTCCTTCAGCCACAAAGCGTATCTTACGATGATGGGCTTATCCAGTCCCAGTGACGCTTTCAGTTCCTCCAGCTCTACCTTGGTAAGCTTTGACGAGGAGGCTATGGTATCCAGCGCACTTCCGGGTGCAATGGACAACAACAGATATACCACCGCCGTTATCGCAAGGAATAATGGAATTGCCATCAGGATCCTCTTAATGATGTACTTGTACATAAAACCCTTCCTTTCTCTTCGCCCTGCAAAAGCCTTTTTTTCAGGAAACAAAAAAGCAACGGCTCTGATCTGTCAGCTCCGTTGCTTACTTTCTTGTTTTTCTTTTTATGTGCTTTATCAACTTTTTATGAAGTATAAACCTTGGAGCCACTCCAAAGTCAATACCTAAATGAAAAAAATTATTCACTAACCGGGATCTCGATTCTGTGGAGTATCTCATTCACATCGTTGGTCACACTGATGTCTATCAGGTCCTGTTCCACGATATTCCCGCAGACAGACAGCCCCTGCGTCCGGATATACTCCCGGATCTTCTGTGCCATTTCGCAGGAATAGCGAAACCTCCCGTAACCATTCACACACAGATATCTTCCGGCCGGAAGTGTCTGAATATAGGCCGGATCTATCTGCTTCAAAAGCTTTCTCTCTTCCTTTTCCACGATGTACATGGCACTTCTGCGAAGCGCCTGTTTCTTCTCGTCAAACAGGGAATCCGCATCGATCAGGGTACCGATCTTATTCGTGGCATAGGCCGAGATCTGCCGCCCAAGAAGAGCCTCCAGCTTCAACTGCTGGAAGACTCCCTCCTTAAACAGTTCGATATATTCCCCAAGGCATATGACCGTCCGCTCCGGTAATTCCTCTATTTCCAGCTGTCCCGTCCGTTCCTCCGTGATCTGCTCCATGAAATCGATCTTGGTGCGGATCATTTTCTCGGTAGCCCGAAGTTCCTTTATCTTTTTCTGCAGTTCATCACATACATTGTCCAGAAGTTCTCTGCTGGTGGCAATATTACGGCATTCCATATATTGTCTGATCTTTTCCAGCGGAATGCCCCAGTTCTTCAGTTCTAGGATCGTGCTGATCTGTTCACACTGGGAATACGCATAATACCGGTAGCCGGTAAACTCGTCCACATATTCGGGGCGGAACAGTCCGATCTTGTCATAATACCGCAAAGTATCCGTGCTGATATTATTCAGTCCCGCCAGTTCCGATATGGTAAGATATTCTCTTCGTCCGTTGATCTTCATGCACTAACGCCCGCCTTGTCTCAACATCTTTCTCTTCGTAATCAGCCCTTATCGTCCCGTAAAAAGATGGGCAGAAAATCCTGTTTTTCCTCTTCCGCGGTCTCACTTTCCGCGATGATATTCCGGATATTCTGCATCCGCTTGTCCAGTGCTGCGCTCTGCTGAGCACAGTCGTAGAGTTCGTCCTTTAAAAACTTCGCCTGGCTCTCCGGAATATTTTTCTTATACTGCAGCTTGTGCTCCAGGCTCGCCCAGAAATCCATGGCTATGGTGCGGAACTGCACTTCCACATAGACCAGTTTTTTTGTATTCTGTAAAAAGATCGGCACCTGCACGATCAGGTGAAGGCTGCGGTAGCCGCTCTCCTTGGGATTCTTTATATAATCCTTGCGCTCGATCAGGGTAATGTCATCCTGTCGCAAGAAACTCTCCGCCAGTTCGTAAATATCATCCGGAAAAGAGCAGATGACCCGGACACCGGCGATGTCACGGATATTCTCCTCGATGCCTTCCAGCGTCATGGGAATATTTTTCCGGCGGATCTTCCTAAGAATGCTGTCGTAGGACTTCACTCTCGTCTTGATGCCCTCGATGGGATTGCGGTCATATTCCAGGGAATACTCCTGATTCAATACTTTAAATTTCGTCTCCACCTCCATGATCGCACACTTATAATAGGACATCAGCTCGTCCATGGGGCGCTTGTTCTTCTCAATCAGATCCAGAAACTGGTCTGAGAGTAAATGCTGTTTAAAAAATCTGCCTCTGATGGTATCCATGTTTTCTATTCCTTCTGTTCATTCTCACGATCAGCAATAATTTTCCTTTCTATAAGGCCTTCTCCGAAATTCTCTCCCAAAATGTATTATATCTTACGAAAACCATTGTCACAACTACTAGTTTTCACTTCCGCAATCTCTTCCGATACCCTGCCGGGGTCTCCCCGTAGGTCTTCTGGAAGGCATCGTTAAACGCTCTGGCATCACCGAAGCCCACATCCATGGCGATCTCGTAGACTTTCTTGTCGGTGTCTAAAAGCTGCGTGACTGCATGTTTCAGGCGGATCTGATTGACATAGTCCTTGAAATTTTTGCCGGTGCTTTTTTTGAAAAAGCTGCTGAAGTAGTAGAGATTCATATGTACTTCTTCGGCGAGGACATTCAATGACAGGCTCTCTGCGTAGTGAAACTCGATATACTCCAGTGCCTTATTGATGTCCTTCTTATCGTTCTGGGTCACCGATTCCCCAAGCCCATTATAGGCATTATCCATCACATCCGTAAATATCTGCTCCATCTCGGAAAAACTGCCGCAGGTTCTGCCCTTCTCCAGCAGTTCCTGATGCTTCGGGAATGACACTTGCGCACCTTTTCCACTGAGGATTTCTTCTAGTGACTGGATCAATGTACAGTAATAAAACAGAGCGTCCTCTTTTCTCCCGTTGGACAATCGACATACCATCTGCCGATATCGCTCCATTCCATTCCGGATCATTTCCTGCTGATGTGACAGAATTCCTTCTGCAATCGCATTTTTTATCTCTTCCGTACTCTGCATCTCCACCCTGCCGGGAAAAGGAGTCTCCTTCCATGAGATCACGGAGTATTTCATCTGGTCTGCAAAAAACAGATAGCCTTCCTTCTCCACACATTTTTGGAACATTTCCGGAATCTCCTGCATGGAATGGATCTCATCACCACAAATCAGCAGAATCTGATACCCGGTAGCACTCTCCGCACCCTCCTTGATCTGCTCCAGTTCCTCCGACACATTCGCAGAACCACTCCTCTGCAAAACGACTACGATCCGGTTCTCCTTCTGGAACACAATGCCGTCCTTATGCTCCTCAAAATATTCTTCCAGAAAACTCAGCAGGGAAAAGTGGATCAGATGCCGGATCTGTTCGTTCTCCCCCCGCCGGAATACCGGATAAGCGCAGATCGGCATATAGATCTGATTCTGCTCTCCCGCATCCCCGGAAAAATCTATATTTCCCTTATACGATACGCCCGGCTGCTCCGGTGTCTTCACGCATTTTTCAATAGCTTTCAACAGTTCTTCCCGGATCACCGGTTTTAACAGATAATCCGTTGCCCCGTAGTCCAGTGCAGCCTTTGCATACTCAAATTCCTGAAATCCACTGATAAAAATGATATGCGTCTTACATTGCAGCCCATGGCATTCCCGGATAATATCCACACCGCTCATGCCCGGCATGGAAATATCCAGCAGGGCAATCTCCGGCTGGTCCCTCAGAATTGCGGCAAACGCACTTTTCCCGTCCTCGTATTCCCCTATAATCTGAATTCCCAGCTGTTCCCAGTCGATCAGTTTACGGATTCCTCTGGTGATTACCGGTTCATCATCCGCCAATATCATCTTTATCATCCGGATTCTCTCCCTTCTCCTCTGTATTCCATGGCAATACCACACTGATCATGGTGCCTACCCCGACCGTACTGGTGATCTGAATTCCGTATTCTTCGCCATACAGGTAACGGATACGGTCATGAACATTTTTCAGTCCGATACTCTGCCAGTTGTACTGATTCTTAATGCCGGGAGCATCCCCTTCCAGCAGCCGCAAGATCTTATCAATGCTGTCCTGATCCATGCCGACACCGTTATCCATCACCGAGATCTCCAGCGTATCATCCTTCCTGTGCGCCTCGATCATAATGCTTCCGCCTCCCTGCTTTGGCTTGATTCCATGTACATACGCATTTTCCACCAGCGGCTGGAGTATCAGCTTGGGTACCTGGATCATGGACGCTCCCTGGGCATTTACCATCAGTTTCACTTTGCCACTGATTCTACAGTTCAACAGATACACATATTTCCGGACAATATCGATCTCCTGCTCTAACGGTACGAGATCCTGCATGGGTCCGATAATATAATGGATCTGCTGTGACAGGGCCTCGATCATCTCGGGGACCTTGCTCTTCTCCTCATCCTCTAATGCCGTCATCCGTATGATCTCCAGCGTGTTATACAGAAAATGGGGATAGATCTGGGACTTCAATGCTGTAAGTTCCGCTTCGTTCTGCCTTATCTGTGCCAGATAGGACTGATCGATATACTTTTTCAGTTCCCGGCTCATCTCATTAAAGCTTTCCGCCAGTGCCCCGATCTCATCCGAGCTCTGTACCGGAATCTCGATATCGAAGTTACCTTTTCCCACTTTCTTCATCTGATTTACCAGACGCTGCATGGGTTTGGTCAGTCTGTCGGAGAAATAAAAGGAACCTGCAAACAACAATACGCATGACAAAACGATACAGCCGTACATCAGTCTCTGCATTTTACGGATATCGGAAAATGCGACTCCCGCATCCATACAGATATATACCGACAGACCGTATTTTTTCCCATCCGCGGAGACCACGAACCAGTCCTCGTCATTCTGAATATTCTGCAAGTTCTGTGCCAGATTACTTCCGATGACTTCTTCGTTATTGCTGTAAAAACATTTCCCTTCTTCATCTACCACATAGATCTGCTCATTGCCGTTAAATGCAACACTCCCAAAGATCCTGTCTATCCTCTTGATATCCACATCCAGAAAAAGTGTTGCCACATAAGGTGTTTTTCCCACCGGTCCCCGCAGATCGAAATAGTTTCTCGCCACAGTAAATACCTGCTCCGGGTTACCGTAATAATAAGCGGTGGTATGCGGAGGGATCAGCATCAATTTCTTATTATCCTTGTCCAAAGTGTCATATTCTACCAGTTCCTCGAACTTTTCTTCATTCTTGAAAAAAGTGTTATATACACTGTAGTGAAATGCCAATTCTTCGTTACCGTTTCCCGAGGACAGAACATGAACGCTGTTGATATAACTGTCCACGCTCTGCAGATATTGCAGAAAACCCTGCATATCCCGCTGCCTGTCCGCCTCCATGGATTCCGGTTCGTATTCCTCCCCGGTCAGAATCTTTCGGAAATGATCGAAGGACAGATAACTGTCCGCGCCGTTTCCCACACCCAGATTGTAGAAATAGGGCATCTGCGATATGGTATTATAACTGTCCAGCACCGTCTCCATGCCGGACAACACATATTCCGATGCCTGCTCATATTGTATGCTCAGCGCTTTCGTGTAATCACGGATCATTTTATTGGCAATAAAAGTGGTCAGCAGGAGCATAGGCAAAAGCCCCAACAATATCATTGTCAGGGCGAATTTGTGATACAGGTTAAAATGTTTCAAGCAAGTTACCCCTCTCATATTTACTTCCGAAAACAAATAACTATTCAGAGTCATATTTCATGACTCCGAATAGTTATAGCATAGCAAATTCCATAAATTTTCGCAACTTAGTTAACCCTTGGCTGCTCCTGCGGTAATTCCCTTTACGAAATACTTCTGGAACATACAGAAGATGATCAGCGCAGGCACGATAGAGATCACGGTTCCCGCAAATACGATATCCCATCTGGCGGTATACTGTCCTACGAAGGATGCGATCTCTACAGTAATGGTCTTCGCCTTGCCACTGGGAAGTGCCAGGTAAGGCATCAGATAGTCGTTCCAGATTCCCAGACCGTTCAGGATAACCATGGATCCGGTACAGGGTCCGAGGAGAGGGAAAGTAACCTTCCAGAACGTCTGGAACGGGGTACATCCGTCGATCTGTGCTGCCTCTTCGATCTCGAGAGGAATACCTTTCAGGAAGCTGCAATATAACAGGGTACCGAAAGCGATGGATCCGGAAATATAACATACAATAGGTCCCACCATATTACCGAAGATATGGAAGATCTTCATTTCCTTGAACAGAGGGAACATGTACAGATGAAAAGGAATCATCATACCTGCCAGGAAATAGGTGTAAATCAGGGACGTTGTCTTACTTTTTCTTCTCTCGATTCCATAAGCTGCCATGGGCACGATACATACGATCAGTACTTCCGATACCACAGTCAGGAACACGGAGTGAATGATCGCTGTAGCGAAATCGGACTGTGCAAACAGATCCTTAAAGTTCTGTATATAGAGAGAAGTCGGTAATGCAATCGGGTTCTTCAGGATATCACCGTTACTCTTGAATGCAGAAATCAGTGCAAAGAACACCGGGTATAAAAACAGGATGGCCAGCAGGATGGTAACTACAAATAATACGATCTGTCCGGGCTTGATTTTCTCCACGGGCTTTCTGATAACTTTTTCTTTGCTCATTACATCTGCACCTCCCTGCTTCTTAAGAATTTCTGCTGCAGTGTATTCAGGATAATGATGATAAACAGTAACATAATACCGACTGCGGTACCGAAGCCCTGTCTTCCTTCATTGAAGCCTACCTTATACAGCAGGTATACCAGTGTCTCGGAAGTAAATCCGGGACCGCCATCCGTCATAACATTGATCTGGTCGAATACCTTTAATCCGTTGATCAGGGATAATGTAAAGTTGAT
Source organism: Bacteroidaceae bacterium (assembly GCA_963630275.1). Taxonomy (GTDB): domain Bacteria; phylum Bacillota; class Clostridia; order Lachnospirales; family Lachnospiraceae; genus Acetatifactor. The sequence goes on along the minus strand of CAVGMD010000003.1, from coordinate 36,411 downwards.
GGTAAATGCTCCGGAGATCAGGGGCACGGTGATGGACTTGAAACGCTGCCAGGGGCTTGCACCGTCAATCTGAGCTGCCTCGATCAGGTCGGGGGAGACACTCTGCAGGGATGCCAGATAGATGATCATATAGTAGCCGGCGCCCTTCCATACCAGTACCACGCCGATCATCAGCAGTGTCAGCTTGCTGTTGCCCAGCCAATCCTGACGGAAATTACCCATACCGATATCCTTCAGGATCGTGTTGATGGTACCAAAGTTGTAATTGTACATGATCTTCCAGATGAAACCGGATACAATACCACTGATCAGAACCGGAATGTAAAATGCGCTGCGGAAGAAGTTCTTGCCCCATCTTACATTGTCCACGATCAGTGCCAGCGCCAGTGCGAACGCATTTTCAAATACAGAGATGAATACGGTAAGTAATATAGTATTTTTTAATGCATTTCCGAATCGGGCACTGGTAAAGATCTCCTTATAGTTTGCCAGTCCGATGAATTTCACATTGGGGCTGATACCATCCCAGGAGGTCAAACTGTAATATACGCTGGAAAGGGTCGGTACGATAATAAACAGCGTAAAAAAGATGAACGCCGGGGCGATAAAGACAAAAGCGGTTTTATCGAATTTTCTCCTCTTCTGCATTGCATTTTCTTCCTTTCTACTTTACTACTTTCTAAAAAAGAATCTCACATCTGTCAGCGTTACCTGACAGCGTGAGATTCTTTTATCATTGAATTATTCGATTCCCACACCTGTTACGGGGTTGAAGCTCTGAATGCTTACCTGCCAGGTCTTATTTAATTCATCACAAGCAGAATCAATGTCTCTGGTTCCCTGAAGCACTTCAGTCAGGGTCTTATAGGTAAAGTTTCTGAAGTCAGGGGGCAGCTCGTTGTTGCCTACACGGCCGTTCCACATGGGAGCAAGGTCATCTGCACTTGCATTGGCGTCAATAACTTCCTGGAATACAGGAGATACATCCATCTGAGGCTCATCTACGGTAGTAGGGATGAAGTTCAGGGTCTCGCAGTATACCTTGTAGTTTTCAGGAGCAAAGAAGAACTTGATGAAAGCTTCTGCTGCTGCCTTTTTGTCCGGATCCTTAGCTGCTTCTGCGGAGATTGCCAGACCGCCGACACCGGCACCGCCTACCAGACGGGTCTTGCCATCGGGACTGGGAATTGCGAACCATCCGTACTCGAAGTCAGGATCTGCTGCTTCGATCTGGGAGAACATATGAGTACCGGAGTACATCATAGCCGCCATATCGTTTACCAGGAAAGTGGTGATCTGGGCATCGGGAGTAGAGGTCCAGCCATCCTGTGCATACTGGAAGATATCCTTCAGTTCCTGGAAAGTTGCCTTCATGGTATCATCGGAGAAATCCTTGGTTCCTTCATAGCAATGCTCGATGAAGTCCGGATCCTTGCTCAGTACCTGATCGTTGTAAGCTTTGTGGAACAGGAAGCCCATGTGCCAGATATCCTGACCACCGACTACCAAAGGAGCCATGTCTCCTTTATCCTTGATGGTCTGGCACAGAGTCATGAACTCTTCATAAGTAGTGGGCTCTGTAAGACCGTTATCGTCAAAATACTTTTTATTATAGATGATACCGTTGGTATTTTCACCGGACAGAGGAGCGGTGTATACCTGACCGTCAAATTCTGTGGTAGTACGGAACAGAGAGGTGATCTCCTCAGACAGAGGCTCCAGCTTGCCTGCTCTTACGTACATTGCAGTATCTCTCATTTCCATAACATCGGGGAATTCTCCAACACTGTCCTTGGTCTTGATGAATTCGCTGTAAGCACCGCCGTTACCGGGCTCGATGGTCACGGTAATATCGGGATATGCTGCATTGAATCTGTTAACGATCTCATTCATGGAAGCCTTGGCTCCCTCATCGCCGTCTGCGAAGATGAAAGTTAATTCGGTAGGTGCAGATACGATGGATTCTGCATCAGCTGCTACTGTAGTAGTTGCTGCGCTTTCTGTGGTAGATGCTGCAGGAGCGCTGCTTCCTGCTGTATTGTCATCGGAGCTTCCGCAGCCTGCTAACATGGTTGTTGCCATTGCTGCTACAAGTACACTTGCCAGTAATTTCTTTCTCATAGTAACCTCCTTGATTCCTTCTCATATTATTTCGTGCTTATGTATTACTTCCCGGTTGGCCTTCCGTTGTTGTAATTGTAATATAGCAATTTACAGATATAAAAAAAATGCACTTTTTTAAGGTCAAAGTACATTTTTTTAAGAACCTATTTTGTTTTCATTTCAAACCAGTCAAAATCCGCATACTTACCGAATCCCGTAAGATCCTGACAGCAGATCCCCGCCATGGCTCCGGTGAACCACCCTTCCGTACAGGCTTCATCCGACATAAAACTGCCATCCACTTTTTCTGCCATGATCTTCCAGTCACTGCCTTCCAGCCGATAGGAAAAAGTGATATAACCGTTTCGCATCTCTGCTTTGAGATAAATGGGCAGACCGGGATGAAAGCCTTTCAAAATAGGATTGTGAATCATGATAATCCTCCGCTTACTATATTTACTGTTGCTCCGGGAATGTTGCCTGCCATTTTACGGTCAGTATTCCATCCTCTACGGTCACAGGAAGAATGCTGTAGCCGGAATTTTCAAGATCTCTGGGTTTCCAGTGGTCCAGCATCAGCCAGATCTTTCCGTCTTTTTCAAAAATGTATGTACTCTGTCCTTCGAAGGTGCGTCTGTAATTATCACCCTCACAGGGATTATCGATCAGCTTCCACTGCCCGCAGAGATGATTGCACTCGGCATATAAGGCACTGTTGGGCTGCCATCCGGTACAGCCGGAGGTGATCATATAATATTTTCCGTCCCGGTACATGAGTGCCGGTGCCTCTCTGGTCTGATCCACCAGAACTGATGTATAAAATCCGTCTACGTCCGTAAAATCTTCCGTCAGTCTCGACAGACGCAGTGTTTTGTTCCAGTCTGAGCTGTGCACCAGCCATGCCGTACCGTCCACATCTCTGAAAAGTGTCATATCTCTGCTGTCCGTCCGGTTCGGCTGCATCTCCCGGATCACGGTAAACAGACCTGTGGGACGGTCCGCCACTGCTACTGCCACTCCCGCATAGGTGTACCTCGGTGTATCCAGATGCATCCACATGACGAATTTCCCGGTCTTTTCGTTATATAAGACTTTCGGGCGCTCACAGACATTTTCCGGCTGTATCAGACTGCCTTCCGGGCTGTCCTTCACATCCAGTGCCAGTCCCTCATAGTGCCAGCTGTTCATGTCTTTGGAAGAATAACAGCTGATGCCGATAACATCCACTCTTGTGGTGCCGGGGCAGTTCTCCGCTCCCTTATGTTCTCCGTACCAGTACCACATACCATCATACTGAATGATACAACCTCCATGAGCCTGAATCGGTGCACCGGCATCATCCAGCCATATTTTTCCGTTTTCAAACATAAGTTTTGTTTACCTCGCAAACCGATATTTTGTCATTGTCCCGTTTTCAGAACGGACCGTTAGTTCCTCTCCGGGATGTTTTTCTACCACGATACGATTCTGATCCTTTTCATAAGCAAAGGTCTCAAAATCGTCCTCATACAGTACAAAGCTGCCATCGGCTTCCCCGAAGGTCTTTACCGTCATCTCGAATACGGTATCTTTCTCCACATGGGTCACCGGTTTCGCCAGAGGAATGATGGCACCCTCTTTTACAAATACGGGAATCTTGTCATACGCCGCATGTATTTCCAGGCTCTTGCCACCCTCCTGCTTTTCACCGGTGAAGAAATCATACCAGCTGCCTTCCGGCAGATACACGCTTCTGGATGTGCCATCCTCATAGGTCAGGGGGCAGACCAGCATGCTCTCACCGAACAGATACTCATCATCCACCATGCGTGCTTCCATATCCTCCGGATAGTCCAGTACCAGTGCACGGATGGGAGGCTTGCCGCTATGGCTGTACTCCACAAACGCACTGTATAAATAAGGCAGCAGGCTCATACGCAGTTCAAACAGTTTTCTGCATTCCGCTGTATAGTAGTCTGCCGTATCCATAGTCTCGCCGGCAAGATTTTTCTCAATGTCGGTCTGTTTCCAGGGGGGACTGGGAATCCGCCAGCTGTTGATCAGTGCATGACCGGAGAATACTACCGTCTGCAATCTTCGCAGAAGATCGTCGCCGCTTACGCAGTCCCGCACCTCAGGGCACCATAAAAGTCCTGAAAATCCCGCATTTACCACACCACGGATAAACTGCTTATGATCATACAGATCCGAATATAATACGAAGGGCAGCGGTGCCGCCATTGCTCCGGAGGAACGCACCTGGGAATAGGTTCTGCGGTTCTCCTGCTGATAGATCCGGTAAATCAGGTTCTGGTACAGAGTTCCGATGGCAAGATGCATCTGTTCGCCGTCCATGCCGGAAGGGAATTCCGTAGAATCCGGGAATGCCCAGTTGGAGGGATTGTAATCGGAATTGTCACATTCATCCAGTTTAAATCCCGCAATGCCCTGTTTCACGAACGTGTCTCTGTGGTAGTCCTCAAATAACTGACATGCCTCTTTCGTAGCGAAATCCGGTACCAGTCCGTTCCATACCTCGTAATCACCGCTGTAAGGTACAAGCTCCTGATAAAACGGAGCCTTGGGATACACATAGACATGCTCCCACAGGTTCAGCTTATAGCCCTGCTCTGTCATCTCATCGATCATTTCCTGCGGATGAGGGAACAGATATGACCACTTATAGGTGCAGGAATAGCTGTGGGAATGCCATCCGGGTTCCAGTCCCAGAACATCCATGGGAATCTCTTCCTTACGGAACTGCTCTGCCAGTTCTTTCAGCGCTTTTTCATCTCCGCCACCATAGATACGGTACCACATACCCAGTCCCCACATGGGAGGCACACAGCCACCGCCGGAAAACAAATTGTATCTCTGGACGATTTCCATAAAATCTCCCGCGAACAGATACAGTTCAATACCCTCTGCTGCCGGGATATCGATGATTACTTTTCGTTCTTCCTTTGCTCTCTTTAACGCATAGATCGCAGCTTCGGAAAACTCTTCGTGCGCCTCATTCTCTGCCGTCATCCCGGCAGACTGTCCACGTTCGCTGTTCGTTCCCATTAAAAATGTGGTGTAACGGAAAGTATTCACAAACAATCCGTATCCTGCGGAAGAAATGTAAAAAGGTACCGGTGCATGGCCTTCTCCGGTATTTGCCACCGGATCGGAATTCACCTTGATATAACGTCTCCTGCCCGCCTGGTTGAATCCCTGAAACTGCAGTCCGAAGCCGTAGATATCTTCCTGTGTCTCCATGGGAAGAGTGACTGTGATGCCCCGTTTTGTCTTTTTCCAGTGGATTTTTTCCTCACTGACTGCGCACTCACGGCTTACCGGGATCTGCTCTATCTCTTCTGTTCTGACCGGAAACTGTCTGAAATGCTCCGGGGTAAATTCTTCCGGTTCTCCCAACACGATTTCCCAGATTCCTTTTGCTATCTGCTGCATGCAACCACCTCCTGTGCCAGGCACAATGCTCCGATGATCCCCGGATTCTCTCCCAATGCCGGAGCCACAATGTACTGTGACATATCCTTCGGCAGGCTTACCTCGGGCAGGTAGCCATTTAAGAACTCCAGGGCATTTTTTCTGACCATGTCAAAGACTTTCTCCTGATGCATGACGCCGCCCCAGAGGATAATCTTCTCAGGGGAATAAGTCATCATGTAATCGGCAACCGCCTGTCCGATATAATAGCTTTCCAGTTCCCAGACATCGTCTCTTCCGGCAAGTTCCGCTCCCTTTTTACCATATCTGCCCTGAATCGCCGGACCGGATGCCAGCCCTTCCAGACAGGCACCATGATAGGGGCAGCAGCCTGCGTAAGTATCCTTCGGATGCTTTTGCAGGAAAATATGTCCGCCTTCCGGATGCATCAGTCCATGAAGCAGCTTACCGTTGATGTAGGCACCGACACCCACGCCGGTACCGATGGTGATGTAGAGGGCATTTTCACAGCCCTTCGCTGCACCGAATCGTACTTCTCCCAGCACCGCTCCGTTGACATCGGTATCAAAACCCACCGGAATCTGCAATGCCTCCCGGAAAGCCCCGGCGAAATCGTAAAATCTCCATGCCAGCTTCGGCGTACTGGTGATATATCCGTAAGTCGCTGATTTTTTATTCAGATCCACCGGTCCGAAACAGCCGATTCCCAGCGCCTCGATACCTTTATCACGAAAATAATCGATCATCTTCGGCACTGTGATCTCCGGTGTCTCCGTGGGGAATACCACTCTGTCAAAAATATTCCCCTGCTCGTCTCCTATGGCACATACCATTTTGGTGCCGCCGGCTTCTATTCCACCTAATTTCATACTGATACCCACACCTTTCTACCACAGCAAAATGCCGGTTCCGGTAAGTTTATACAGTGCCTCAATGAAATAATAATCCGCATATACCATGGTAAAATGATGTCTGCTGTCATGATATGCACCGGTACAGTTCTGTACGATAGCATCACAGTTCTTCGTCCAGTCCGCTCTGGTCTCTGCAATTGCCTTCAGTATCTTAACAGCTGCACGGATGTACATCTCTTTTTCCAACTCCGGCACATGCTTCGCTACTTCTAAGAGGCCACCGGCGATGATACATGCACCGCAGGAATCCTCCCACGCCGGTTCCGCAGGCTGACGGAAGTCCACGGGAATGATGCCGCTCTCCGGAATGTTGGCGATGCAATAGTGTGCCACCTTTTTAGCGGTATCCAGATATTCCTGCTTGCCGGTATGAGTATAGCTGTTGGTGAAACCATACAGTGCCCAGCCCTGTCCTCTGGTCCAGGAAGATCCTTCCGCATAGCCCTGTCCGCCGTGGCTCTTCACCATGGCACCGGTCTCCGGATCAAATTCCACGATATGACATACCGAACCGTCCGGACGGATGAAATTCTCCATCACGGTGTCCGCATGCATCATGGCAATCTGACGGAATCTGGGATCTCCGCTCTCCTCGGAAGCCCAGTACAGCAGGCAGATATTGAACATACAGTCGATGATTGCCCAGCCTGTGGTGTCACTGCCCGGTACCTGATTCCATGCCCGGATAAACTTGCCTACCGGGTTGAATCTGCCTGCCAAGAGGCTTGCTGCATGCATGGCGATCCGCTTGGAATCTTCATGACCTGTCAGTCGATAATCGGCAACCGCCGTGGGAAGGAACATGAATCCCACATCATGATGCAGTCCAAAATAGCTTTCAAAACATTTCTCCATTTTCTGTTCGGAAACCCGTGCGATCTGTGCATATTTTTCGTCTTTTGTATCCTGATACAGCAGCCACATAATGCCACCCCAGAATCCGTTGGTCCACCAGTTCAGTCCGTCATCGTGATTCCACTGTTTATCTTCTGCGGAACGATCGTCATAATTGCCGTTCTCATCGGTGGTGTAAGGAATGATGTCCTTGTTTTTTTCACTGACCCATGCCATTTTCTCTTTTACTTTTCCTAAGACCTCTTCTGCCCATGCCTGATAATTTTCCATGTTTTTTCTCCTGTTCTATTTGCTGTTATTTGGTCTCTATGCATTTACCCGGATGTCCTGTCTGACGCTCCGGCTGTTCTCGATAAAATACGGTTCCCGCTCATCCGGTTCCGCAGAATCGAAACGGATATTGTCCAAAATCAGGTCTTCCACACTCCGGATATCCATATATGCCGCCCGGCTCCAGTCGGGATAATAATTCTCCGAGGTCACCTCTCCCGGATGCAGAAGCAGATCCAGTACGGGAGGATATTCCGCAGGAATGTCTGCCTTTTTTACCCCGCCGATGCTGTGGTACCTTATGTTCTGCAATGTTATGCCCCGGATCGGATGCTGTTTCTCGGCGTCTATGCGGATTCCGTTAAATTTCGGTTCTCCCATGATGTCATTGCCGAAACGATAATGGGTGCTCTTCATTTCTTCGGTATCCACCGCCGTCAGATTGGTGATCGTAATATTTTCCATACTGCCGATCTCCGGCATCTGCTCCAGTTCTACGGAGCTTCCGTAATCGTCTGTCTTAAAGCGGTTATTCAGGATCATAAAAATCGGTCTTGTCACATCCCGCATCATCACATTCTGGATCAGAATATTTGAAATGCTGCCGCCTTCTGTGCACTCGATCTTGATGCCTTCCCGCCATACTCTGTCCATAGTACAGTTACTGATAACCACGTTGTAGATATCCCCGATGGATTTCAGTCCGATCCGGATACCGGCACACAGAGAAGTAAATTCGCAGTTGCTGATATGGATGTCCTTCACGGGATATTTTTTGGAGCTGGATTGCAGGCACAGATTGTCGTCCGTTCCGGTAATGCTGCAATTGTCTATAAATACATGAGCACATCCGTCGAAATCCAGTCCGTCGCCGTTATAACGTTTCTCATTGTGAATATATACCTTACTGATCCAGATGTACTCGGAATCCAGAAAAGCCGTGGTCCAGGCTGCCGCGTCACACAACCGGATATCCTCGATATGTATCTGTCTGCATCGTAAAAACCGGATCATCATCGGGCGGTAGATACTGCCTTCGTTGGGAAACGCTTCCGAGCTGCCCTCGATGCTTCCCCTGCCGCAGATACCGATATTCTCCAGATCCTCTCCGTAGAGGAAACACCGATCCAGCGCTTTTTCATTGCGATATCTGTTATGATGGACATTTTCCGCGTAATCCCCGATATTGGGACTCGCTTTTAATACCGTACCCTGTGCGATCTCCAGTGCAACATTGCTTCGCAGGAAAAGAGTTCCGCTGATGTACACTCCGCCTTCTATCCGTACCGTACCGCCTCCTGCCTGATGACATTTATCGATGGTATTCTGAATCGCCTCTGTGTTGATGGTCCTGCCATCATCCACCGCTCCGTACTCCCGGACATTCCAGATCATGTCGGATACCTCCCTTTCGTTTTCTTAATTTCATGGTAATCATTTGACAGGACAGTTACAATATCTTACAATGCTAATAACTGACATATTCTGCTTTTTTACAGGAGGTCATCTATGATATACGTCAATAGCTGCGGACATGATTCCCATCATCCGAAGCCCTGTAATATAGAACATAAACAGGGAGTACCTGACTACCTTATTCTGCTCATCAAGCGGGAATCCTGGATTTATCTAAACGGAGAGAAACACATAGTCGCTCCGAATTCCCTGATCTGTTTCCCGCCAAATACCTATATTCACTATGGCTGCGATGTCATCGGGTATAACGATGACTGGATCCATTTTCTTCCGAACGATCAGGAACGTGACACTCTCCTGAGCCTGCTGCCTCCCATGTGTCAGATTCTGCAGCCTTACAATTTTCACAGACTGTCGGAATATGTCCGGATGCTGTCGGATATTTTTTTCGGCAATTCCCGTTACAGACAGGAATCCATTGATTCTTTCATGCATATTTTTCTATATGCCCTGCAGGATGAACTGACAACGGATTTCGGTGATTCCAGTGTACAGAAATATTATCCTGCCTTTTCCGGGCTCCGGACGCAGATCTATAACAATCCGGCAAATGACTGGAAGGTTCCGGTCCTGGCAGATTCTCTTGCCTTAAGCCTCTCGTATTTTCAACATCTGTACAAGCAGTTCTTCGGCTGTTCCTGCCAGCATGACATCATAAGTGCCCGTCTGGAACTGGCAAAATATTATCTGACCGGAAGTGACATGAGTATCCGTAGCCTGTCTGATTTCTGTGGATATGACAATGAACTGCACTTTATGCGGCAGTTTAAAAAATTTGTGGGAATGACGCCGACAGAATACCGGCGGAAACGTGTACCGACAGGTGCACACGCAAAAAGTCCGGTCACACATTAAAGTGACCGGACTTTTATTTTGCTGTGAGCTTAGATGGTAGATGCAATGATCTGCATCTTGCCCTGTAATTCTACTTTGCCGTAGCCGTCGGGCAGGATCAGATGATCGCCCTTTTTTAAATGGGTGCCGTTCAGAGTACCTTCTCCCTCTACCACGCTCATGAGGACGAAAGGCTTATCCTGCCAGGTCTCCACGCGATGTTCCACATCAATGCGGTATACGGTGTAGTACGGGCAGCGGATCAGCTGCTGGATGGCGTCATCCTTTTTCTCGGTATGCACCACACTGTTGTCCGCGGACTTGGCGGGAACGGTGATGACATCGATACTCTGGGCGATGTGCAGCTGTCTGGGCTTGCCATTACTCAATCTGTCATAATCGTATACACGGTAGGTGATATCGCTGCTCTGCTGGGTCTCCAGGAGTAATGTGCCACCCTTGATGGCATGTACGGTGCCGGGATCGATCTGGATGAAATCCCCGGGCTTAATGGGGATCTCACGGATGAATTCTTTCCATCTGCCCTCATGGATCATTTTCTCCAGTTCTTCTTTGGTCTGTGCGTTATGTCCCACTACCAGTGTGGCGTTCTCCTTGCAGTCTAAGATGAACCAGCACTCGGTCTTGCCCAGGGATCCGTTCTCATGAACCTTCGCATATTCATCATTAGGATGCACCTGGATGCTGAGATCGTCCTTCGCATCAATGATCTTAATCAGCAGCGGGAAACGATCCATTCCCGTATCACCGAACAGCTCGGGATGCTTCTCCCACAGTTCGGACAACTTCATTCCCTTATAAGCTCCGCTTGCCACGGTGCCGTCTCCACTGGGATGGGCGCTGATGCCCCAGCACTCCCCGATATCGTCACCCTCAATAGGATAACCGAATTCTCTGTTCAACCGGGTGCCGCCCCAGATGTTGTGAGTGCATACCGGC
>CAVGMD010000003.1:0-25557 GCA_963630275.1 Bacteroidaceae bacterium | reverse complement strand
AAATATAATATCTTTAGTCATGCTTTCTGTTCCTGCTTTCTTTGAATTTGCCCTTATGCATTTTTATTTATACTAATAACTCACCGTTCCCGGGCTGTCAATCATTTTCCGGCATTTTCTTCCCTCACGCCGGACACGATTACCGACACCAGATAGAACTCTGCCTTGTCTTCCTCATGGGTCTCCGTGATCTTCCGTCTGATACGTTCCTCTGCCAGTTCCTGTTCCAGCCCTTCAATTCTGGCAAGCAATTCCTCTTTTTCCATCATACGCTGTCTCCATAAGATATTAATAAACAAAAGGACCCGCATTCCGCGGGTCCCGTGATTCTATCTTCTGCCTTCTTCCGTATCGCTTGTGCTGACCACGCTGTGTTCTTTGATATAGTCAACCACTTCATCGATGGTTGTGAATGCCAGTCCTACATAGCTGTCTGCTGCACCATAGTAAATAGCGATCTTGCCGCTCTCGGAGTCATGAATGGTAGCGCAGGGGAAGCATACATTCGGTACGAATCCTCTCTCCTCATACCACTCTTCGGGAGTCAGAAGGAAATTCTCGCAACGATATTTTACGATGGACGGGGTGTCGATATCCAGGATCGCTCCACCGATGGAATAGACATAACCGTTACAGGTTCCGCTGACACCATGGTAGAACAGGAGCCATCCTTCGGAAGTCTCAATGGGTGCTGCACCTCCGCCGATCTTTAAGGACTCCCACCATTCGGAGGACTTGCCCATCACATGTCTGTGTTTGCCCCAGAATACCATATCCGGACTCTCGCTGACAAAGATGTCACCGAAAGGGGTATGTCCGCTGTCGGAAGGTCGGGACAGCATCATGAAATTGCCGTGTACTTTTCTGGGGAACAGTACGGCATTACGGTTAAAGGGAAGGAACGGATTCTCGATTCTTGTAAAAGTCTTGAAATCCGTGGTCTTTGCAATACCGATGGCTGCACCGTAGAAATCCTGACACCAGATGATATAGTAAATATCTTCTACTTTTACCAGTCTGGGATCGTATGCGTAGATCGGCATAAAAGGCTTGCCCTCTTCGTCTACGAACTGGATCTTATCCTTATCGAAATCCCAGTGAATGGCATCCTTGCTGCGTCCTAAGTAAATGTAAGGAATACCGTTGACCTGCTCACCGCGGAATACGCCGATGAATTCGTCACCGTAAGGTACTACGGCACTGTTGAAGATTCTGGCTACTCCCTCTATGGGATTTCTGCCAATGATGGGGTTCTCTGTGTATCTCCATAACGGAGCTCCGGTATGTCCTTCGGGTTTATCCTGCCAGGGTACATTCGGTACGGCAGGGCTGATCATCTTTACTTTACTCATGTTGTCCCTCATTTCTGCACTTTTTATCGCGCTTCCTGTTTTAAAAATGCTTCATTTTTACGAATGAGTTCACATCTCTGTGCCACACATTCCACGCTTCTTCCGGGATCGGAAGGGGTGTTGAATACATAATCCACAAGCTTATCTATGGTAGTAGTTGCCACATGCATGCGGGTATCGCTGGATGCATAGTAGATAAAGACTTCCCCCTTCTCATTCGTTAAGCATCCGTTGGTAAATACTACGTTTGAAACATCTCCCACTCTCTCATCCCCTCTGGGACCGATCAACAGGCCCGAAGGCTCTGCGATCACTTTTGCAGGATCCTTCAGATCCGTGGCAAAAGCATAAATGACGTAACGCAAACCGGCTGCGGTATTACGTACTCCATGTGCGATATGTATCCAACCTCTGTCTGTTTTGATGGGGGTAGCTCCCGCACCGTTTTTGGCTTCGGTGATGGTGTGATATTTCCGCAGGCTGGTCATGCGCTCTTCGTCGATGACTGCCTGGGTGATATCGTCGCACAGTCCGAAACCGATTCCTCCGCCACTTCCGGTCTCAATGAAGTCATCCATCGGTCTGGTGTAGAAAGCATACTTGCCATCTACAAATTCCGGGTGCAGCACTACATTTCTCTGCTGGGGAGAACGAAGGGTCTTTAAGTTCTCCAGTCTCTCCCAGTGCTTTAAGTCTTTGGTTCTTACAATGCCGGCAGCTGCTACTGCTGCGGACAGGTCATTCACGGAAGTATCCTTGCTCTCGGAGCAGAACACACCGTAGATGTAACCGTCTTCATGCTTGGTGAGACGCATGTCGTAGACATTGGTCTCTTCCGGGCAGGTATCGTCCAACAGGATGGGATAGTCCCAGAAGTGGAAACCATCGATACCATTGTCACTTTCTGCCACACCGAAGAAAGACTTTCTGTCGTTGCCTTCGATACGGGCTACCAGATAATACTTGCCGTTTAATTCAATGGCTCCGGAATTCATGACCGCATTGATACCCAGACGCTCCATAAAATAGGGGTTGGTCTTGGGATTGAGATCATATCTCCAGGTCAGGGGAATATGTTCTCTGGTCAGAACCGGATATTCATAACGGTCGTAAATACCGTTGTAGAAATCGGACTTTACATTTTTACGGGAAAGCAACTTCTCCTGCTTCTCTTTTTCTATGTAATAACGCTCTAACATATAGGTATCCTCTCTTAAAAATAAATGATTATTCGGGAATACGTTTCATAACCTCCATGCACATCCTGCCGTTATGGTAGGGGCATTTCCAGGGTTCCACGATAGGACGGTCGGGATAGGGATTGCCTTCCGGATCCACTTCCCAGAACCATTCGGAACCGGGTCTCTTATCGATCACATGATCTCTGATAAATGCCCATTCCTTCTCAGCAGCTTCCAGATATTCCGTCTTCTCCGGCTCTTTTTCATAGCCGTTCAAGAAACCGATCACGGTCTCCGCCTGTACCCACCAGATTCTGTGTACATTCACGACACCTCTGTCACATTCGTTTGCCAGAGAATGTCCGTCGAATGCTACCTTATAGATCTGTGCAGTCAGATCTCTGGTAATGGCATACATCTTCTGGGTCAGCTCAGGATCATCCAGAACCTTGCAGCCTCTGTCGATGAGCCATGCAGTCTCGATATCGTGACCGTAGGAATGCAGATCCAGAATGGTGTTGTAGTGCTTATCGAAAAATACTTCCTGTCTGTGGAGCTTCGGATTGTAAACCTTCTCAGCGAAGACCTCCATGATCCACAGAAGGCGTCTGCGCACCTTTTCATCACCGGATACCCGGTAGAGCTCAGTATAGGCTTCGAATACATGAAGCAGTGTGTTCATGGTCTTGTCAGCCAGCACACCGTTCTCCGATAATTTTTCATTGGATTCCGGTTTGAAATCTCTGGTGAATGCTTCCAGATATCCCACCTCATCCATACAGGTAGTCTCGATCAGGGTAAACAGCTTTTTTGCCAATTCCAGGGCTTCCGCATCCCCACTTGCCTCATAATAAGAGGACAGTGCGTAGATGCAGAATGCCTGATTATAGGTATGTTTTGTGGTATCCTTCGGGGTTCCGTCATAGTTTAAGGACCAGTAGATACCGCCGTATTCTTTATCCAGACAATGGTCTTTCAGGAAAGCATAGCCGTGCTTCGCTTCCTCTAACAGACTCTCGTCTTTTAACAGTGTATATGCGTTGGAGAAGAACCAGGTGATTCTGCTATTCAGGATACAGCCTTTTTCCGCTTTTTTATCCAGGTTCAGATCGTAATCCAGCCAGCCGTAATAACCGCCGAACTCGTCATCTCTCATACCTTTCCAGAAAGGAATGATTCCGTTTATCAGATGGTTCTTGATCTCTTCTCTCATTTTCATGGTTTCCGCATTTTTCATGTTCCACACGCTCCTTTGATTTTATCCTTTGACAGCGCCGGAAGTGATTCCACTGTAGATCTGTTTCTGACAGAGCAGGAATACGATCAGTGCAGGCAGCAGAGACATCAGTACACCTGCACAGATCAGATTGTATTTGCTGCCAAGAGGTCCGGTGAAGGTATACAGGGAGGTTGCAACCACACCCAGAGTCCTCTTGTCCTGCAAATACAGACTGGCGCAATAATATTCATTATACACACCTACGCCCTTTAATACCATAGATGTTACGATAGCGGGCTTCAAAAGCGGAAGAATAATTTTCCAGTAAATGGTAAAGTAGGAAGCTCCGTCGATAAATGCGGATTCGTCCAGCGATACCGAAATATTTTCCATGAACTGGATGAAGATGTAGATGGAGATAACATCCGTACCCATGTTCATAATGATGTAACCATACAGATGGTTGATGAATCCGAGGTTACTCATGATCTGGTATACAGAGACCTGCATGGCAATTCCGGGAAGGAGGGTTGCGAACAGGAACAGGCTGCGGATCAGTCCGTTGCCGGGGAACTTGAATCGGTTCAGTACATAAGCAAGCTGTGTTCCCACCAGGATGGATCCAAGCAGTACAAATACCAGGATGATTGCTGAGTTGATATAGGCTCTGCCCATGTTGGCACGGTTAAATGCGTCAATAAAGTTCTGGAAGTTCAGCCAGCTCTCCGGCAGGGTCATAACATTGGTGCTCTGGTACTCCGCATCGGTCTTGAACGCCGTAATGACGCAGGATACGATGGGCAATAATGCCACGAAGGAGAAGAATACCAGGCTGATTTTCATCTTTGCCATCTTACACCGCCTCCTTCTTCCATCTTCTCTCTCTTCTGAGACGTTTTCTTCTGGTATATTCTTCATTGTCCGCATCGGAACTTCTAAATACCAGTTTGAAGAAGAGCTTCTGTAAGATCGTTGCCGCGAAGATAATCAGTAACAGTACCACTGCCATGGCAGATGCAAGACCTACCTGCTGGTTGGTATGTGCGATCTTATCCATCAATACGAAGTAAGTTGCGGTTCCGCCGCCACCCTTGGTGATAACGTAGGGAGGGTCGAAAGCACTCAGGGAACCTGTAATGGACAGGATCACGTTCAGAGTAACAATGGTCTTAATGCTGGGTAAAATAATATGTATAAACTGTTGGAATTTATTGGCACCGTCCAGCTCTGCTGCCTCGTACATCTCGGAGTCTACGGACATGATGGCACCGATGAAGAGTACCATGTTGTTGCCGTAATAACGCCATACGGAGGAAGCTACCAGAGAGATATTGTTAATACTCTTGTCTTTCAGCCAGTACGGAAGGCTTTCTAAGTTAAATCCACACCACTGTAATACCGTATCGAATACAAAACCTCTGGTGTAGAAAAATTTGAAGATAAATCCGATGGCAATACCACTGATCAGGTAAGGGAAGAACATGAATCCCTTGAACATATTGCCGAACTTGGTTTTGAAGCTTAAGCTTCAATGCGCTGAAGCATTCGTCTTTTTTAAATACGTCGATGTAGTTGTCAAATCCCACAAACACTCTTTTGTCTACGGGGGTAGCATATTTCATTTTGTAAAAACTGAATTTTACCATTTCTCCAAAAGGGAGATAGGTGAACACGAACAGCAAAAGCAGGGGCATTTCCACCACTTTTCTCAATGCATTGAAACGTACTTCCTACGATGTGGAAGGGCAGCGGTCCCCGGAGATTCTCCTGGGACAGATCTATAAGGTATCCCTGGAAGACAAGGGCTTTCTACTGCCCCTTGCCGGTGGAGAATTCCGACTCTCCGATCCTTTCTATTATGAATGGAATCCCTTTCCTTCGTATCTGCTGCTCTATACCTTAGAAGGCAGTGCCGTCCTTACCACCCAGGGCAGTGAAGTGATCCTGGATCATGGGCATCTGCTGTTTTTAGACTGCAGTCAGGGATTTTCCCTGCGGCTGTTGCAGGGAAAATGGCGTTTCCAGATGTTTTTCTTAAGCGGTCTGGAGCTTTCTTCTTATTATAGCATATTTCAGGCTAATTTTAGCTGTTGTTATCCGATTCCCATCGGTTCCTGTGTCTCACAGCGGATGCCGCAGCTGACCAAATTTCCTTTCACTCCGACTCCTGCGGAGCAGATGCAGCTTCACAGGGAACTGACCGGAATGTTCACGGAACTGATGCTGTCCGCCCTGTCAGTCTCCCGGGATGCGAAGCCCATCCCCGCCTATCTGCTGTCCATGAAAGCGGATTTCGAGGAAAATTATGCGGAAAGTCATTCTCTGGAATACTTCGAGCAGACTTTAGGCATCAGCCGCTACCGTCTGTGCCGTGAATTCTCCGCCGCCTTCCACACCTCTCCGCTGCAATATCTTCAGGAGAAAAAAATAGAAGCAGCCAAATCGCTGCTCCTATCTACAGATGATCCCATTCATGAGGTGGGATCCGCGGTGGGCATTGACAATACCAATCATTTCATCCACCTGTTTAAAAAACATACCGGTGTCACACCTTTTGTCTATCGTCAAAACGCGCCGCAGTCTATACGCGAGACACGCTGTCCTTCAGTACCAGACGACCTTCCACCACGGTAACTCCCGCCTTATAGTTATCACTGGTGATTTTTTTGATAATATTATGAATGGCTCTTCTCGCCATTTCTCCCATATCTACTTCATAAGTCGTGATACGGATGTCGCTGAGTCCGGGATACAGGTAGTTGTCAAAACCTACCACAGAGATGTCCTCCGGTACACGATATCCGTTCTCTCTCAGTTTTTTGATCAGGAAACTGGCCGTCAGATCACAGTTGCATACGAACGCCGTCGGCATATCCTTGGGGATCTGCAGCATATTCACGGTATCGATCTTGCCGGTCTCAATGTGACGATCATCCAGCACCCATTCCTTCTTCTGTTCCAGTCCCAGCTCTAACAGCGCCTTCTGGTAACCGAAATATCGGTCCGTAATACTCTCGGTGGCAAGCAGGGTTCCCACATAGGCGATCTTGCGGTGTCCCATGCGGTACAGATAATAAGCCAGTTCATAGGTACCGTAATAACTGTTGGAAATGACGGAATCGCTGGCTTCCCTGCCGTTATAATAATCCAGGTAGATCACGGGAATTCCGGCTTCCTCATTCAGATGCTGCAGGTAAACATCCAGCATTTTACCGATGACGATAATACCGTCTACCTTACGTTCCTGCACCAGCTTCGGCATTCTGCCGCTTTCTTCCTCTGCCGCCCCGATGACCTCTAACATGGTAAAACATTCCTTGGCGGTCGCTCTGGTGGCTACGGACTGATACATCTGCCAGTAGAAGGATTCATATTTGTCCAGGAATCTCTCAGAGATCAGAATACCGATATTGTAGCTCTTCTGATTCTGGCTTTTCCTGGCTGCCGACGGCTGCTGGTAACCGAGTTCTTCCGCAATGCTGCGGATCTTCTCTCTGACTTCCTCGCTGACGCCTTTTTGTCCGGACAGTGCCTTGGACACTGTCACCGTGCTGACTCCAACTCTCTCTGCGATATCTGCTAATTTTACTGCTTTTGCCATGTCTCTATACCTCCACCAAATGAATCAGCTTACTGCGGTAGTCTCCCCACAGAGGTGCCACCAGAAGTCCTACCTGCATCAGCACGTCACCGCCGAATACTTCTCCGGTCTCCTCGATGAGGTAGCGTTTCTCCGGTGCCAGTCCTTTCAGGCGCACTCTTCTGCTGCGGAAATTCGGTCTGGATAATACCTGTACATAAGTTACCAGCGCTTCCTTTTTATCCTTGGAAGCTACCATGTAGCAGTCGTGGCTGCCGTTTTCCAGATATGACGCGATCCGGTAGTAATCCCCTCTGCGGATCAGATCGTTGTATTTGTGATACATGGCGGTCTGTGCGGGGATCTGCTGTCTGTCCTCCTCCGGGATCTTCGTGATATCCAGCTCGTAGCCGAAGGTACCTGCCAGCGCCACATGCCCTCTGGTCTCAAAAGGTGTGACTCTTCCCACCGCGTGGTTCGGACAGTCCGATACATGGGCGCCCATGGTGGACAGCGGATACAGAAGCATCGTTCCTTCCTGTATCTTCAGCCGCTCGATGGCATCCGTATCATCGGAGCACCAGATCTGTGGGCTGTAGTATAACATACCGAGATCGAATCTCGCACCGCCGCCGGAACAGTTCTCCAACAGCAGATGCGGGAATTCCCGAAGCAGCCTCTCCTGTAATTCATACACCCCCAGCACATATCTGTGGTACAGCTCTCCCTGACAATCTGCGGGCAGTTCCACGCTTCCCAGATCCGACAATTGTCTGTTCATATCCCATTTCACATATTCAATGTTGGCACTGTGCAGGACTGCCGCCATGCTTTCAAAGGCATGATCCCTGACTTCCTTGCGGGACAGATCCAGCACATACTGATTCCGGCATAAGCTTCCGGTGCGGCCCGGAATGGCGATTGCCCAGTCGGGATGCTCTCTGTACAGATCCGAATCCGGGGAGATCATCTCCGGCTCGAACCAGATGCCGAATTTCATGCCCAGAGCATTGACCTGATCCACCAGAGGCTTCAATCCGCCCGGCAGCTTCTGCTCGTTGACTTTCCAGTCACCTAAGCTGGTGCTGTCATCGTTGCGATGTCCGAACCACCCGTCATCCATGACTAGCATTTCGATGCCAAGCTTTGCCGCCTGCTCAGCGATCTTCAATAATTTTTCAGTGTTAAAATCAAAATAGGTAGCTTCCCAGTTGTTGATCAGGATCGGTCTCTTCTGATCACGGTACTCTCCGCGGATCAGATGATTGCGGTACATATCGTGGTAATGGCGGGTCATACCGCCCAACCCTTCCGAAGAATAGGTCATCACCACTTCCGGTGCCACAAAGCTCTCGCCCTGCTCCAGCTTCCACACAAAGTTCTCCGGATGAATGCCCATGGTCATGCGGATGGAATCGAACTGGGACAGCTCCGCCTGTGCCAGGAAATTACCGGAATAGACGAAATGCATACCGTAGACTTCTCCATTGTCCTGGGTTGCGTCTTCGGAAAGCAGCGCAATAAACGGATGCTCCTGATGAGAAGATTCTCCTCTGACAGATCCCACGCTCTGCTTACCGTGCATCAGGCTTCTTCTCTCCATCTGACGCTCTCTCGCCCAGGATCCGTGCAAAGTGAGGATGTCATATTTTTCATCCGTGCAGTCCAGATCCAGGCAGGCAGACATGGCTTTGGTCAGATAAACCGGCTGCTCTGCTGTATTTTTGAGGATCACACTGCGGGTGATCACATCTTCTTTTTCAAACGTAGTGTAAATCAGATCTGCTGCCAAACCGATCACCGGATCCGCCAGGTGCAGGATCAGGGTGTCACAGTCCTCCTCTCCCAGGAAAGTAGACGGCAGCCCGGGAAGTGCCGGCTTCTCCTTTACGATCTCATAGGAGACATAATTCAGCTGCACGCCCACATGTCCTCCCGCAGTCCGCACGGAGATGGCGCTCTCTCTGTAATCTCCCAGTCCGTTCCCCGGATACTCCATAGAAAAAGAATCCAGGAAGGAAACCCGCTCTCTGTTATTCTTCGAAGGAACAAAAGGTGCTTCCCCCGTTCGCATCAGATATACCGGAGCCGGTGCGCCCTCGGTATACTGCAATTTCTGACCGTAATATACATGTCCCACAAAATTCTCCTGATCCACAATTGCCAGAAGATAGCTGGTATGCTCCGTGTCCAGCCAGAAAGTTCTGTCCTGTTCGATGTATCTGATTGCCATAATTTCTTACTCCTCATCTTCAAAATTTATAAATGATCTGTTCTCTTAACTTACAAATTCAAAAATGCAAACGGTGTCGTCGGTTCTGCCTTAAAAAACTGCATCAGCATCAGTCCACAGCGCATGGAAACCCGCTCTTCTCTGAGGATCCTCAGTACCTCCTGCCTGTCCGCCAGAATCACCTGAATCTCCTCGGTGTTCTCCATCTGCTGTCCCACCTGCTCTGTCACGGTGCCGAAGATCATGCTGCCGCTCTCGTCCGTCAGCCCCTGTGCCAGGAAAAAACCTCTGCGAAATGCCGGTTCTCCACCCTCGTAGACCTTGAATTTCCAGCCGGTCTCCTCAATCATTTCCCGACACGCTGCTTCCGCTGCAGTCTCTCCCGGTTCGATCAGTCCCGCCGGAAGCTCATACAGATAATCATTCACCGGATATCGGTACTGGCGCACCAGCACCAGTCTCTCTCCGTCCTCTGTCACCGCATAGACCGCCATTCCCTCGGGACGCAGGCTGTGGGTCTTGTGTTTGATGTTATTTTCATCGTTGCGGGAAGCAAAATAGTAATGAAACGGCGTTCCGTCCCGCCCCAGCGCATCGATGTGATACAGATTCAGGAACGGATTCTCCGTCAGCTTTTCTATGCCCCGATAATGTTTATTACTTTCCTGCATTTAATACTTCCTCCAAAAGTGCCACTGCCAGTTCCGGATTCTTCATGCCATCCGCCAGACCTACTGCTGCCGTATGCTCATACCAGCCGGTCTTCTGCACCCAGGCATTATCCTCCAGCCGGATCCCCGCCACAATTGTCTCTCCCGTCATAGTATTTAACACTGTGATCTGCTGATCTACATATCTGTCCAGCAACTCCTCCGGCAGATAATCCCGTAGGTCCACCAGATAATCCGTGCCGCCCATGAGCTCTAAGAACTCTTCGTCGGAGAAAAACACATCCACCGACCGGGTCATGAACAGTACCTGTATCGTGCTGAGATTCGTGGAATCCACATCGGAATCCGAGTTCGGATCGATCCAGATCGTATAATTCAGGTTCACCACATCCCGTTTGGAGGTCACACCGTGTTCCCGCAGGAAATCCGTAAAATAATCCGGACCGGTGGCTTCGATGTGCTCTCCGTCCGTATTCACTGCCATGACTCCCATGACGAAGCCGGTCTTGGTGGCAAAATGCACGATCAGGAAAATAACAATGGCGATTCCTGCCACCACGCCTATGGTGATCCACAGGTAATAGTCTATAAAATACTGCCATTTTTCGGAAGGAGACAGTTGCTTCCATTGTTCCTTCTGTCGCATGCGGTCTTCTTTTTCCATGCTTTCTATGTCTCCTTTCCGATCCCCGGCAATAACCTGCTATCCTATCATTTTAATCCTTTGTTTTTAAGTATAGCAAACTAATTTAGTCTTGTACATCTACTTTTTTAATATGTTTTAGGTTTAATTTTGTTAAAAATAAACGAAAAAAAGCCCTGCAGATCATTCTCACGCACTGCAGGACTCTGTATTTTTGTATTTTTATATCTTAGCGATCCATCTCCGCAATACGTCCGGTGGACTTGTGCTCCTTGATGATTCCCTGGATCTCCTTCAGGTCGGTGCACAGCAGGTCACCGGGGATGGTGTTCTTCAGTGCACTGATGGCATTGCCGTATTCCAGTGCTCTCTGGTACTCGCCGGGATGTGCCAGCAGTCCGTACAGAACGCCGGAGATATAAGCATCACCGCTTCCGATACGGTCTACGACTTCGATATCGGTGTAAGGTGCTTCCTCATAATAAGTGTCATTCTTCGCACTGTAGATGATAGAACCGAAAGTATGACGCTTCGGGCTATGTACAATACGCTGTGTGGATGCCACGATAGAAATCGGATACTCTTCCGTGAAGCTCTTCATAATGCTCTTGGCATCGCCTTCCTTCAGGAAAGTCAGGCGTGCGGTGTCTTCGGAACAGAAGAAGATGTCCACATAAGGTAGAATGGATTCGATGCATTCCTTCGCCTCTGCACCGGTCCACAGATTGCCGCGGAAGTTCACGTCGAAGGAGATGATAGCTCCCTGTGCCTTGAAACGCTTGATCATCTCAATGGCGGTAGCTCTCAGCTCAGGACTCAGCGCCAGTGTGATGCCGCTGGTATGGAAGCAGCGGGTATCGCTGTAGATCTTGTCATCATAGTCATCTACGGTCAGCTTGTTGATCGAAGTATTCTTACGGTCATATACGATACGGGGCTTTCTCGGATAAGCGCCATTCTCGTAATAGTACACGCCCAGTCTCGCATCCTTGTCGTCATCGTATACCAGATAGTCATCGCTGACACCGCAGAGACGTACACGGTTCTTAATATATACACCCAGGTCATTGGCCGGAAGCTTGGAAATGATACCACAACGTAATCCCAGCATTGCCGCACCGGTGATGGCATTCAGTTCTGCACCTCCCGCCTGCTTGCTGAAGCTGTCGCCTCTGGTGATACGCTCGTTATCGGGCGGTGATAATCTCAGCATAATCTCTCCCAGGGAGAGCAGATCAAATTCCTTCTTCTCAGTCAGTTCCATAATATAAACTCCCATCTGTAGTTCATTTTTTCTTTACATTTGTACTATAACACAGATGGGCGGCGTCGGTAAAGACACTGGACATTAATTAAAAATTTAACGAATCCACATATTCAAAATAATCATCTTCACTGGCAAATAAGATATATTCATTCTCCACATATCCCATGTATCCGCTGGCTGTTACATATCCTTTCATAATAAAATACCTCCTTATCAGAATCTCTTCGTTCCCGTTTCTGATAAGAAGGTATCATTTTTTAAGTACTATAAAACTCTCTTAATTATTTTGCTCCGGCACCGTCTCCAGCACTAGGGTTTTCATCTCTTCCAGCAGTTCCTCCGTCTTGCTCATCAAAAGCTCCGCATCGGTCTCCACCAGTTCCGTTTTCTTATATTTATAAGTGAAAAACGGATTGCCGTAGGCGGTAAAGCTCAGGTTCTCCCCATGCTTTTTCAAAAATGCGGGAATCTTCAACGGATCTATGGCAGCATCCGGGCGGAAGCTAAAGGTGATTCGACCGTTCTTGCCCTTGATCTCCGTCATGTCCAGACCGTGGGCTGCCATGCGGATCAGCGCGATTCGAAGCAGATTATCCACTGCCTTGGGAATATTGCCAAAACGGTCTAACAGCTCATCCTTCATCTCATCCCGCTCTTTTATAGTCTCGATGCCGGCGATGCGCTTGTAGATATCCAGCTTCTGCGTCTCGTTCACAATATATTCCGCAGGAATATAGGCATCCACATCCAGGTCGATCACCGTGGTGAAATCCACCGCTGTATGGACTCCCTTCAGGTTCCGCACCGCTTCGTTTAACATCTTGCAGTACAGATCGTATCCTACGGCTTCCATATGTCCGTGCTGGCTCATTCCCAGCAGATTCCCGGCACCGCGGATCTCCAGGTCACGCATGGCGATCTTGAAACCACTGCCCAGATCCGTGAATTCCTTGATTGCCGCCAGTCGTTTCTCCGCTACTTCTTTTAACATCTTATCCCGTTTGTACATCAGAAACGCATAGGCATTCCGGTTGGAACGACCCACACGGCCTCTGAGCTGGTAGAGCTGGGACAATCCCAGATTGTCCGAATCGTGAATGATCATAGTGTTGACGTTGGAGATATCCAGCCCGGTCTCGATGATGGTGGTGGACACCAGCACATCAATCTCCCCGTTGATGAAATCGAACATGATCCGCTCCAGTTCATGCTCCTTCATCTGCCCGTGGGCGTATGCCACGTTGGCCTCCGGCACCAGTTTCGCAATCTGCGCTGCCACATCCGCGATGTTATTCACACGATTGTAGACATAGTAGACCTGTCCGCCCCGGGCCATCTCCCGGACAATAGCCTCTCTGACCAGTTCGTCGTTGTATTCGCAGACAAAAGTCTGGATTGGCAGTCTGTCATTTGGAGCCTCCTCCAGCACGCTCATGTCCCGGATGCCGATGAGACTCATATGCAGCGTACGGGGAATGGGCGTTGCTGTCAGGGTCAGCACATCCACGTTTTCCTTTAATTTCTTGATCTTTTCTTTGTGAGCCACACCGAAACGCTGCTCCTCGTCGATGATCAAAAGTCCCAGATCCTTGAACTTCACATCCGCCGACAACACTCTGTGGGTTCCAATGACGATATCCACCATGCCCTTTTCCAGATCCTTTACCGTCTTCTTGATCTCTGCAGGCGTACGGAAACGGCTCATCAGTGCGATATTCACCGGAAAGTCTTTCATTCTCTGCACAAAAGTGTTGTAATGCTGCTGCGCCAGGATCGTGGTGGGCACCAGGTATACTACCTGTTTGCCCTCCTGTACCGCTTTGAATGCGGCACGGATGGCGATCTCGGTCTTGCCGTAGCCTACATCTCCGCAGATCAGACGGTCCATGATCCGGTGGCTCTCCATATCCGCCTTGGTATCCGCGATGGCATTCAGCTGATCCTCCGTCTCCTCGAAGGGGAACATCTCCTCGAACTCCCGCTGCCATACGGTATCTTTTCCAAAGGCATAGCCCTCGCTCTGCTGCCGGACCGCATACAGCTCCACCAGATCCTTCGCCACCGCGCTGACCGCACTACGTACTTTGGTCTTGGTGTGCTCCCATTCCTTGCCGCCTAATTTATTCAGCTTCGGTTTCTTCGCCGCATCGGCGGAGGCATACTTCTGGATCACATCCAATCCGGTAGCAAGAATATACAGATTGCCGCCGTCCCGGTACTCGATCTTCAGGTAATCCTTGACAACCTTGTCCACCTCGACCTTCTCGATGCCTTTATATATCCCCAGTCCGTGAGTCTCATGCACCACATAGTCACCGATCTTCAGGTCATTGAAGTCATTAATTTTCTGCCCCTGGTAGAGTTTTTTCTTTTTCTTCTTGCGTTTCTCCACCCCGAAAATATCGCTTTCGGACAGCACCACGAATTTCAGCCACGGGTATTCGAATCCCTTATTCACATGACCGTAATAGGTCAGGATCTCCCCGGGCTGCACTTCCCGCATGGGATCTTCCGTGTATACCGCCGTCAGTCCCGCGTCCTCGGAATTGCGCAGATCCTCCGCCAGGCGCTTTGCTCTGGTACGGGAACCAGACAATAGCAGCACCCGATAGCCGCTCTTTTTATATTTCTTCAGATCCTTGACCAGGGATTCAAAGCTATTATTATAAGGTGCAATGTTGCGGGCAGCAATGTCTACATGCTTCTCCGTCTTAAAATACCCGTATTTCGTCTCCATAGTGGCAAGAGTCACCACGGCATTTTTCTCTAACGTAGCCGCCACCTGCTCCCCACTGTAGAGAATATTCATCTGTCCCGGCAGCACGTAGCCTTTTCTCGCACGCTGCTCCATGCTCTCTCTAAATTCCAGTTCGATGGCATCCGCCTGTTCCTTCACCCGCGCCGGCTCATCAATGAAAAAAGCCAGGGATCGTCCCGCCATATCTGCCAGCAATTCCGGCATGGTTACGGTATCTTCATAAAAATAGCGGATGTAGCCTTCCAGATTGATCTTGCTCTGGAACTCCAGCAGCTGTTCCTTCAGCTCGCTTACCTGGGTGGAGATTCTGTGGGCTTCCTCCGGCTGGTGGGCATCCCGGAAGATTTTTTCCTGCTTCGCAGCTTCTTTTTCCAGCTTGGCAATGCCCTTGCGGATCTGATCCTCCGACAGTACGAACTCTGTCGCCGGATAGACCGTGATACTTTCCAGCTTCTCGATGGAGCGCTGGCTTAAGATGTCGAAACTGCGGATAGATTCTACTTCGTCGCCCCACAGTTCGATGCGGTAAGGGTTCTCCTCCGTCAGGTCAAAAATATCCACGATGCCGCCGCGGATGGAGAACTGTCCCGGACTTTCCACCTGGTATGCCTTCTCATATCCCATTGCCACCAGTCTGGATGCCAGTTTGCTCTCATCCAGGCTTCCGCCCCGTTCGGTGCGGATAATATCCTGCTCCTGCCACAGCACCTGGGGTGTCATCAGTGCCGCGTAGGTGGTGACGATGGTGACAGGCTTCCCCTCTACGACTCTGCGCAGGGTCTTGATCCGCTCCTGCACCAGCTGATTGCCGTGGATATCCGCCTGGAAAAAGATTAAATCCTTTGCCGGGTACAGCATGACATTTCTGTCATAAAATCGGTATTCCTCGTAGATTTCCTTGGCTTTTAAGTCATTATAAGTAACGATGACCTTATATTTCAGGCCATCGCTGAGTCCGTAGATCATATGAAGTTTCTGTGAGTCCACACAGCCGGACAGGGCGATGGTTCCCTTTCCCTGTCTGACGACCTTCCGGATCTCATCATATTCCGCCAGTTCTTTTAATGGCGCAAGTAGTGCCTGCATTTTTTCACGCTTTCTTACTGTTAAAATGGTTCATGGCTGCGTCCGCGCTCTCGGTGATGATCATGCGGATCGCCTCTACGGCAGTCTTCGTCGCCTCATCCATGACGGTGCGCTCTTCCGTGGGAAAATGTCCCAGTACATAGTCTGCCAGGTCGAAATTTTTCGGCTTCTCACCCACACCCATACGCACGCGGATAAAAGTATCATGCCCTAACATTTTGATGATATTCTTGAGACCGTTATGTCCGCCGGCGCTGCCTTTTTTGCGGATGCGGATCTGTCCCACATCCAGGCTGATGTCGTCGGAGATCACGATCAGTTCTGCTGTGTCATCCACCTTGTAATAATCCACGATCTCACGGATGCTCTCGCCGCTTAAGTTCATGAAGGTCTGGGGCTTCGCCAGAATTACCTTCTGCCCTGCCACATAACCCTTGCCGATCAGTGCCTTATGCTTACTCTCCATGACGGCGATATTTTCTTCCTCTGCTAATCTGTCTATGACATCAAACCCGATATTATGTCTTGTATTTTCATATTCTTTGCCGGGATTCCCCAGCCCTGCGATAATATACATATGCTTCTCCTTACTTCCGTGCAATAAATGCTGTATTTTATATTGTCGCATTTTTGTTACTAAAATGCAACTGTTGGTTATTTTGCAGCAGCATCAGGTCTTGACTTTTCCCCAATTATTGTTATACTGAAACAGTTGTACAGCCCATAAAAACAAGGTCTTAAAGGGCTCGCCGATTCCCGGCGTAAAATGAATCGAGTGTTCGTGACCTTCCACTCGTAAAACAAAACTAAAGGAGAAAACAAATGAACAAGAAAGTACTGTACCTCGTACACGGAGCAGTGATCGCTGCTCTCTATGTTGTGCTGACCATGTTAGCCAACGCTCTGGGACTGGCAAATTATGCCATTCAGGTCCGCTTCTCAGAAGCCCTGACGATTCTTCCCGTATTTACCCCCGCTGCTATCCCCGGACTTTTCCTGGGATGTATCATCAGCAATACCATGACTGGCTGTATGCTGCTTGACATCGTCTTTGGCAGTCTGGCAACGTTGATTGGCGCTTTTGGCACTTACCTGCTACGGAATAAGAACAAATGGCTGGCTCCTCTGCCCCCCATCATTGCCAACACCATCATCGTTCCTTTCGTGCTGGCTTATGTGTATCATTTAGAGGGTGGTATTCCTTATTTCATGCTGACCGTAGGCATCGGGGAAGTAATCTCCTGTGGCATCCTGGGCATGCTGCTTCGCACCGTGTTACAGAAGTATCGCAAATACATTTTTGACGTACAGAAATAGTTTTCAAAAATCGTATTCAAAAAGGCGTCCGGATCTTTTACAGATTCCGGGCGCCTTTTGCTGTCCGCTTGTATTTAATTATCTGTTCTCATGTACGTGATGAAGTGATTGCCGTTCTCAGCAAACCACGCTGTGGCATCGTTCATTCCTTTTTTATACAGTTTACCGGTGGAAGGTTCCATAATGACCACATTGAATTCATTAAATCCGGTCACCAGCACCGCTTCCCCGTCATCCAGGATCGCCAGTACCGGGATATCCTGATTCACATAATACAGCACCGCATCCAGCGTACAGCCGCTTAAATCCAGCACCTGTACTCCCGTCATATTTTCCGACAGGATCGTGGCAGCTGTCTTGCCCTGCGCCAGATCGTACTCCGTATTCCGGGTGATTCCTGCATGTCTGAGAATGTTGTCCAGGCATACGGCTAAGCTGTTCTTCTGCTCCGTGACACTCTCTTCCTTGATTGCCATGATCTGGTTGCGGCTGACACGGCTGCCCTTCAGCCATACGGTGATTCCCCTGTCGTTGGTGACGATACCGGAAGCATCATAGGCTTCCTTCACCGCCGTGCCCGGAGCACTGTAGATACCGCGTACGCCATACGCATTGTAGACATAATACCGGGGCACTTCGCTGACCGCATCCAGTTCCAGCTCTCTGCCGCCCTCAAATACGACCTCCTTGGGGTTCAACACCTTGATGGTCTTCGTATCAATGGAAGATTTCGTCTGAATCTGCACATAGCGCTCATAGATATCGATATTTGCCGTAACCACCTTATTCTGTCCGGCTTCCTCTTCCACGTTATTCATGATCTGGTCATCCAGAATCTCCTGGTAGCTGCCGCTCTCCGTCCGCTGCAGACGGGACAGTGTAATCTGGTTGCCCTCAATGGTACATTCCACGACATAGATTCCTTCCTGCCCGTATTCCTTCAGACTGGCACCGGAAGAATTGCTGATGCATACCTTATACATGGGATAAAATACCTGTCCGGAATTCTCCGTGCGGATATCGCTCTCTCTTGCCACACCGTAAATAATGTCCTCTCCCATGAATCCTAAGGGCCGGATTGCTTCGCCGTCCTCCGCCCGGATCACTGTCTGCTCTCCGGTATTCAGGTTCCGTACATTCAACTGGTTACTGTGGTTGATGTCATCCCCTTCCTGCCATACGATTATCTCATGGTTCTCCGATACCTGGAGGCTGCCATCCTGATGTATGCTTACCAGCTGCTCCGCGCTGCGGTTCTCCAGATCCACGTCATAGACCCCGTTTTCCAGGAAAAAGTACAGATGCTGCTGTCTGTTTTGATACAGCAGCTGATGCATCTCGTCTTTCAGCACCGCATAGCTCTTGGTATAAGGAATATAAACTTCTTCCTCTATGGTATTGAGGGAACTGTCATAGCTTAAGATCTGAATGCCGGTCTCCCCTTCGTGTCTTCCCCGGTTCATATAACCGTATACGGCGAATTTCACATTGCCGCCCTCATCCACATCCAGGATCTTGATATCATGGTGATCATACAGCGTACGGCAGTCCGCATTGTCCTTATCGTAGAAGGAGAAGATCACCGTCAGCCCATTGGTCACCGCGTTATAGCAAAGCAGCTGTCCCATATCGGAAAATACCACGGTATTGCCATCGGTGCTCTCCATCATGTCCACATTTTCATCCGTGATTCCCAGGAGGATCTTATCATTGGCATACATCCGTCCGGTATCCGGGATCTGTGTCATGGTACGCTCGTAGTCCAGCAGATACATTCTCTCCGAGGTATATCTGACGCGGTAGTATTCTTCCACACTATAATAGATCCTATTTTTCCCCTCACCGGTAGACACGACGAAATCCATCAAAAGTGACGCCACATTGCCGTTCACCTGTACCAGGCGGATGGAAGCCGCATTTTCCTGCGTCGGCTCCAGACTTCCCCAGGTAATCTGCTGGAAACTGCTGTGAATATTTACCTTATGGAAAGTGCCGTTATCTGTCAGCTTGGAATTCGGCTCTAAATACTTGGTCAGTTCCTTCGCCGCTTCCTTGTCATAGAGTTTCCCGTGAAAATCTGTGGCGAACTCCAGTATCTCTGCGATATGCAGATCGTCGTTCCACAGAATCGTCGTATAATAATAGACCTTCTGTTCCCCTTCCAGTTCCAGGATCAGAGTCAGGCTGTACTGTGTATTGGTATCGATCAGATCCTTCAATGCCAGTGTGACAGCGAAGCTTTTGCCTCCCGCCTTCCATCCGGTGACTTCTCCGTTCTCTATGAGGCGGGAACCGTCAATGCTGCGGACTTCCATGGCGATTCCCGTGACTTCTCTGCCATAGGTATCCACGGTAAAATTCGCCTGTCTGTCCGCACCCAGCATGGTCACAGTGTCCTTCTGGTAAGCCACATCCATTTCCACCGTGTTGCCATGCAGCTCGTTACATGCCACGCCTCCGCTCTCCATGGTGATCACGGGAAGTGTCGCCGGAGCCATTTCCATGGTCATGTTATTATGTCCCTGATTCATAATGCCGCCGATGATAAACGCTGATGCTATAAATACCACAACGCATACGGCAATTTTAATAATCGTTTTCTTCATTCTTGCTTCTTCACTCATTTATTATTCAGCAGTCTGTCTAATGCCGGTGCCACATGGAGCAATTCTGCCACCGCACTGATATCTGCACTGCGTCTCGGGCGCATGCCGCTCTTTTTCACCGCACGGATCAGCAGGTTCTTCGGCGTATGTTCCATATCGATGAATTCCAGGATCTGTGTCTCGTAGCCCTGCTGCTCCAGGAGGTTCGCCCTGAGAGCATCTGTGAGCAGTGCCGCCATGCG
Organism: Bacteroidaceae bacterium; assembly: GCA_963630275.1. Lineage (GTDB taxonomy): Bacteria > Bacillota > Clostridia > Lachnospirales > Lachnospiraceae > Acetatifactor. The sequence continues at coordinate 5,402 of CAVGMD010000003.1, read as the reverse complement.
TTCCTTGATGATGCCGTATTTCAATACAGGTTTTAAAGGCTCGCACTGAATCTGCCGGTTGAGTTCATGCTGACAGCAGGGTACCGCCAGGATAACCCGGGCCCCCCATTTTACTGCCTTATCCAGGGCATAATCCGTCGCAAGGTCACAGGCATGCAGGGTCACCACCATATCCGCCACATCCGTGCCCTCATAGGTGCTGATGTCTCCCCGCTCGAACTTCAGATTCTCATATCCCAGCTTCTGTGCCAGTTCGTTACAATGTCTTATCACATCGGTCTTCAGATCCAGCCCGGTCACCTGAATATCTCTGTGCTGTAATTCATGCAGATAGTAGTACATGGCAAAAGTAAGATAAGATTTGCCGCAGCCAAAATCAACGATGCGTAAGGTTCGATCCTTCGGCAGTTCGTCAATCACATCCTCGATAAATTCCAGATAACGGTTAATCTGGCGGAACTTATCGAATCTCGCCTTCGTCACTCTGCCGTCCGGTGTCTGTACCCCCAGTCCCACCAGGAAATCCACAGGCTTTCCTTCTTCTAAGATATAATGTTTGGTGCGGTTATGAGAAAGTGCCTGCAGATCCTCCTGTTCGGAAGCGGCACTTTTCTCCGCTTTTGAGGCCCCGTTATTTTTCACCTTCAGAGTCAGCTTTCCTTTTTTACTGACTAACGCCGTAGCTTGTAAACTTTTCGCTGTAAATTCTCCCTGCCGGAACTGCTCCGCCAGTGCCATGCAGATTCTGTCCGTCATCTGCTCCACCGTGAAATTCTCATGGAATACCTGTGTCCCTCTGTAAGCAGTCTCCTGAAACACCAGCTCCCCGCGGATCAGTACCGGGCGGATCTTCGCCTTCTGAACCTGTTCCGGATGACGACTGTTGCTCAGGATGATCTGCTGTAAGTCTTTATTCAAAATTTTCTGTAAAAGTATTTTCAATTCTTCCATAGTTTATCCTGCTTCCATACGCTTCATGCCTGATGAATTCACAGTGTTCATTGTAACATAAATGATTCCTCTTTGCTATAAAAATGCAATCATTCCGCGTCTTCCACCGTGTCTTCTCTTGTAGATCTCATCACACACCAGTACCTGGATCAGATCCCCGGAGACTTTTCCCGCTTCCTGCTCCAGGATCTTACCGATGGTATCTGCGATCCGGTAGATACTTAATCGATCCGGATATTCGTCGTAGATCATGCTTCCTTCATAATCGTATTTGTCCAATATTTCCGCGATCCTGCGCTGACAGCGTCTGACTTCCCCGGGATAGGTCTGCTGCAGATATTCCAGATCGTTCAAAAGTTCCTTGTCATCCATTCTTCCGGGATATCCGGGCAATGTCATAAAAAAGGGGCGTGATACCATACTTTTTGCCTCATGCTTTTTTATAGCATATGCATGGATTTCCCAGAAAGTGAAAAAATAGGTGCCGCGATTCTTATCGCAGCACCTCAATTCTTGCCATTGCTCTCTGCAATGCCGTCTCTGCTCTGGCAATATCCGTCTCCGGCGTCTTGCTGCGCAGTCTCTCTTCCGCACGGTGCAACGCTGCCTCCGCACGGTTCTCATCGATCTCATTGGGCCATTCGATGATCTCTGCCAGAATGGTAATTCCCTCGGGAAGAATCTCGGCGAATCCGGAATGCAGTGCTGCTTCCTTCTCTCCGTCCTTCTCCATAATATGCAGGATACCCGGCTTCACGATCACCGTCAGGGGAATGTGTCCCGGAAGGACACCGATCTGTCCTTCCGTGGTATTGAATTCTACCATATCCACAGTTCCCTCATAGAATACTCTTTCCGGGGTTATGATACGAAGTTGAAAATCTTTATCTGCCATATCTGTACTCCCCTCTCATGCTATGCATGAACCTTTGCCAGTACATCATCGATGCTTCCGGCATTCAGGAAGTAGCTCTCCGGAATATCATCATGCTTGCCGTCCAGGATCTCACGGAATCCGCGGATGGTCTCGCTGATCGGTACGTATTTTCCTTCCAGACCGGTGAACTGTCCTGCCACGAAGAAAGGCTGGGACAGGAATCTCTGGATCTTACGTGCACGGGATACGACCAGCTTATCTTCCTCGGACAGTTCGTCCATACCGAGGATAGCGATAATATCCTGTAATTCCTTATATCTCTGCAGGATCTCCTGTACACCGCGGGCGGTCTCATAATGCTCCTTACCTACGATTCTGGGATCCAGGATACGGGATGTGGACTCCAGAGGATCTACTGCGGGATAGATTCCCAGTTCTACGATAGAACGGGACAGAACCGTGGTGGCATCCAGATGTGCGAATGTGGTCGCAGGTGCCGGGTCTGTCAGGTCATCCGCAGGCACATAGACTGCCTGTACGGAAGTAATGGATCCGTTCTTGGTGGATGTGATACGCTCCTGCAGCGCACCCATCTCTGTCTGTAATGTAGGCTGGTATCCTACTGCGGAAGGCATACGACCCAACAGTGCGGATACCTCACTTCCTGCCTGGGTGAAACGGAAAATGTTGTCGATGAACAACAGCACATCCTTGCCGCCCTTGTCACGGAAGTACTCTGCCATGGTCAGTCCGGTCAGACCGACTCTCATTCTCGCTCCGGGGGGCTCGTTCATCTGTCCGAATACCATGGTGGTCTTGTCCAATACTCCGGACTCCTGCATCTCGTGATACAGATCGTTACCCTCACGGGTACGCTCACCTACACCGGTGAATACGGAATATCCGCCGTGCTCGGTAGCGATGTTACGAATCAGCTCCTGGATCAGGACGGTCTTGCCTACACCGGCACCGCCGAACAGACCGATCTTACCACCCTTCTGATAAGGGCAGAGCAGGTCAACGACCTTAATACCGGTCTCCAGCAGTTCTGTGTCCGTAGACTGCTCTGCGAAGGTCGGTGCAGCACGGTGGATAGGCTCGTAAGATACGCCTTCCGGTGCCGGCTTGTTATCAATCGGCTGACCCAGTACATTAAATATTCTGCCCAGGGTATTCTCTCCTACCGGTACGGAGATGGGAGATCCGGTGGCGATTGCCTCCATTCCTCTCACAAGTCCGTCGGTAGTACCCATGGCAATACATCTGACAGTATCATCACCCAAATGCTGGGAGACTTCTACTACCAGTTCTCCTCCATCTCTGGTAGGGATGCGGATCGCGTCATTGATCTCGGGAAGTTTCCCTTCATCGAATCGTACATCCAGTACGGCACCGATGACCTGGGTAATCCTTCCTTTATTCTCTCCTGCCATTTCTACCTCTTTCCTGCCCGTGTGGCGGGCATGTTCCAATAATTAAAGCGCCTCTGCGCCTGCAATGATCTCTGTAAGCTCCTGAGTAATGCTTCCCTGTCTTGCGCGGTTATACTTCAGTGACAGATCACTGATCATATCCTCCGCATTGCTGGTGGCATTATCCATGGCCTGCATACGGGCACCGTTCTCACTAGCTGCCGCTTCCATCAGCGCACCATAGATCAGACTGGAAATATATTTCGGTATGATCATATCCAGTGCTTCCACATCTTCCGGCTCGAAATTCATCAGCACATCAGCACCCTCTGTGGGGGTGAGCGCCTCTGCATCATATTCCACCGGCAGAAGCTTTAGCAGCTTCGGCTCGTGGCTCACCGTGTTCTTAAAATGTGTGTATGCCAGATAGATCTCACCGATCTCTCCGGCAGCAAAAGCTGACAGCAGCTTGTCAGACAGAAGCATTGCTTCGGCATATGCGGGCTCTTCGATGACATCCGGATAGGATTCCTTCACAGTGTATCCCTTTCTCTCCAGGATCTCTCTGCCCTTATTACCGATGGCATAGACCACTACATCTTCTGTCTTCCAGTCTTCCTGTCCGGTGATCAGTTTGGCTACGTTGGAGTTGTAGCCGCCTGCCAGACCTCGGTTGGAGGTGATGACAATGACCGCCTTTTTCGGGGAAGTCCCCGGAACGAGATACTTGTGTTCCAGATGGCCTACCCTGGACAGGATATTATTTACGGTATTATACATACAGTCAAAATACGTCTGAGAACGTTCTGCACCTGCTCTGGCTCTCTGAAGCTTTACCGTAGATACCAGCTTCATCGCCTTGGTGATCTGCTGTGTGCCCTGAATGCTGGTCTTACGGCGCTTGATATCACGCATTGATGCCATAGTTACCTCTCATTCTGCCGTATTATACGGCTGACACACTTATTTCAGAAACTCTGCCTTGAAAGCATTCAATGTCTTCACAAGCTTCTCTTCCGTCTCATCGGAGATCACTTTTTCCTCAGCGATGGTTGCGGGGATCTCGGGATGCTTGGTATCCAGATACTCGAAGAATTCCTTCTCGAATCTGGTGATATCCTCTACAGGTACATCTAACAGGAATCTCTTGGTTACTGCATAGATGATGATAACCTGATACTGTACCGGCATGGGCTGGTACTGAGGCTGCTTCAGCACTTCCTTGATTCGTTCACCCTGTGCCAGCTTCTCCTTGGTGTCCGCATCCAGTTCGGAACCAAACTGCGCGAAGGAAGCAAGCTCTCTGTACTGGGCAAGCTCGGTACGGATGGGGGCTGCGATCTTCTTCATTGCCTTGATCTGTGCCGCACCACCTACTCGGGATACCGACAGACCTGCATTAACCGCAGGACGGAAACCGGAGTTGAACATCTCTGTCTCCAGATAGATCTGTCCGTCGGTAATGGAAATAACATTAGTAGGGATGTATGCTGATACATCGCCTGCCTGGGTCTCGATGATGGGAAGTGCCGTCAGGGAACCTCCGCCGTATTCATCACTCATGCGGACTGCACGCTCTAACAGTCTGGAATGCAGATAGAATACGTCACCGGGATATGCTTCACGTCCGGGCGGACGACGAAGGAGCAGGGAGAGTGTACGGTATGCGGTAGCATGTTTACTTAAGTCATCATACACTACCAGTACGTCTTCTCCGTTCTCCATCCACTCCTCGCCGATCGCACAACCGGAATAAGGAGCGATATACTGTAAGGGAGCCAGGTCACTTGCCGTGGATACCACAACGGTGGTATATGCCATGGCGCCGAACTCCTCCAGTGTTTTTACGATATTTGCCACGGTAGATGCTTTCTGACCGATGGCTACATAGATACATTTTACGTTCTGACCCTTCTGGTTGATGATCGTATCGATCGCAATAGCGGTCTTACCGGTCTGACGGTCACCGATGATCAGCTCACGCTGACCTCTTCCGATGGGAACCATGGAGTCGATTGCCTTGATACCTGTCTGGAGCGGCGTGTCTACGCTCTTACGAGTGATAACACCACTTGCCACACGCTCAATCTTACGGAATTTATCGGTCTGTATGGGACCTTTGCCGTCAATGGGCTGTCCTAAGGAGTTCACTACTCTTCCAA
>CAVGMD010000002.1:68710-73463 GCA_963630275.1 Bacteroidaceae bacterium | reverse complement strand
CCGTAAGATCCGCCCATGCAAATTCTCCCTTACACTGCGGTTCCAGGCTGTCCCACAAGCCATCCTCCGGTCTGTTCTGTATCTCCCGGGCTTCTCCGGTAACCTTTTCTCTGAAATCTCCGTACCTTTGTACCGGAAGTTTTCCGTCACACAGTTCATAGGCTCTCTGCTCCAGTCTGCGCTGGAATTCGATTCCCGCTAACGGGTGTTCGGAGCCGTAATCGGCAGGAGTCACTGCTACAATAATGGCGCTGTTGGCGTTCTTCCCATCACGACCGCTGTAGCTCATACCGTTGACCACCAGGCGCCCCGGTTCCGAGGATGCATTGACCACATAGCCTCCGGGACACATGCAGAAAGAGTATACGCCTCTGCCGGTACCGGTCTTCGCCGTTACTTTATAAGCAGCAGCCCCCAGCCCCTTCACATGTTCTGCACCGTACTGGCTTACATTGATCAGGCTCTGGGGATGTTCCACGCGGAATCCTACCGCAAAAGGTTTCGCCGTCATGGGAAAATTTTTCTCATATAACATGGAAAAAGTATCTCTGGCGCTGTGTCCAGGAGCCAGTACCACCTGTTCACAGGGAATCTCTTCCCTGCCGTTTACGATGACTCCGGTGACCTGACCGTTTGCTGTCAGGATCTCCGTCACCTGACTGTGAAAGCGGACTTCTCCGCCCAGGCGCAGGATTTCCTCCCGCATGCTTTTTACAACTCTGCTTAAGACATCCGTACCGATATGAGGCTTTGCCTGATACAAAATGGCTGGCTCCGCACCATGTTTTACAAAGGTTTTCAGCACTTCTGTATTTCTGCCGTACTTATCCTTTACCAGGGTATTTAATTTACCATCGGAAAAAGTTCCGGCGCCACCTTCCCCGAACTGCACATTGGAATCCGGCTTTAACCTTCCCGTCTTCCAGAACGCTTCCACATCCGCCTGTCTGGTATCCACGTCCTCGCCGCGCTCTAAAATCACCGGTGCATATCCGTGCTGTGCCAGATAATAGGCGCAGAACAATCCCGCCGGTCCCATACCGATGATCACCGTAGGATGTTTCTGCGGCTGCGTGCCCCCTTCCGGAAAATGGTACTCTGCCTTTTCCACCAGCTGTACATTTGCCTTCCCCAGCCGGTGAACCGCATCCTTATATATTTTTTCCTCTCTCTTCAACGACACATTTACGCTATAGCTGTAGAAAAGCTCCGGCTTTTTTCTGGCATCCAGAGACTGCCTTACGATCTCTATGGCAAGAATCTCCGCCTCCGGGATTCGTAAGCTCTGTGCCGTCTTACTCATAAGCTGCGCTTCGGTATGATTCACCGGAAGCTTCAGCTGGTTCAGTCTGATCATAATCCTTCTACTCCTGTTATTGTGCTGCGTGATATCCCGCCAGATATCCGCTGCTCCATGCCCATTGCAGATTGTATCCTCCGCATCTGCCGTCCACGTCTAAAATCTCTCCCGCAAAATAGACACCGGGACAGCACATAGATTCCATCGTCTCTTTTACTTCCGTTACCGCGACCCCACCTGCAGACACCTGAGCATTCTCGTAGGGATTGCTCTCCGTAATATGGAGTCTTAAATTCCGGCAGAGCGCATAGAAATTGCGAATCTTCTCCTCCGGGATCTCCCGCATGGGCGTTGCCAGGCGGATTCCCGCCAATTTCAACAGTGTCGAAGTCAGCTTTTTATGTAAGATACCGGTGAAGAATTCCTCCGCCGTGCGGTCTCCCTGGAGAAGCTTACGGCTCTCCTGTAATTTACAATATTCTTCTTCGGACAGTTCCGGCAGGAAATCTATCTGTGCCACACAGTCTCTGTGTTCTCTAAGCAAGTAGTTCACTGTACGGCTTAACTGGAATACCGGAATACCGGAGATACCATAATCTGTCAGCTGCAATTCTCCCCGCTCCCTGCAGATCTCCTCTCCGCCGCACAGAATCCGGATCTCGCTGTCCGCCCGGACCCCGGCGATACCTTTTAACAGATCCGTCTCCTGACAACGCAACTGCACCAGTGCCGGAACCGTAAGTGTACAGGTATGTCCCAGTTTCTTCGCGATCTTAAAGCCACTGCCGTCCGATCCGGTGGCAGGAGCCGCTTTTCCTCCGCAGGTCACAATCACCGCATCGAACTGCCACTCCTTTTCCCCGTCAGTGACACACAGCTTCCCGGAATCCATCCGTTCCACTTTAGTGATCTTGCACGCAAACACTGTCTCCACGCCGAGAGCCTGCAATTCATACCGCAGCACATCCAGTACCGCAGCCGCCTGTTCGCAGACCGGATAGAGATATCCGTTTTTTTCTTTTACCATCAGTCCGATGCTCTGGAAGAACCGGATCGTGTCTTCTGTATCAAAACGTTCCAGTGCCTTTTCGATCCACTGCAAATCTGTGCCGTGATAACATTCCACAGAAAGCGCCCGGTTGCCCAGGTTGCATTTTCCGTTTCCCGTCTGCAATATTTTCTTCCCTACACGGTCATTGCGCTCGAAGATCGTCACCTTAGCGCCTTCTCTTGCCGCAGTTATGGTTGCCATCATACCGGCAGCTCCGCCGCCGATCACACCTATCTGTTTCTTCATCTGTTTCACCTTTATTTAAGAGGAATAAGTCTCCAAAAAATCATACAATGTTTCTTCATCCGGGACGAACAGCATATCCATGATCTGCAGCTGCAAAACCTCCGGCAGATCCTCCAGTGCAATTCCCGTATTGATATATACCGTGGTCCGATCCTCTAAATATACTACCACTTCATGATCCGTCACCGCCAGATAAAAGCTTTCACTGGGCTGCACATAGCGGTAATCCATGCGGACCACCACTCTCTCCCTGGAAAAGGACAAGACCTCCAGCCCCACAAATCCACGTTCGATCTCCGAAAGCGGCGGATGCTCAGCATACAGATCCATGGTCTCCAAAAAGTTCTCACGATCCATGCCAATGTATTTGTGCGGGATCTTCCAGAAGGTCTCAACGCTTGTCCCCCGGAGAATATCGGTCTCTTCCAGCACATATTCCGTATCCGCACACAGCGTCTCTCCGGAAGAAGTCACAGCCACACTTAAGCGGGAATCTCCCTCTTCGTCTGTCGCCGTCTCCTCCGAGGTATACGGCGGCTTGGCTGTATCATTCATATTATGCCAAAGTCCCGGATAGAAAAAATGAATTCCCCAGACGCCGAGATATATTCCCAGTCCCAGGAAAAAGACCGGAACCACAAAAAAGTAACTGATACGTTTTACAAATTTCATACTGCCTCACATCCATGGTGTCAATGTTTCCTTCTTTGTATCAGTATCAGTTATTTTTTGGAAAATATACATCCTGACGGCCTACTCTGTGAAAGTCTTAAATCAGCCGGAGCATTTTCCCAAACTTACGTATCAGCCGACCGCCGGGAATATAGGAGAAATCGGATCCCATGAAGCACCGTAACATAATAAGCAAAAACCAGTACAGCAAAAACGTAATCACCAGTTCCAACAGTACGGTCACCACCGCTCCCAGATGGGGAAGCATAATCTTCTCCAGTCCGAACGCCAGCAGACCGCATGCCAGGCAGCATCCGGCGGGAATTGCCAAACCTCTCAGGGCGTCCGGCCAGGTCTTCATCTGCAAACAGGCAATCACACACAGGGCCACAGCACCGCATGCCATACTTATGACAATGCCCAGCACAATGCTTAAGTTTCCGGCATTTTCCAGATTTAAAAGAATCGTTTCCGCTATCACAAAAACAATATCCATAATGCCGTATCCTGCCAGGACAAGGTATCCCTTTCCCGTCATTTTCAGAATTTCCGAACAATACAGAATCAAAAGCAGCCACAAAATAAGCGAGGAGCCCCTGGTAAACATATCCGCCAGTTGCGTGGAAACGGTGTTATCCAGTGCCTGGGCAATGGGCAATGCCAGCACTGCTATCACAATGGTAAAAAACAGTCCATGAAGGAAAACGCCCTGCAGACCTGCCTGAAACGCGGATTTTGCGAACCGGTCTTCTTTTTTCTTAAGATGACCGCCGGTCCTGGCAATACCGGGCAGCATCCCCGCACACAATATCAGTGCAGGGAAAAGCAGTGTCATTAGATATCTTCCGGCAAACACTCCGTATTGTTCTGCAGATGCATAAATATCCTGAGACTGTCTCTGAAACAGAATAAGTCCCAGCCATAACAGCAGCAGGAAAAGCAGCTGTCTTAAAATATCTCCGCCGATTCCCGGGAACAGAGAGCCAATCTGTCCCGCAAAGCTGTCGGTTCCTTTCATTCCGTTCTCGTTCTCTCTTCTTCCGGACATGCTGCCCCGGTAGATCACGAACAGGAACAGCGTCACTAAAAGTTCCGAGATCAGAACGCCCAAAGCCACGCCCATGGCTCCGTACATTGCCGTGAAATCATCCCTTTTCAGAAGAAGACTTACCTTCTCTCCGTAAGTACCGAAGATTCCCAGAAATAAAAGTCCGAGCCCCAGATAAAACACCTGCCGGAGCACCGCAGACACCGCGGAGGGCATCTCCGATCCTTCCCCCTGGAAACATCCGAGGAATACAGACTGGATACTTCTGAAAAATAACGCCGGACAAAGGATCCATAAAATCATGCTGCCGTAGGGGATGCGGAATACTTTTTCCAATACCGCGTATCCAACACCGGCGCACAATAACGCTGCCAAAAGTCCTGCCGCCATCTGGAACAGCATCATATTTCTGCGCATTTTCGACACGTTTTTATAT
>CAVGMD010000002.1:39570-68700 GCA_963630275.1 Bacteroidaceae bacterium | reverse complement strand
TCTTCCACGAAGAAGCTTCCCCATCCGGTCCGGAACGTTTTTCCCCGTAAGGATCCAGAAAAATGCAAACACCAGCAAAGCCGCCGCAAGATAAGCCAGCCCGTTATTGCCAAGTTTCTTTCCGAATATCCAGACATTGATTCCCGCCAGAGCATATGCGAAAAATTGTATCTGTTTTCTTTTTACCTCTACCTGATTCATTTCGGTTACCTATACGTGTATTCCACGCCCTTTTTAATCTCTTGTAATTCCAAGGGATGAAAGAACCTGCTCCTGCTTAGCCTCCATTACCTTCGCTTCGTCTTCTTCCATATGGTCGTATCCGCACAGATGCAGCATACTGTGGGCTACCAGGAAAGCAAATTCTCTTTTTCTGTTGTGTCCGTAGCTCTCCGCCTGCTCCTTTACACGATCCACGGAGATAATAATATCTCCCAGGATCAGTTCTCCGGTATCCGGATCAAAATAATCTGCCTCTCTGTCTTCGGAGATCTCAAAATCACCGGGTCTGTCAAAATCCAGATTCGGGAAAGACAGTACATCCGTCTCTCTGTCAATGTTACGGTATTCCCTGTTGTATGCGTGAATGCCGTCGTTATCGGTCAGCAACACATTTAATTGTACCTCATAAGGACAGCCTTCCATATCCAGTACAGCGTTTGCTACTTTCTCTACCGTATCCTCTACCGGGAATGCCTCTGTCCCTTCAGAGAAATTCTCCTCTGTTTCATTTTCAACGTAAAAAGTCATAATACATTTTCTCCTCCTTAAATATCTTCTGCATCCGGTTCCAGTCATGCAATGTCATATCACATTCACTGACGATTCCCTTCTGCCAGATACATTCAAATATCTTATCAATGACCTGGTCATAATCCAGCTTCTTGTCCGGCTCCTTTTGAAGCAACAGCAAAACCGCACTGACGATTGCATCGGAACAATACAATACCACCGTCTCCCTGTGGTGATATTTTTTGTTCGTTTTGTATTCTTCCAGAATCGTTCGAACCCCCTCCGGAAATTCCACGCCATCATTTGTCATCTGATCCCAGCACTTTTTATGGTAGAGACCTGCGCACTTCAGTGCCTCTTTGTCCATCCCAAGTTTGATGGCAATACGCTCGCAGAAATACGCTGTATGTATACAGAGAAAATACTCCGCCCGATCCGTTTTCCGATATTTGGCAAGAGTCTGGTTCTCCGTGTCATTCAGATCCAGATACCGCACTCGGTCCTTATAGACCACCATTCCCGAGAAGAGCTTAAGGATTCCCAAAAGCAGGATTCCCGAGACGATCAGATTTGCCGCCGGTATCAGGAATTGTTCCAGCGCCAGATGTTCATTGGTCAGCAATACAATATTGGCCGTTTCACACAAAAGCAGACACAACAGGGATAAAAACAAAGGCACCGCAATGGAAAATTCCTCTTCCAGATGCCGAAACAGACAGGCTGCAAAAATGCCGCTGATAAAATACAAAAAGAAAATACCGGCAGACTGCCCTTCAAACGCAGCAATCATTAAAAACACCGAGGAGAACAGAATTCCCACAGGGAGATTACTGAATAATGACAATACCACAAACACCGCAGGGAACGACCACCCTCCCGCCGGCAAAAACACACATGCCAGAGAAAACAGCAGGCAGCACCAGACCACGATCCAGAACCGCAGCGGGTGATCTGCATTATCATAATCCAAATGGTCGTCTAGGATCTCCCTGCGAAGGAAAAAACCTGCCACAGCAAATCCCAGTGCCGCCATCACCGCATCCCGCAGTGCGTTTTCCGCCGATAATTGTCTGGCAATAATTCCCAGCCCATAGACTCCGGCACTTCCCGAAAGTACCGTCAGAAGTTCCGGAAGCAGAAATACCAAAAGACCGTTTTTGTTTTCCGTTTTCATACTTATCTGTTTCCCTTATCCGTATGCTTTAACTTAGGACTTCTTTTGTTCCTGGCTTCATAATCATCGTATGCTTTTACGATCTTCTGTACCAGCGGATGTCGAACCACATCCTTATTGGTCAGATTGCAGAAAGCAATGTCGTCAATATTTCTAAGGACTCTCGTCGCCACATCCAGCCCGGACTTTGCTCCCACGGGAAGATCCTTCTGAGAGGAGTCTCCGGTTACAATCACCTTGGAACCGAAACCGATACGGGTCAGGAACATTTTCATCTGCGCCGGGGTGGTGTTCTGCGCTTCATCCAGGATAATATAGGCATTGTCCAGAGTACGTCCTCTCATATAGGCAAGGGGTGCCACTTCAATCAGACCTTTTTCCATATTTTTGGCAAAGCTCTCCGCTCCCATGATCTGGTACAGCGCATCATACAACGGGCGCAGGTACGGATCTACCTTGCTCTGCAGATCTCCCGGCAAAAATCCTAACTTCTCGCCGGCTTCTATGGCAGGTCTGGTCAGTATGATACGGCTGACCTCGTTATTTTTAAATGCTGTGATTGCCATCGCCATTGCCAGGTAAGTCTTACCGGTGCCGGCAGGTCCCAGTCCGAATACGATCATATTCTTGCGGATGGCATCCACATAAGCCTTCTGTCCCAGGGTCTTTGGCTTGATTGGTTTGCCGCTGATGGTGTGGCAGATGCAGTCCGCATCCATTTCCATCAGTTTGTCTTCCTGATCTTCCTTCCCCATTTCAATGGCGTAATCCACACTCTGCTCTTCGATCTCGTTGCCATGATCCGACAGGGCGGTCAACTGTTTCAATACCCGGGATGCTTTCGACGCATTCTCTTCCTCCCCGGTGATTACGACACTGCCGTTGCGGTCCACGATGGTCACCTGAAAATCCTGTTCCAGCTTCTTGATATAGGCATCCTGCATGCCGAATATTTTACGCATCTGTTCGGTATCCATCTCAAAACTGATTGCTGTCACACCCATTTATGTCTTATTCCTCATTTCCGTCAGTATCTTCCGCACGCAGATCTTCGACCTCCTCCGGTGCGGAATCCGTAAGCACTCCCGCCGCCTCCTGCAATACCAGTTCTCCGTGAGCAGTCCAGCCGGCGCGCTTTATTTCTATTTTAACATCTTTCGAGATTATTTGTACCCCTTTTTCATCTAAACTTTCGAGAAAGTCCAATATTTTTTTCTGTAAAACAGTTTTTGCTTCCTGTGTTGTATAAGAATATTCTGTTTTTTGATATTCCCGATAGGTAATCCTGCCCAGTGTGCAGGAAATATGCAGGTATTCCAGTGCTTTTACAGAGCAGGTATCCAGAATACTGTCGTATTGCAGATAGGGGGACTTTGCCTTCGGCCGCCATTCCCGGTCTCCGAAATGGATAAAATAATACGTTTTTTCCCGACCGGTATATTTTTTCTTGATATAGTCTGACACCAGATGCACCCGGAAGTTCTCGGTATGCTCCATAAGGATATCCGCATCCGATACTACCGGCCGGTATTCCCTTACGGTGCTGTCCTCCGCATATATGGGAATCCAGCCTTCTACCAGAACATCCCCCTTTGTCACTTCACTGCCGATGGTTACTTTGGGCACACCGCTTCGAACGATCATCTCCGTGATCACGCCGTCGTATTGTGCCACCAGATCCCTGCCTGTCTCAGGATCTGCTGCGGTTTCTTCCGGAATCGGCATATCATTTTCCTTCAGTTCGATCAACAGCCGTACTCCGTCCAAGCGCCCGGAGGTCCAGGTGACCTGCGGAAAGTTGCGGCGGATCTGTTTTTCCAGTTCCCCGATGTCCAGATTGCTTTTCCACATTCCGGTATGTACTCCTTCCTGCTCCAGGAACTTAAAAAACACATCCTCCGTCACCTGTAAGTTCCCGGAGACCCGGATATCCCATACGAAAAAAGAAGACAATATCCAAAACGCTACGGTCAGAAAAAATCCTGCCAGAAATGCCTTTCTTCTAAGCATTCCGGGCACCAAAAAAGGTAGTCCACATCTTTCCGATATGACTACCCTTACTTTTGTTTTTCTGGCGATGGGACGCAGCTGATAAAAAGCCTTCAGACTGACGCACATCATATAAATATCATCCTGCTTTTCAATGTTCCACAGTAATACACCTTTATTACTGCACAGATTGATAAACCGCTGCGGTGCAAATCCCCATACGCGAATTTTCACATATCCCTGCAGACGTTTGATCCATTCCGTCATTTCCAGACGACCTCCGTTTACCAGTAATGAGATCTATAAATAACGCAGCGTACTGATATTTCCGCTGATCTTCATATCTTCATTGGTATAATAGTCGATGGAAAGCTGGCTTCCCTCCAGGCACACCTGGCAGGTCTTCGCCTGCAGCAGGATCCGTTCGCCGGTATACTCCAAAATTCCTCTGTAATTCTCGATCCAGACTTCACAGTTGCCGGTAAGTGTCACGCGCAGTGCTCCCATACAGACATCCTTGGGAAGCTGCAGGGAATCGATCCATTTTTCTTTTTGATGTTGTGCTCTTCTCATTTTCATATAAAACTATATGTCAGAGAGCACCGGAATATGTTACTGCAAAATTCCCTTGATCAGAGGCTCTGCTTTAGGGCAGCTGTCGGTAATGCAGTAAGCATTTAAGAATTTGTCCTTTGCCGCTTCCAGACGTTGTTCGTCATTGGCATGAAGATACCCGAGAACCTCGCCTTTTTTCACAGCATCTCCCTTTTTCTTCTCTAAGACGATGCCTACCGACAGGTCGATCGTACTTTCCTTGGTCTCTCTTCCGCCGCCCAACAGCAGGGAACAGATACCGATGTCCTCGCAGGCGATTCTTCCCACGAAACCGTCTCTGTCCGCGCAGACAGGCACTACCATGGATGCCTTCGGAAGGAGTTCGGGGTTCGTTACTGCCGCAGAATCACCGCCCTGGGCTTCCACAAACTGTTCCAGTTTCCGTAAGGCACTGCCGTCTTCGATGACTTTTGTAAGCATTCCTCTTGCCTCTTCGGCATTCTCCGCCTTACCACCGGCAAGCAGCATCTGACTGCCCAGTACCATGCAGAGTTCCCGGAAATCCTCCGGACCTTCTCCCCGCAGAGTGGCAATGGCTTCTTTTACTTCCAGGGCATTTCCCACAGCACGCCCAAGAGGCTGATCCATATCCGAGATCACGGCGATGGTTTTTCTGCCGGCATTTTTACCGATCTTGACCATTTCTTCCGCCAGGGCAAATGCATCGTTCTGACTCTTCATAAAAGCGCCGCTTCCGGTCTTGACATCCAGCACAATGGCATCTGCACCGGCTGCCAGCTTCTTGCTCATGATGGAGCTGGCGATCAGGGACATATTATCCACAGTGGCTGTCACATCCCGCAGGGCATAAAGCTTTTTATCCGCCGGTGCCAGGTCCGCGGTCTGTCCCATAATGGCAATGCCGATCTTATTGACATTTTTAATAAAGCGTTCTGCGGTAAGTGATGTGGTAAATCCGGAGAAGCTCTCTAACTTGTCAATGGTTCCTCCGGTGTGGCCCAGTCCTCTGCCGCTCATCTTGGCTACAGGGATTCCGCAGGCGGCCACCATGGGAGTCAGTGCAAGAGAAGTCTTGTCTCCCACGCCGCCGGTGCTGTGTTTGTCTACCTTGCAGCCGTGGATACCGGACAGATCCAGCATCTCCCCACTGTGCGCCATGGCCATGGTCAGTTCGTAAGTCTCCCGTTCCGTCATCTTCTGAAAATAAATTGCCATCATCAGAGCGGACACCTGATAATCCGGTATCTCTCCCTTCGTGTAGCCTTCGATAAAAAAGTGAATCTCTTCTTGGGATAACTCTCCGCCGTTTCTCTTTTTCATGATGATGTCATACATTCTCATAGGCTTTCTCCTGTCTGCGGTAATATTACCGCCCGCTCTTATACACCGACTTTTTTACAAATATCACTGATACAGCATTTCTCGCAATAGGGATGGGTTCTGGCGGTGCATACCTCTCTGCCGTGGTATACCAGTCTGTGGCAGAAATCACTGCCTTCTTCCGGCGGAATAATTTTCCACAGCTCCTTCTCCACCTTGGCAGGCTCCTTGATGCCGTCTACCAGTCCCATACGGTTCACCAGGCGGATACAGTGGGTGTCCGTCACGATGGCAGGCTTACCGAAGACGTCTCCCATGACCAGATTCGCACTTTTCCTGCCAACACCCGGCAGAGATAACAGTTCGTCAAAATCATCCGGGACTTTCCCCTGATATTTATCCCGCAGGATCTTCATGCAGGCGTTGATATCTCTCGCCTTGCTGTGCCCTAAGCCGCAGGGCTTTACGATTGCCTCGATCTCTTCCACCGGGGCATCAGCCAGGGCATTCACATCCGGGAATTTCTCGTAAAGTTTCTCCACCACAATATTTACCCGGGCATCGGTACACTGAGCCGCCAGGCGGACGCTGACAAGCAGTTTCCAGGCCTGATCGTAATCCAGAGTGCATCCGGCATCCGGGTATTCTTTTTTCAGACGTTCTATGATTTCTAATGTACGTTGTTTTTTTGTCATATTTTCGTCACTTTGTTTAAAATAATTTACTTATGGTAAGGCTCATGCTGAATGATCCGGAAAGCACGATAGATCTGTTCGCACAGGATCACACGCATCAGCTGGTGCGGGAATGTCATTTTGGAAAAGCTGAGTGCCAGATCCGCCCTTTTACACACACTTTTGTGCAATCCCAGGGATCCTCCGATGACAAAACAGATATGGCTTTTCCCACGGACACTGCAGTCCTCGATCCACTCCGCAAACTCTTCGGAAGAATAATTTTTGCCGGTGATCTCCAGTGTCACGATCAGAGCATCCTGGGGCAGCTTTGCAAGAATGCGGGCTCCCTCTTTTTCACGGATCTGATCTTCCAGAGCAGCGCCTGCTCCGTCCGGAGTCATTTCATCTGCCACTTCGATAATAGTTAACTTTGCGTAACGACTCAGCCGTTTGCTGTATTCGTCGATGGCATCCCGGAAAAATTTCTCCTTGATCTTCCCTACACATACAATGGATATTTTGATCATTCTTCCTCTGCTCCGTCAGTATCCGGGAAAATCTGTTCGTAGATCTTCGTGTCAATAAGATTCTCCAACATCTGCTGGTCCAGATTCATGAACTGATGGTTCATCTGACTGCGGATAACTTCAAATCTCTTGTAATACAGGGCTTCTTCGGGAGTATCTGCGGCATTTTCGATCTGTGCATCGATTTTTTCCGCAGTCAGGTTTTCCTCGCTCCACTTAAGCAAGGTATCTACCAGAGAGTTCTCGGACTCTGCCTTTTTCTCGAAAAGCTTTGCATTACGCATGGACACCACGCCCATAACAATGAAGAGGATAAATACTGCACTCATAACTCCGTAGAACATGTAAGGGTTCCCGATGTTAAAGGGAAGTACCCCTGTAATTCCGAGGACCATCACCAGCATTCCCAAAATACCCACGATCAACAGTACCCAGGCGGAGGATCTGTTTTCTTCTGCTTTGGCACCGCTATTCATATAGGTCAGTCCCCCCTGTGTGGATGCAGCTCTCAGCAGTTCCCCGGAATTTTGCTTTTCTTCCTCAGCGGCATTCTCCTTCCGTTCCTTTTCCTGCTGCTCCAAGAATACTCTGGCGATAGTCTTCGCCTGTTTCTCATCCTTCGCATCTACAAACAGTTCATAGACCTGCTCCGTCTCATCATAGACAAGTTTACTTTTTTCCACGCCGTTGTATGTAAGGAAGTCTTTTAACTTCTCCATCTCATCCTGTTCACCGAACAGCACAGAAGTCCAGTCCGTCAGTTCTTCCTCACTTACCAGTGTCTCTCCGCAGTCGGGACATACAGTGATTCCCTCCTGATATTCATTTTTACATTTCGGACACCATGCCATATGCTAACGCCCTCCTTACGACTCGTAATCCCGGCAGGGGATTTTTCTCCTGCCGGGGATTATGGGTAATTATTTTGCACTCAGATATTCGTCAATGCCCCTGGCAGCAGCCTTGCCTGCTCCCATTGCCAGAATTACGGTAGCTGCTCCGGTTACCGCATCTCCGCCGGCATAGACACCTTCCTTGGTGGTCTTGCCGTTGTTTTCATCCGCAATGATGCACTTCCACTTATTGGTATCCAGTCCCTTGGTGGTAGAAGAGATCAGAGGATTCGGGGAGGTACCTAAAGACATAATCACGGTATCTAACTCCATCACGAATTCGGATCCGGGTACTTCCACGGGACGACGTCTGCCGCTTTCGTCGGGCTCGCCCAGTTCCATGCGGATGCACTTCATACCGGTCACCCAGCCCTTATCGTCGGACAGGATCTCGATAGGATTGGTCAGCAGATCAAAAATGATGCCTTCCTCTTTTGCATGATGCACTTCTTCCACTCTGGCAGGAAGCTCCTCTTCGCTTCTGCGGTATACGATGTGTACCTCAGCGCCCAGACGCAGTGCGGTTCTTGCAGCATCCATAGCTACATTACCGCCGCCCACTACAGCCACCTTCCTGCCGTGCATGATAGGGGTTCTGGAATCGGGATCAAATGCCTTCATCAGATTGCTTCTGGTCAGGTATTCATTGGCAGAGAATACACCGTTGGCGTTCTCACCGGGGATACCCATGAACTTCGGAAGTCCTGCACCGGAACCGATAAATACAGCCTGGAAGCCTTCTTCATCCATCAGCTGGTCGATGGTCACGGATTTACCTACGACTACGTTGGTCTCAATATGAACTCCGAGAGATTTTACGTTCTCGATCTCTTTTGCCACTACGCCGCTCTTGGGGAGACGGAATTCGGGAATGCCGTATACCAGTACGCCGCCGGCCTCATGCAGTGCCTCGAAGATGGTCACATCATAGCCCATCTTTGCCAGATCTCCGGCACAGGTAAGCCCCGCCGGGCCGGAACCGATGACAGCTACCTTTTTACCGTTCTTCTGTGCTGCGGGAGTGGGTTTGATACCGTTTTCTCTTGCCCAGTCAGCTACGAAACGCTCCAGCTTACCGATGGAGATGGGATCCCCCTTGAAACCGCGGATACATTTTCCTTCACACTGGCTCTCCTGAGGGCATACGCGGCCGCAGACAGCGGGAAGTGCGCTGGATTCGCTGATGATACGATAAGCCTCTTCGATATTGCCGTTCTTCACCTGCTCAATGAACTGGGGAATCTGGATGGCTACGGGACAGCCCTTTACGCACTGCGCGTTTTTACAGTTAATGCAGCGGGAAGCCTCTTCCATTGCTTCCTCTTTGTTATATCCGAGACATACCTCCTTGAAGTTGGTAGCACGTTCCTTTGCATCCTGCTCTCTGACAGGAATTCTTTTTAATACATCCATTTTATTTAACCATGCCTTTCTGATTTATCGTATTCAAACGTTGCAGTAGAACTACTGGCAGTTGCCGCAGCCGCCGTGATGGGTATCTCCCTCTTCCAGGGCTAACATTGCACGCCCCTCTGCGGTCTTGTAGATCTGCTGACGTCTCATTGCCTCATCAAAGTTTACCTCATGTCCGTCGAACTCAGGACCGTCTACGCAGGCGAATTTCACCTTGCCGCCGACCGTTACACGACAGGCACCGCACATTCCCGTTCCGTCTACCATAATGGGATTCAGGCTGACAACAGTGGGAATCTCCAGCTCTTTGGTCAGGAGACATACGAATTTCATCATGATCATGGGACCGATGGCAATGCACAGATCGTATTTTTTTCCTTCTGCTACCAGATCCTTGATGGTCTGGGTTACCATACCGCTTCGTCCGTAGGATCCGTCATCGGTGGTCACATAGAGATTGCCTGCTACAGCTTCCATTTCTTTTTCCAGGATCAGGAGATCCTTGGTCTTGCTTCCCACGATAACATCGGCAGCAATTCCGTGTTCATGCAGCCATTTCACCTGAGGATAGACCGGAGCTGCACCGACACCACCTGCCACGAAAAGGATCTTCTTGGCTTTCACTTCTTCCAACGGCTGTTCCACCAGTTCGGAAGGGCATCCCAAAGGTCCTACGAAGTCATGGAAGTACTCACCTTCAGAAAGTTGTGCCATCAGTTTCGTACCGGCACCTACCGTCTGGAACACGATGGTCACGGTTCCCTTTTCTCTGTTGTAATCACAGATGGTCAGAGGAATACGCTCGCTCTCACTGTCCATTCTTACGATGACAAACTGACCGGGTTCACAGGTCTTTGCCACTCTGTTTGCTTCTACCTCCATCAGATAGATGTTGGTTGTCAGCTCCTGTTTTTTTACGATCTTATACATTTCTCTTTTCCGTCCCTTCTGTTAGGATTAATAGAATTTATATATCTGAAACAGCCACCAGCGTATAACGGCGGCCGCTTTCGTCCGTCTGCAGCTTCCAGAGCTCTCTGGTATAGGCATTGACCGCGAACAGATTGCCTGTTCTGGTGACTGTGCCGTCGGCTCCTCTGTAGATCTCTGCAATCACATAAAAATCATCGATTTTATTGATATTGGTCACATATTGATACTGGTACAGATACACAGCACCGGATTCATCAAAGCTGCCGGATTCGTCCTGTATTTTACCGCTCTGCAGCGCGTATTCCACGATCGTTTGCACTGCTTCTTCCGGGGTAAACTCCGTGTTCATGACCAGATTATAGCTTCTCTCCACAATCTCGCTCTTACGGCCTTCCGCGATCCGGATAAAACGGAATACGGATTTGCCAAGGGGCATGGGGATCGGTCCCGCATATACGGTGGAATTCTGTGTCGGATCCGTACCGTCCGTGGTATAGTAGACATCTTCACCATCCGTTACTTCGATGTTGATGGGGAATTCATAATCTCCGCTGACTGCCGTCACATCCGGTGTACTTAACTGGTTGATCTCGATGTGATAATTTTTGGTTACCACTTTGCTGCTGATCTCATTCTCATTGATGTATACCGCTTTGATACAGTAGTCGCCGCTTTCTAACAGAATCGGTGCCGTATACAGAGAACTGTTCTCATCCGGCTCACTACCGTCCATGGTGTAATAGATCTTACCGGTTCCGAAAGTCGTCAGTTTCAAGGGCTGGATGCTGGTGTAATATCCCTCCTGCAAACTGAATTCCGGTTCCATCGCCATATAACTCTGGTACTTGCTCATAATATTGACATTCCCGCAATTCTGCAGCAGATCATTTTCCCGTAGGCACTCTCTAACTGTTCGGAAGTTGCCTTTCCATCCGTCACGATCTCCCGTAGCAGATACTCATATTCCATCTTGTTGTTCTTCTGAAAATAGATATCCGCCAGTTCGAATTTAAGCGTAATATTATTGGGATCCAGTTCCAGCGCCCGGTTGTAACAGGTAACTGCCTGGTCGTATTCTCCCTCTGCCACATAATTCCTTGCGCATTTCGTCTGGTATTCTGCGGAATGATAATGGGAATAAGAGATACCGACCCCCGTGCATACCACTGCCACCACTGTGAGCACCAGTAAAAGCACGATAAATTTCCAACGAAACGGATGTGCCGTATGGTTTTCCTCCGGTATGTCATCCCAGTCCAGAGACTCCGTAGGCTCCTGCACGGTTTCTTCCTGTTCCTGTTCCGTATCCGGTGCCATCTCTTTGGCGATGTCGTTCAGCGTCTGTGCCATATTGTATTCAATTTCCGGTTCAAAATCAGGTACGATATGAATGTCTTCCCCGCAATGTTCGCAGTAAAGCTTTCCTTCCTCCATCTCTGCCCCGCAATTCGGACACTTCATACAATTATCCTCTTGCTGCCTGCAAAGCAACGGACTCCAGACAGTTATCCATAAGCATGGCTATGGTCATGGGACCTACTCCTCCGGGGACCGGCGTAATGGCGCTGCATACCGGTTCAACACTTTCAAAGTCCACATCACCGCATAATTTATTCTGTTCGTTGCGGTGAATGCCCACATCAATGACAACCGCACCTTCTTTGACATATTCTGCGGTGATCATTTTGGGTCTTCCCACAGCAGCCACTAAAATATCCGCTCTTTTTGTAATTTCCTTCAGATCCTTTGTCTTACTGTGAGCCACTGTTACTGTGCCATTCTCACGAAGCAGCAAAAGTGCCATGGGCTTGCCGACGATATTGCTTCTGCCGATCACAACGCATTCTTTTCCTGCAATCTCGATCCCTGAACGCTTTAACAGCTGGATCACGCCTGCAGGAGTACAGGATATGAAACCGGGCTTACCGATGCAGAGTGCTCCGACATTCTGCGGGTGAAATCCATCCACATCCTTTAAAGGGGAGATAGCATCCAGTACCTTTTCCTCGTCAATATGTCCGGGCAGCGGTAACTGCACCAGAATACCGTTCACATCCGTTCTGTCATTTAACTCGCGGATCAGATCCAGCAGTTTCTCCTCTGTGGTCTCCTCCGGAAGTTCATAAGACAGGGAACGGATTCCCACATATTCACATGCCTTTTTCTTATTGCGGACATATACGGAGGATGCGGGATCCGCGCCCACCTGAATCACGGCAAGCGTCACTTCACAGCCCTGCTCCTTTAAAGCTGCAACCTTTTCTTTTACTTCATCCTTAATTTGTGTGGAAATTACCTTTCCATCTATTAAATGTGCCATGGGACACTTTTCCTCCTTACTAGAACAATCCTGTGATCTTACCGCTGTCATCCACATCAATATTGTAGGCAGCGGGTGCCTTGGGCAGTCCCGGCATAGTCATGACCG
This sequence comes from Bacteroidaceae bacterium, assembly GCA_963630275.1. GTDB lineage: Bacteria > Bacillota > Clostridia > Lachnospirales > Lachnospiraceae > Acetatifactor. The sequence continues at coordinate 56,038 of CAVGMD010000002.1, read as the reverse complement.
CACCGGTGAGCACTACAACAAAGCCGGCACCGGCAGATACATAGGCCTCTCTTACGTTTAATTCAAAGCCGGAAGGTCTTCCCAACAGTGTGGGATCATCCGACAGGGAATACTGGTTCTTCGCCATACATACCGGCAGATTTCCGAAACCTAACTCCGTCAGGCGCTTTAACTGTTTTGCTGCCGCCGGCGCAAAGTTCACGCTGTCTGCTCCGTAGATCTCTCTGGCGATCTTGGTTATCTTATTCTGAAGAGATAAATCATCCTCATATAATACATGGAAATGATTCTCTTTTTCCAATGCTTTTAATACTTTTTCCGCTAGAGCGATACCGCCCTCACCGCCCTTCTCCCATACTTCGGAAAGTGCAAACTCACAGCCTCTTGTCTCACAGAATTCTCTGACATAAGCGGTCTCTGCTTCGCTGTCCGTAATAAAGGAGTTTAGGGTAACCACTACAGGCACACCGTATTTCTGCAGATTCTCAATATGCTTCTCCAGGTTCACGATACCTTTTTTCAGTGCTTCCAGGTTCTCCGCACCCAGGTCGGCTTTCGCCACGCCACCGTTGTATTTCAGAGCACGGATGGTAGCAACCAGTACTACCGCATCGGGAGTAAGACCAGCCTTACGGCACTTGATATCGAAGAACTTCTCCGCACCCAGATCGGCACCAAAACCGGCTTCCGTGATGCAATAATCTGCCATCTTCATGGCTGCCTTGGTAGCTCTGACAGAGTTACATCCGTGAGCAATATTGGCAAAAGGTCCGCCGTGTACCAGTGCGGGAGTATGCTCCAGGGTCTGGATCAGGTTTGGTTTGATAGCATCCTTTAACAGGGCTGCCATGGCGCCGACTGCTTTTAACTGTCCTGCGGTCACCGGTTCTCCCTGATAGTTGTAAGCTACAACGATCCTGGAAAGACGTTCCTTCAGATCCTTCATGTCATCTGCCAGACACAGGATTGCCATGATCTCACTGGCTACGGTGATGACGAAGTGATCCTCTCTGACGAAGCCGTCTGTCTTGTTACCAAGTCCTACCACGATATTACGAAGGACTCTGTCATTCATATCTTCGCAGCGCTTCCAGACGATCTGTCTGGTATCAATGCCCAGTTCATTGCCCTGCTGGATATGATTGTCCAAAAGAGCTGCCAGCAGATTGTTGGCAGAGGTGATGGCATGAAAATCACCGGTAAAGTGCAGATTCAGTTCATCCATGGGAACTACCTGTGCGTAACCGCCGCCGGCAGCTCCTCCCTTGATACCGAAGCAGGGACCTAAAGAAGGCTCTCTGAGAGCAATGACAGCCTGTTTGCCCATTCTGCCGAAAGCTTCTCCCAGACCGACCGTTGTCGTGGTCTTGCCCTCTCCTGCGGGAGTGGGGTTGATGGCTGTTACCAGAATCAGTTTACCATTCGGTCTGTCCTGAATCTTCGTTAAAAATTCCTCGGAAAGCTTTGCCTTGTATTTTCCGTACAGTTCCAGGTCGTCCGCGTCGATTCCTATGCCTGCAGCTACTTTGGTAATAGGCTCCATTACCGCTTCCTGTGCGATTTCAATATCTGTTTTCATGTTTTTCCCTCCGTTTATTCAGACAGTTCCACTTTTCAGATTTCTTCCAACAATTGTTCAAACTGTTCCATACTCATAAGTACCTTTCTGGGTTTCGTGCCTTCCTCTTCCCCGACCACGCCGTATTCACACAACTGATCCATGATTCTGGCGGCACGGTTAAAGCCGATCTTCAATACACGCTGCAGCATACCGATGCTGGCTTTGTCTTTATCAATAATAAAGCGTGCAGCTTCCTCAAAATATTCGTCTCTGTCATTACCGCCACCGGATCCGTTTCCCGAGGATCCGCCGGAAGAGCCGATATTTTTAATCTTCTCTTCAATATCCTCGGCATAGCTGTTATAGACATTGCCAAGGGTCTGATTTTTCAGATAATCCACCACATCGGACACTTCCTTATCCGATACGAAAGCACCCTGTACACGGGCCGGTTTGGAATAGCCCTGGGGATAGAACAGCATATCACCCTTACCGAGCAGCTTCTCTGCGCCGTTCATGTCGAGGATCGTACGGGAATCCACACCACTGGATACGGAGAACGCCACACGGCTGGGCATGTTTGCCTTGATCAGACCGGTGATGACATCCACACTGGGCCGCTGGGTAGCAATGATCAGATGGATACCCGCCGCTCTCGCCAACTGTGCCAGACGACAGATGGATTCTTCCACCTCGCCGGGGCATACCATCATTAGATCCGCCAGCTCGTCCACGATAATGACGATCTGCGGCATCTTCTTAGGTCGTTCCTCTCCCTCGGGAACAGGCATGGTCTCGATCTTTTTATTATAGCCCTTCAGATCACGGACGTTATAATCCGCGAACTTCCGGTAACGGTCTTCCATCTCACTGACCCCCCAGTGAAGTGCCGCAGATGCCTTCTTGGGATCTGTCACTACCGGAATCAGCAAATGAGGAATGCCGTTATACACACTCAGTTCTACGACCTTCGGGTCTACCATGATCAGCTTTACATCATCCGGATGTGCCTTGTACAAAATACTCATGATCAGGGTATTGATACATACGGATTTACCGGAACCGGTAGCTCCGGCGATCAGCATATGGGGCATCTTGGCAATATCCGCCACCACCGTCTTGCCCGCAATATCCTTACCTACGGCAAAGGCGATGTTGGAATTGAATTCCTGGAATTCTTTACTCTCCAACAGATCGCGGAGTGCCACGGTCATATTTTCTTTGTTCGGGACTTCGATACCGATAGCTGCCTTGCCGGGAATCGGTGCCTCAATACGAATATCCGTTGCTGCCAGATTCAGCTTAATATCATCCGCCAGACCTACAATCTTGGATACTTTCACACCCTGTTCCGGCTGCAATTCATACCGGGTAACGCTGGGACCCTGGCTGATATCGGTAATGGTTACCTTTACTCCGAAAGTATTCAGCGTCTGCTGTAAGCGCATGGCAGTCTCTTTTAATTCTCTGGAAGAATCTCCGGAGGCCACCTTTCCCTTCTGCAACAGACTCAAAGGAGGAATATGATACTCTGCGGGAGGCTGCTTGGCTGCCTTTGCAATATCCTTATGTATCTGGTCGTCCGCCAGGGAGTTGCCCTTAGGGGGCTCCGGTGCTGTGATCCTGGGTCTTGTATCCGTACCTGTCCTTGCCGCTGTCACAGATTCCGGTACCTCATCCGGTTCCGGCTGCATCTGCTGCATTCCCCGGTTCGACCATGCGGATTCCGCAGGTGTCTCCGCGGGTTCCGGAATGTCCTCTTTATGGATCCGGATAGCTTCCGCCTGCGGTGTCAGAAGCGCTGCCTCCTCCTGCCAGGATTCTCTCCGCTCAAAAGGCTTTTTGAACGTAGCCGCACTGGTCACTTCCTCTACCGGAATATCTTCGTAGGATGCATCGTCTGTTGCTTCCTGCATGGTCACCTGATGTATATCCGTCACATTGATTTTATCAAAATCACTGGAAGTCACACGGGTCTCTTCCACAGCGGGTGCTTCCTGTGCATCCTCTTCGTATACGATCTCATGGATATCATCCCGTCTGCCGGCAGGCTGTGTATCCTGCTTTTTCAAGGAGGTATCCATCATGACTCCGGTCACCTTCTTCTCTCTGCGGGGAACGGCATTCAGAATCTGTTCGTTCTCTTTCTCCTCGGCGCGGAGTCTTCGCTCTTCCTCACGGATCCGACGCTCCTCTTCGCGGATGCGGCGGGCTTCCTCTCTCTGGGAAGTACGCTCTTCCTGCTCCTGTCTGCGGATCTCGGCGTTCTCCCGTCTGCGCACTGCGTCCTCTCTGGACAGTTCGCGGATCCGGTCTCCGCCGTTACGCATGCTGTTTAAGAAGGAACGCTCCGTTACCAGGATCAGACTGATCACCGAGCACAAAAGCACTACCAGCACCGTTCCTACGGTCTCCAGATAATGCAACAGCAGATAACAGATGCTGCCTGCCAGAATACCGCCCCCCTTTTTACCGGTGCTACAGTTCGTGTATAACAGCTTAATATCGTACTGTTCCATGGAACCGGCAGTTTTCACAATCAGATCGCATACCACGCCAATCATGAGAAACAATACAGCGCCGGCAATCATTTTCCGCACAGCGGTAGTGTTCCCCTCATTGGCGAACCAGAAAGCCACCGCCAGAAATATTACGATGGGTGCTATATACGCAGTGAATCCGAAGATGCCGAATAAGACCCCGCTGATTGCATTGCCAACCGGACCGATAATACCAAAATTACAACAAAATAATATCACCATCGCCACAAACAGGACGATCAGACCAATCTCGTGAAAAAGTTCACTGTCCTGTGCAGATCTCTGTGTCTGTGCCTGCCTGCTGCGGCTGCTCGTCGTGCTCTTTCTTGTCCTGCCGGAAGATGATGTTCTTTTGCCTGATGAAGATGCCATGTCATCATACCCCTAACTTCATTTTAGTCATAATTAGAAGTATATCATTTTTCCACTGCCTTGTCATCCTTTTTTCTGTTGCCCCCGATCATCTCCCGGAGTCTGCCGATTGCCCGGTCGATACCGCCTACTTCATCGATAATACCGTGTTTTACCGCTTCTTCCCCCACCAGGATACTTCCAACATCTTTGGTGAGGAATCCGGTCTCCATCATAAGATCTTCCAGTTTCTGCCTGCTGATCTTACAGTGTCTGCATACAAATCCCGTGATTCTGTCCTGGATCAGCTTAAAATACTCAAACGTCTGGGGCACACCGATCACCATTCCGTTCATCCGTACCGGATGGATCACCATAGTCCCAGTAGGTACAATAAACGAATATTTACAGCTCACTGCAATGGGCACGCCGATGGAATGACTGCCGCCCAGCACCAGGGATACCGTAGGTTTGCTTAAGGAAGCTAACATCTCCGCAATAGCCAGTCCCGCTTCCACATCCCCGCCCATGGTATTCAGCAATACCAGAACGCCTCCGATTTCCTCACTGTCTTCGATGGCTGCCAGCTGCGGCAGAATGTGTTCGTATTTTGTGGTCTTGGAATTCCCCGAGAGATTGTCATGCCCCTCGATCTCACCCATGATGGTCAGCAGATGGATCTTTTTCCCGGAAATTTCATTCGACAATGTCAGCTGCCCAGTTTTTTCGATTCGTTCATCTCTGTGCTCTTCCGCTTCGGTCTTCGGTGCTTCGTTCCTGTTCTGATCGTTTGCTTTCTGATTCTGCACGGTCTGTACCCTCCCTGTTTCGATGATTTATGATTTCTGAAATATAAAAAACAAAAAAGACGACACAAAGGCATCTTACCTTAGTATCGTCTTTTAGTATGTCCTGTTTTTATTATTTTAATGATCAAAATCGTCATCATCCGCTACCGGATAATCATAATCGCCGACATCATCGCCAAGCTTATAATCCAGCACTTTCGGTACATGTTTCTTCGGTACCGGCAGAGGATTTTCAATAAGCTGTACTGTAGAGGTCTCCTCCGGCAGCTCTTCGGTCTCCAGATCCCGTACTTTCAATCTGCGTTTTTTCGGTGATGTTTCCATAGGAACCGCCTCAACGGTCTCAGACATCACCCATCTGACATCCCGCAGTGATTCCATTTCGTACGGCAGAATCGCCTGTACTCCTGCACCGACAGCCACTGCCAGTAACAGATACAGAAGCGTCAGTCCCGGCATATCTTCACTTAATATTCCGCAGCCACTTAAGATTCCGAGTGTCAGCACCAGGGCAAGCCACACAGACTGTCTTTCGCGTTCTCTCCTGCACCAGTAACTGAATACGCCGGTTGCAAGGATCGTAACCATAATGACATATACCACCTTATAATCAACCGTGTGAACTGCCGGTTGTTCATAGAGGGCGATCCATGTGAATTTCCCCGGGGAAAAGACTTTCCACCATGCCAGAAGCACATTCTCCATCTGTTTCCCACTGCCCACAGCATCAAGAGCGATACAGGAAAAAAAAGCCACCGCAGCGCCGAATAGCCCTAACGCTCCGGCACCGATTCTACGCATCACTTTTATCGGCTGCTTTGTCTCCAGGAAAAGTACGGAAAACACTACAAGCAGTAAGAGCAGTCCCGTCACATCCAAGTAAGTAAGAATTCCTATGACGATACCGCTTAAGAAAAATCCACCCACAGAACGGATACTGGGGGTGTCTCCCTGTTGTCTGAAACTATCCAGTGCTTCCACGCATACGCACAAACCGATCATCCATAACAACTGGTATAAAGGTTCCGGTCCCAAAATCACCGTTCCCGACAGAACCGGACACAGCATCCAGTATCCAAGAGCTACCACTGCAGCCACCGTACCGGTCAGTTTCCTTACCGCAAAATATAAAAAGATTCCGGTCAGGATCTGTAATACCAGCTGCAGTACCAGTGCCGCCGTCATTTTATTACCCAAAAATACCAACAGGCCGTGCAGTACCTGCAGATAAAAATATACCGCACCGTGTACCACTTGGGGAATCCGCGTGGTCTCTGTGACCTTTACCGCGTCGAACCAGATGTTACCACCCTCCCCTGAAATATCATACAGCATAATTTCTCTTACACGAAGCGCAATTCCCACAGCGATCAGAGCTACCGCAATCAAACCTTCGATGATCAGTTTTACCTGTCCGGAGCTTTCATCGCTCTGTGCCCATTTTTGTGACCATTTTGCCCGCAGGAATCTATGTAACAGAAAAACAACCAGCCCTGTCACCGCAAGCCATACGCCTGCGATAACAAGGCCGATCGGGCGGGAACCGCCCTCCGGCAGAAGCATGACCATTGTCGTGCCTACCAGTCCGGTTCCCGCTATAATTGCATAAATGAACCACAATACAACACTTAAAATGCCTTTTTTATAATTCATTATTTCAGTACCTTTTCGATGTTATATCTGGGACGATGTTTTACCTCAATGTAGATCTTGCCGATATACTGACCCACCAGTCCGATGGCCATCAGCTGAATACCGCCTAAGAACCAAATGGACAGGATCAGGGAAGTCCAGCCCGGTACCACATGTCCGGTACAATAAGAGATCAGTGCATAAATAGCAGCCAGAATGCTTAAAAACACAATGATCATACCGGCTCCCAGAATCATGCTGATCGGTTTCACGCTGAAAGAAGAGATTCCGTTAAATGCCAGTGCCAGCATTTTCTTCAGCGGATACTTGGACTCTCCAGCCACTCTTTCCTTACGGTCATAGTAAACGCAGTCGGTCTGGTATCCGATCAGAGGCATCATACCTCTTAAGAACAGGTTCGTCTCCTGGTATTTGGAGAATTGTTCTACCGCACGCTTGGACATCAGTCGGAAATCCGCATGATTGTAAACCGTCTTAACACCCATCATCTCCATAACCTTATAGAAGCCCTGTGCGGTGGTACGTTTGAAGAAGGTGTCGGTCTTACGTTCCTTGCGGACACCGTATACGATGTCACAGCCGTTATGGAACTTATCGATCATCTCTTCGATCACAGCCACATCATCCTGTAAATCCGCATCGATGGAAACTGTCACATCGGACAGATCCATTGCTGTGATCAGTCCGGCAGTCAATGCGAACTGATGTCCCACATTACCTGCCAGTTTCACGCCGCATACCTGTACCGGATGCGCCTGATGTTCTTCTTCGATCAGTTCCCAGGTGCGATCCTTACTGCCATCATTTACAAACAGAATAAAACTGTCTTCCGCAATCTTCCCCTTGTGGATCAGATCATCCAGCACACCCCTCAGTGCTTCGGAAGCAATCTTCAATACCTCTTCTTCATTATAACAAGGAACTACAATAGCAAGTTTCTCCATGCTGCTACCCCTACCCTTTCGATTTATTCGTCCCAGTTGTGATATACTGCCTGAACGTCATCATCGTCTTCTAACAGATCCAGTGTTCTCTGGAGATTCTTCACAGCAGTCTCATCGGTCAGAGTTACATAATTCTGAGGAATCATGGTAACTTCCGCACTGATCATGGGGATTCCCGCATCCTCCAGCGCTTTACGTACCTCTTCGAAATTATCGGGATCGGTCAGGATCTCGAAGCTGTCATCCTCTTCGGAGAAATCTTCTGCGCCTGCATCCAATGCTGTCATCATCAGATCATCCGCTTCCATATCACACTCTTCCTTGTCCACGATGATCTGGCCCTTTTTATCGAACATAAAGGATACGCATCCGGGAGTACCTACATTACCCTGTCCCTTGGTGAATGCGCTTCTTACATTGGCAGCGGTACGGTTGGTATTGTCGGTAAGTGCATCTACGATGATGGCGATACCGTTGGGGCCGTATCCTTCGTAAGTCACATACTTGTAGTTTACATTGCCTACATCACCGGCTGCTTTTTTAATACCACGCTCGATGGTATCGTTGGGCATGTTGTTGGCCTTCGCCTTGGCGATAACGGTTGCCAGCTTAAAGTTGTTGGCAGGATCGGGGCCGCCCTCTTTTACAGCGACTGCAATTTCACGTCCGATAATGGTAAAGATTTTACCCTTTGCTGCATCGTTTTTCTCTTTTTTATGCTTAATATTAGCAAATTTAGAATGTCCTGACATCTTTGTTACTCCTTTGAACTTAAAGTTTCTTTCTCTTTGTATGCGCAACGCCTGCGCAATAACGCTCTTTTTATCATAGCATTATTTTTGTTTTTCTTCAAGCACTGTTTGTCCGTCTTTCGTACTCTCCTGAGTTTTTTCTTCCGGAAGCTTTCTGACGAGGACGCTTCCGATCATTTTTTTGACCACAGAAAGGATCTTGAAATTATATCCCTTATAGTCTACATCGAACTGTTCATCCGGCTCCGGAATTCGGTCCAGTCTGAAGATCAGAAAGCCGTTCAGTGTCTCGAATTCTTCCTCATCAAAGGTAATCCCTAACAGTTCTTCCACTTCTTCCAGTGGGGTCTTTCCCTCCATGACATATTCACCCTTACCGCGGTTCTTGATGTACTCCTGGTCTTCATCGTATTCGTCCATGATATTGCCGACGATCTCCTCCAGGATATCCTCCATGGCGATCAGTCCGTCGGTCTGACCGTATTCGTCTACGACAATGACCATCTGCAGTTTTTGGGACTGCATCTCTTTGAACAGTTCATCAATATTTTTTGTCTGGGGCACAAAATAAGGCTCTCTGAGCAGCCCGTCCAGCTTCGCAATGGGCACATCCAGCTTGTCATCGCTGATGTGGAACCGCATGGCATCCTTCAGATGTAAGATACCGATGATATGGTCAATATTCTCTTCATAGACCGGATAGCGGCTGTTCTTGCCCTCCAGCATGGAAGCAATGGCATCTTTTAACTTCGTCTCGCCGTCGATTGCCACGATGCTTCCGCGGTGTGTCATGATATCCTGGGCTTCTTTGTCTCCGTATTCAAAAATGTTGGAGATCATCTCCGCTTCACTTGCCTGGATGACGCCCTGCTCATGACCTTCCTGTACCATGTTGATGATCTCTTCCTCTGTTACATCATTCTCATCCGCATTGTTACGGACACCGAAGAGGAACAGGATTCCCTTGGCTGTCAGATTCACCAGCCCCGTCAGGGGAGATAACAGTCTCGTGATCACATAAATCGGGTCAATGCAGGCATATGCCCACTTTTCCGGTTTCTTAGATGCCATTTTTCTCGGGATCAGTACACCGAAAGTCAGCAGAATATAAATCATGGCAACAAAAGACAATACCGTTGCGAACCCGGAGATCACTCCCGTGGGAACATTCTGCAGTGACAGACCGCCGACGTTGATCACATGCAGTCCCTTGTCGATCGTCTGCAGCCAGATGTTCAGGTAAAAGGCACCCATTAAAATATTGATCAGTGTAATGACCAACTGTACCGTATTGATATAGATCCCCGGACGGCTGACCATCTCAGAAAGCCGTACCGACCGGCGATCCTTTTCTTCCTCTGCTTTATGTAAGATCTCTTTTTCATTGAGGTTGTCAATGGCAGCATCAAATCCGTAGAAAAACATATCTACCAGTAACAGCAGGAAAAAGAGAAATATGGCCACAGGCCCACTGATATCCATCGTTCATTTCATCCTTTCGTATTTTATATATTCTTTTATATATCTTTTATATATTCCTCTGGATACGCAGGGTATCAGGCTATGTATCCAGTTCCAGACTTACCTTCAGCGCCCGGTTCACTCTCCGCATGATGTCACCGTCGAGATGACATACTTTATCCTTTAATCTCTTCTTGTCAATGGTGCGCAGTTGTTCCAAAAGCACTACCGAATCCTTATCCATATCATAGAGACGGGCGTTTAATTCAATGTGTGTAGGCAACTTCGCCTTGTTCATCTTTGAGGTGATTGCAGCGCAGATCACGGTAGGACTGTGTTTGTTGCCCACATCATTCTGGATGATGAGCACCGGTCTGATACCGCCCTGTTCCGAGCCGATCACCGGCCGCAGATCCGCGTAATAGACATCTCCTCTTCTCATTTCTACTCCTTACATCAGCGATTTAGGATAAGTATTGCCGATTCTTGCGGAGTTATACGAACACTTTTGATCCGTCAGAAATTTTCAAAATAGTCTTTTACTTCTGTGATCTCACCGTTTCGTCTGTAGACTCTGGGGATTCGCTTGCCCAGTGCACAGACAAATTCATAATTAAATCTGCCGGAGAGTTCTCCCAGCTCTTCCGCGGTGATCCGCTCTGTACCGTCCGCACCCAGGAGCGTCACCTTGTCACCCTCCATAGCTCCGGGGATCTCCGAAATATCCACCATGAACTGATCCATACAGACTCTTCCGAGGATCGGTGCCTTTTTCCCATGGATCAGGACATATCCCTTCCCCGACAGGCTTCTGGGATAGCCGTCTCCGTATCCTACGGGGATCGTGGCTACTCTGGTGTCTTTCGTTGCGGTAAAAAGTCCTCCGTAGCTGACACTCTGTCCCGCATGGATCGTCTTACAGTAAACAATATGGCTGTAAAGAGACATGGCTGCCCGCAGGGGTACAACGTCTTTGCTCACTTCTTCGGAAGGATACAGACCGTAAGTAGTGATTCCCGCACGAACCATATCCATATTCGCCTGGGGCATCTCTAAGATTGCCGCACTATTGGAGCAGTGCTTGATAGGAATTGTCAGTCCCAGTTCTGTCTGTATTCTGTCGATAAAATTCTGAAAAAGTTCCAGCTGGTGGTTCGCAGAAGTCTTATCCGCTTCATCGGATTTGGCAAAATGGGTAAAAATACCCTCCACCTCCAGTTCCGGATGTTCCATAACGAATTTTACAAATTTCAGTCCTTCGTCATCCGGAGTGATACCGATTCTTCCCATTCCGGTGTCCACTTTGATATGGACCTTCGCCTTCTGTCCGACCTTTGCAGCCGCTGCAACCAGTTCTTCTACCGTATCCCTGCGGTAGACTGCCGGACGGATCTCCTCCCGGACCAGTTCTTCATAACAATAAGGGAACGTATAACCAAGGATCAGGATCGGTTTCTTCACGCCCGCTTCCCTGAGGACATGCGCCTCCTCGTAAGTCGCTGCTGCATAACCGAACATAAAATCCAGCTGTTCCAACATTTTAGCAATAGGTACTCCGCCGTGGCCGTAGCCGTCGGTCTTAATAACTGCCAGTATTTTTGTATTCTCCGCAATGTTTTCTTTCATATGGACCATATTTTCCCAGATGGCATCCAGATCCACTTCCGCCCATACCCGTTGATAGGACTCTAATTTTTCCTGCAGTTCTCTCGTCATATTTTCACGCTTTCTTATTTTGATTTTTCATCAGACAGTCGGCGATATCTCCCGCCATCACACCGTATTCGGTATGAAGCTTAGCCGCCAGGTCTCCTGCCATTCCATGCAGATATACGCCGTAAGCTGCTGCATCCATGGCTTCTGCCCCCTGGGCTAACAGTCCCAGGATCACACCGGTCAGCACATCTCCGCTGCCCGCCGTAGCCATTCCGCTGTTGCCTGTGGTATTCAGATAGCAGACTCCCTGTTCCTTACATACCACAGTTCTCGCATCCTTGGCAACTGCTATGGCATGAAAACGTTCTGCCAGTATTTTCGCACATGTTGGAAGGTCTTCCTTGCACTCCGGGATCGTCCTCTGAAGCAGTCTGGACAATTCCCCCACGTGAGGTGTCAAAAGGATCACTCTGCCTTCCGCTCCCTGGGCGCGTAATTTTTCTGCCAGCGCCTTACCGACATCTTCTGCCAGCAGGTTCAGAGCATCCGCATCCAGCACCAATGGTTTCCTGCTTCTCTCCACCACGGTCTTCAGGCATTGCATTGCCTGCTCTTCCCTGCCGATGCCGGGACCGATGGCAATGACATCTGCCCAGTCCAGACTCTCCGCCAGCTGTCTGCAGGAGCCGTACAGTGCTTCCGGGATCCCCTGCTGTATGATCTGCCTGTTCTCTTCCGCGGTGATGACCTTCACCATACCGGCTCCGGTACGATAAGCTGCTCTCGCTGCCAGGATTGCAGCCCCCGCCATACCGTTGCTTCCGGCGACAAGCAGTGCCTTACCGAAGGTGCCCTTGTTCCCTGCGGCACTTCTCCTGGTGAGCTGTACAGAGCCGTTTTCATAGGTGTACATCTCCGGCTCCTGTCCCAGAAAGCTCTCCGGACCGATCCCAACATTAGCAGTCCGGACCTCTCCGGCATATTCCACTCCGGGATACATCATAAGTCCCCGCTTGCAGAAGCCGAACGTGATCGTGGCATCTGCCCGGAAAGCACAGCCCAGCACTCTGCCGCTGTCCGAACAGATGCCGCTGGGTACATCCAGTGCCAGTTTAAAACCTTTTGCCGCATTCATCTCATCCACGGCTTCCGCGTAGATTCCCTCTACCGGGCGGCTTAACCCCACGCCAAACAGGGCATCTACAATCACATTATATTCAGCTGCCTGCGTATTACTGTCTGTCTTCACCGGAAAATGTTGCAGTGTCTGCCACTGCGCCTTCCACTGCCCGGTGGCTTTCTCCGGGTCACCCACGCATTTTACCGAAACCGTATATCCATCCGCTGCCAGGAGTCTTGCCAGCGCCAGACCGTCGCCGCCGTTGTTCCCCATACCAGCAAAAATGAGCACTTTCGTCCGTTCTTTCACGGCATCAAAGCGCTCTTTTATAAAATCCTCCGCTGCCAGAGCCGCTCTCTCCATCAGAACCGGCCCCGGTATGCCGAGGTACTCTATGGTATTCTTATCGTATTGCTTCATTTCCTGTGCAGTTACCAGATATTTCATACTATTTTTGCTCCGGATTATATTTCATGTCAAACAGATTGACCACCTCTGCACCAAAGATGTCATGCATATAGTTGTAGATTTCCTGATTCTGCTGTTCCATCTGCTGTTTCTCGATCAGACGTTTTTTCAGTTCAATGCGGATCGCATTAACCCACTCCGCAGTCTCATTGATCTGTTTGTCATTATCCTTCATAATATCATAGCAGCACTCCATAGTAAACATCATAAGCTGAAGATTTAATCTTTCGATCTCCCGGGGAATGTCCTTCAGTTCATCCTCATAAGCTTCCAGCTTCTCATTGCACTCCTCGATCAGCCGCTTATGTTCTTCGATCTGTTTGTTCAGCTTGCTGTTCTCTCCCTGCTGTTCCGCTTCGTCTACCATGGGAACGATCTCTTTCATCAGCTTCTTTTTCAGATTACGGATGTCCTTCGACTCCGTATTAAGCTTTCCCTGTCTCTTCAACAGCTGATTCAGAGCATCCTCTGTCTCCTTTAACGGAACGGAGCCTGTCTTATTCAACAGTTTGTACCACTTATTATCCAGAGTGAGTACGGGCAGACGTTTCCCCACAAGTGCACTTTTAAAAGCTTCCTGCCGGTTCCTCGCATTTTCTCCTGCGTTATCGTTGCCCATAATATCACTCCCTTTTATGCCTTACTTTGCGTCCGAACTATAACGGTTAATATTATACGAAAGTTTCATTAAACTGTCTGACAGATGTACATTCTCTACCTGAATTCCCTCCGGAACATTCAGATCCACATGAGCGAAGTTCCAGATAGCACGGATCCCGTTCGCCACCAGCTTGTCAGCCACTTCTACGGCGCTGGTCTTAGGGATAGTCAGCACTGCAATATCAATGTCATTCTCCCGGATAAAGGATTCCAGCTGCTCCATGGGCATGACCTTCACGCCACGGACATCCTTCCCTACCAGTTCCGGGTTCGCATCGAACATCCCCTTGAAGATAAATCCACGGCGTTCGAAATTCATATAATTACCCAGGGCTCTGCCCAGGTTACCGGCTCCGATAATAACGAAGTTATGCTGCTTATCCAGTCCTAAGATCTTGCCGATCTCACGGTACAGATATTCTACATTATATCCGTAACCCTGCTGACCGAAGCCGCCGAAATTATTAAAATCCTGACGTATCTGGGATGCAGTCACTTTCATCAGTCCGGAAAGTTCCTGCGAAGAGATACGTTCTACACCTTCATCTTTTAATTCCCCCAAATATCGAAAGTATCTGGGCAGTCTGCCGATCACAGCCTGTGAAATTTCTTTTGCTTCCAAAGCTTCCACCTCCGATTTTCCTTAAGTATACACCATATGTTAAAAACTTGTCAATGAATTGACAGGTTTTCTTCTTTTCGATACAATAAAATTTAATGTAAACATGTAAAGGATACTTATTACTATGATATTATCTTGTCAGAATATTTCAAAAGCATTTGTAGAAAATCAGGTGTTAAAAAATGTTTCTTTTCATATAGAAGATCATGAAAAAGCCGCTATTGTCGGCATCAACGGTGCTGGGAAAACAACTTTGCTTCGTATCATCGTAGGCGAAATGACTCCCGATGACGGTCAGGTGGTTCTGGCGAAGGACAAGACCTTAGGATACCTTGCCCAGAACAGCACCGTGGACACCTCTCATACGATTTACGAAGAACTGTTGTCCGTCAAGGCGGATCTTCTGCGTCTGGAGGAAAAGATCCGGGAATGTGAAAACAATATGAAGCATGTCGAAGGGGATGCTCTGGAAGACCTTATGAAGCAGTACACCTCTCTCACCCACGCTTTCGAGACCGGCGGCGGTTATATCTACCGCAGTGAGCTGGTCGGCGTGTTAAAGGGACTGGGCTTTACCGAGGACGAATTTTCCAAGCCGGTAGCTACTCTCTCCGGTGGTCAGAAGACCCGTGTGGCATTGGGACGGCTTCTATTACAGAATCCGGATCTGATCATCCTGGACGAGCCGACAAATCATTTGGATATGAACTCCATCGCCTGGCTGGAAACCTATCTGCTCAATTACAAGGGAGCCGTTCTCATCGTCTCCCACGACCGGTATTTCCTGGACCGGATCGCCGGAAAAGTCATCGAAATCGACCAGTCCAAGGCTACGACCTTTATCGGCAATTATTCCGATTATGCCATGAAAAAGGAACAGCTGCGCGTCGCTGCCTGGAATGCCTATATGAACCAGCAACGCGAGATCAAGCATCAGGAAGAGGTCATTGAAAAATTAAAGTCCTTTAACCGGGAAAAGTCCATCAAACGTGCGGAAAGCCGTGAGAAAATGCTGGACAAGATCGAAGTCATCGAAAAGCCCTCGGAAGTCCGCACGGATATGAAGCTGACTCTGACGCCCCGGATCTTAAGTGGCAATGATGTACTGACCGTGGAGCATCTGGCAAAAAGCTTTGATTCCCATAAACTTTTTACGGATGTCAATTTCGAGATCAAACGTGGCGAGCATGTGGCAATTATCGGTGATAACGGCAGTGGCAAGACCACTTTGCTTAAGATCTTAAACGGTCTCGTTCCTGCGGATCAGGGTACCTTCCGTTTAGGCTCCAATGTGGAGATCGGTTATTATGATCAGGAGCATCATGTACTGCACAGCGAAAAGACGTTGTTCGAAGAAATCTCGGACGATTATCCCTACCTGAACAATACCCAGATCCGCAATGTGCTGGCAGCATTCCTGTTCACCGGAGAGGATGTCTTCAAGCGCATCAGTGATCTGAGCGGTGGTGAGCGCGGACGTGTGTCTCTCGCCAAGCTGGTACTCTCCAACGCAAACTTCCTGATCCTGGATGAGCCGACGAACCATCTGGATATCATGTCGAAGGAAATTCTGGAGGATGCTTTGAACGGTTACGAAGGGACTATATTATATGTCTCCCACGACCGTTACTTTATCAACCGTACCGCTCACAGAATCCTGGATCTGACAGAAGGACAGTTCGTCAATTATGTTGGAAACTATGACTATTATCTGGAAAAGCATGATACGGTGATGGCTGCCATTGAGACAAACGCTTCGCAGAATGCGGATGCGGATAACGCAGCTGCCGCTAAGACTGCAGAATCCGACGTCAAGCTGGACTGGAAAGCCCAGAAAGAAGAACAGGCCCGTCTTCGCAAACGCCAGAATG
>CAVGMD010000002.1:0-39560 GCA_963630275.1 Bacteroidaceae bacterium | reverse complement strand
GGAAAAGATTGCCGAACTGGAAGCCCGCATCTCCGAGATCGACACCGAAATGTCCGATCCCGCCATTGGCACTCAGGTAGCAAAATTGCAGGAACTGTCCAAAGAGCAGGCTGCCTGCCGGGAGCAGTTGGAAAAATTATATGAACAGTGGGAAGAGCTGGCAGAATAATTGGAAAGTTACGAAAGCGTAACTTCCTATTCTCAGTATTCACTCTCCCCACATTAATCAGGGCTTGATATGTATATTTCAAATAGTTATTACTCTCTAAGATAAAATCATCTGGAAAAATGGGACATTCTATCTCCCTTTTTAATAATTTACACAAGAATTCTTCCATACCCATTATATTTTCTCTTAAGTATTCTAAATCCGTCCTATCATTCACTTCTGTAATCCCCCCGGCAAAATCTTTAAGTTTAAACCAAAAACGGATGCCACCCATTCCTACAGGGAAACATCCGTTTCTTCCATTTTATTTTTACAGCAGGCTGTCCAGGGTCTCTCTGATCGCCTTGATGAAGTCCAGGCTGTTGAGAATCACGGGATGCTCACAGGTGGAGATCAGGGACAGGCTCTTGGTCATCTTGCCATCCTCAATGGTCTTGATGCATGCCTGCTCCAGCTTGTCTGCGAAGTTGCATAGTTCGTGGATCTGATCCAGCTCGCCGCGCTTTCTGAGAGCTCCGGTCCATGCGTAGATGGTAGCGGTGGAGTTGGTGGAGGTCTCTTCGCCCTTTAAGTGCTTGTAGTAATGACGCTGTACGGTTCCGTGAGCAGCCTCGTACTCATAGACACCGCTGGGAGATACCAGTACAGAGGTCATCATGGACAGATCGCCGTAAGCGGTAGCTACCATATCGGACATTACATCGCCGTCGTAGTTCTTACATGCCCAGATAAATCCACCTTCGGAACGTATGACACGGGCTACGGCATCATCGATCAGGGTATAGAAATATTCGATGCCCAGTTCTTCGAATTTAGCCTTGTACTCATTATCATAGATCTCCTGGAAAATATCCTTGAAGGTATGATCGTATTTTTTGGAAATGGTGTCCTTGGTAGAGAACCACAGATCCTGCTTCGTATCTACCGCATAGCTGAAGCATGCTCTTGCAAAGCTCTCGATGGATTTATTGGTATTGTGGATACCCTGAATGATACCGGCTCCATCGAAATTATGGATCAGTTCACGGGTCTCGGTGCCGTCTGCAGCGGTGAATACCAGCTCTGCCTTACCGGGTTCGGGTACCTTGATCTCTGTATTTTTATAGACATCACCGTAAGCATGACGGGCAATGGTAATGGGCTTGGTCCAGTTCTTTACATAAGGAACGATGCCCTTTACCAGGATCGGTGCACGGAATACGGTACCGTCTAAGATCGCACGGATGGTTCCGTTGGGGCTCTTCCACATTTCCTTCAGGTTGTACTCTGTCATTCTGGCAGCGTTGGGAGTAATGGTCGCACATTTTACGGCTACACCGTATTTTAAGGTAGCGTTAGCAGAATCCACAGTTACCTGGTCATCTGTCTCATTACGATGCTCCAGTCCCAGATCATAGTACTCTGTCTTCAGATCGATATAAGGCAGTAACAGCTCATCCTTGATCATTTGCCAGAGGATTCTGGTCATTTCATCTCCGTCCATCTCTACGAGAGGGGTTGTCATTTTGATCTTTTCCATAACGATTTCCTTTCCGGTATTTATTTTCGTTCTATTTTATTTTAACGTAATTCTTTCTAACAGGCAACTTATTCCTGACTGTCAGACTGCTGCGCATAAGCTTCGTTCAGACCGTTCTTCACCATGTTCTCATAGGCATTGATCATATGCTGGTGTGCCAGCTGCTCCGCCAGGTCGGCGTTGCCCGCCTTAATTGCCTCCATGATCTGCTCATGCTCCTCGTTGGATTTGGGACCACGGTTGGCGCTCGCCAGTGTCTTTTTACGGACACGGAGAACATATTGATGGAAATCTTTCAGCTGATGCTCCAGCATCTTGCTGTCACAGGCTTCGTACAGAATATCATGGAAACGGTTATCTAACTCCGCCAGCTGTTCCAGATGCCCCTTCTGTGCATGGAACTTGGACAGGTAGACATTCTCTTCCATCTCTTCCAGCTGTTCCTTGGTGATATGTTCTGTAGCCCAGCGTGCACACAGTCCTTCCAGCAGAGAACGGATCATGTAAATATCCTTTACATCCTTCTGGGTAATGCCGGTGACATAGGCACCCTTATTCGGGATGATCTGGATCAGTCCCTCCAGCTCCAGCTGACGGAACGCCTCTCTGACGGGGGTTCTGCTGACGCCCATCTCCTCGCCGATTGCCACTTCCTTCAACTCCTCATGTTCCTGATATTTTCCGCTTAAGATGTCCTCTCTCAGCTTGTGAAATACCCGTCCCCGCAGGGAGAACTTGTCCGTTACTTCCTGCTTTACATCATACTTACTCACTATAATCCTCGATTCCAGACAACGCTGTTACCGTTGTCATACTCTTTCTATGCTTACTCGCCGATCTTCAGATTCTTCTCCAAACAAATCCGGTTGACACATGCCACGATCTCTTCATCCGTAAGTACGGTGACACGACCGCCGGCATACTCTTCGTCCACCCATTTTTTGATCTCTGCTACCAGCTCAGAAGTCTTCTGTACCTGCTTGTCTCCCTTTAACTTGTAGTAGGTGTTCAGCCAGTGTGCGATACCTGCCAGACCGGAGGTATTGGAAATAGCACACAGTACCGGACGATTCAGGAATTTCTCGGTATCGAAGATATTGTAGATTTCCTCGTTCTTCAGCAGACCATCCGCATGAATACCGGCTCTGGTTACGTTGAAGTTCTTGCCGACAAACGGGGTTCTGGGAGGAATCTGATAACCGATCTCTTTCTCATAGTACTCTGCCAGTTCTGTGATGACACAGGTATTCATGCCGTTTAAGTCGCCCTTTAACTGTGCATACTCAAATACCATTGCCTCTAACGGTGTATTACCGGTACGCTCACCGATACCAAACAGGGAAGTGTTAACACCGGAACAACCGTACAGCCATGCTGTGGTGGAGTTGGACACTGCCTTGTAAAAGTCGTTGTGACCATGCCACTCAATCAACTCATGAGGCACACCTGCATGGGTATGGATCGCATAAATGATACCCTGTACACTACGGGGAATAACGGCACCGGGATAGTTGACACCGTAACCCATGGTATCGCAGGCACGAACCTTGATGGGAATCTGATACTCCTTCATCAGTTTCATCAGTTCCAGACAGAAAGGAACCACATAGCCGTAGATATCCGCTCTGGTGATATCCTCCAGATGACATCTGGGGCTTATGCCCTCCTCCAGGCAGTCACGGATAACACTTAAATAGTGATCCATTGCCTGTCTTCTGGTCATTTTTAACTTCAGGAAAATATGATAATCGGAACAGCTTACCAGAATACCGGTCTCTTTCATTCCGATCTCTTTTACTAATTTAAAATCTTCCTTGCTGGCACGGATCCAGCTGGTAACCTCGGGGAACTTATAGCCCCTCTCCATGCACTTGTAGACAGCATCTCTGTCCTTTTTGCTGTACAGGAAGAACTCGCTGGCACGGATCATTCCATTGGGACCGCCCAGTTCATGCAGATAATCATAGATTTTCACAATCTGCTCTGTGGTATAGGGTGCCCTGGACTGCTGTCCATCTCTAAAAGTGGTATCTGTGATCCAGATATCCTTCGGCATGTTATGAGGCACGATACGATCATTAAAAGGTATTTTGGGGATTTCGGAATAAGGGAACATGTTACGGAACACGTTCGGCTTCTCCACATCATCCAGTATGTACATATGCTCCTCGATCTCCAGAAGATTGTTCTTCGGGTTCATGGAGACCGGACGATTCTGAAATGCATCACTATCTCTCATTGGTATACCTCTCTTCCCTGGCATTCGACATCTGCAATATTATTTTGCTATTTTTACTCTGCGTAGTAAAAATACAATTTGCAGTTCTCGTATCATTGTATACAATCATACTATTCGTGTCAATATCTTTAGAATTTATTTTATTGACATATTTTAATCAGATTTTTTATTTTTCCCAGTGATTTTATCATTTTACTTGTTTTCTAATAATCTACGGACATTGAGCATCCCGAATCCCTGCTTGTTCCAGGGTTCTCCGAGATCCGTGGCTGTCAGAGACAACAGACGGACAAACGCTTCGTTGGTTAGCCATGGATATTTCCCCAGGGTCAGCGCTGCAGCTCCGGACACAATGGGTGTCGCCATAGATGTACCGCTTTTCGCAATATAAGGCATAAATATTCTTCCATTTTGTCTCCTCCAGGACGCATTGCAGGACAGGATTCTTGTACCGGGCGCCACAACGTCCGGCTTGCGGACCACATCATATCTTCTGCCCCTGCCGGAATAGGTCTCACATCTGCCGGGATCACTCCTGCAGTATCTGCCATCATGACAGCCCACCGTCAGTACTTTTCTGCTGCTCGCCATCTCCGAGATACTTCCATCCACAGGGCCGTTGTTTCCCGCGGCGCAGACTACGAGAATATTATGATCCCACAGTCTCTCCAGTTCTTCCCGTAACACCTGCTCCTTGTATCGTTCTTTCAGGTCTCCGATTCCCACAGAGATATTCAGGATCCGGATCCGGTAACGATTCTTTACCCGAAGAATCCACTGCAGTGCATTTCTCATGGCATCGCAGGATCCCTCCCCGTTATCATCTAATACTTTTCCCACGACCAGTTTTGCTCCGGGTGCCATTCCACGGAACCTCCCTCCTGATAACTCCCCACTTCCGCAGAGAATCCCGCATATATGTGTTCCATGTCCGTTATCATCATATGGAAGCGGACGTTCCCCTACAAAATCCGCAAAACACAACAGTCTTCCCGCCAGATCCGGATGATAGGCAATCCCCGTATCCAACACTGCAATTACAGCAGGCTCTTTGCCCGGCTGTCCGTCATATAATTGTTCCGGTACCTGTACCTGTTCCCTCACCCGCTGCATAGATTCGTTCCGCTCCCACTGAAAAACCGGCATAAGACTTATTCTATCTTATGCCGGTCGTTTTCACTGGTGTCGGTAAATCACCCATTATTCATTTATGATCTCTGTTCCCTCCGGAAAAGTATCGCTGCCTATAGCTGCAATGCCTGCCGGGAGATATACCTTTTGGATCTCGGTATGGCTTTTAAATACTTCGTCCGCAATCACACGCACACCGTCCGGTATGGTCACTTCTGCTGTGTCTCCCTTATATGCTACCAACACGCCGCCACTGATCAAGAAGTTCTCCGTACTGTTCTGCTCAAAATCATCCAGCCAACCGGTGTGGGTAAAGGCTTTCGCTCCTACAGAAGTCACAGTATCCGGAATCACTACATTTTTCAGATCGTCACAATGATAAAATGCTGCATAGGCTATCGTTGTAACGCCTTTCGGAATTGTAACCGTGTGCACACTGCTTCTGGAAAAAGCAAACCTGTCAATCTCGGTAGTTCCCTCCGGAATCGTCACTGCACCAATGGACCGATCCCTGTAATACTTCCATTCCGGAACGATACCTTCTTCCGTCTCTGCGGTAACCGCTTCTAAACCGTCATCCACCGGTTCCGTATAACCCTGCTGTACATTCTCCTTAGCAGGATGCACCATGACCATGGCATGATTCCCCACAACCACCGTACTGCCCAGCACATTACCGGGCACCGGGGTCGGTGCAGGAGTCGATGTTTCTACCGGTGCAGGCTCTGCTGTCGTCTGTGCATCTGCAGTTTTGTCCGTTGCCGGAGTCTGTACAGGTGCTGCCGTCACCAGAGGATTTTGGCTTCTCTGCGCTTCCAGCTTCTGTGCGAACTGCGCAGCCACACTGCCCTCATCCGCATGAATTGTCACATTGTTGCAATTTAAAAATGCATCCTCAGCAATATTGGTCACCGTAGCAGGAATATAAATATCCGTAAGGTTCGTACATCCGGCAAATGCCTGGGCATCAATGCTCTCCACATTCTCCGGAATCGTAATCTGTTTTAAGCCGGTGCATCCGGCGAACGAATACTCGTCCACAGTTGTCAGCCCTTTTCCAAGTACTACTTCTTCCAGATTATTGCAACCCCAGAAGACATAGGCATCCAGACGTTTGACCGATTTGGGGATCACAACGAACTGTACCTTCTGATTATTCTCGAAAGCACTCTCGCCCACGACCTCCACAGTATCCGGAATCGTGACTCTCTCGTCGCTGCCTCTGTATTTTTCCAACGTGCTTCCCTGCATCTGAAAATCAGAGGCAGACGCTGCCGCATCTGCCTCTGACACAGGAAGATGTGTCAGGATCAACGCGGTAGCCACCAAAGCTATGACGACCATCCACTTCTTATGATTCATAAACCTTCCCATCCTTTATTTACGTTATACTCTGGCTGTTTTCAGAGTCTTCTTATCCTTCTTCATGAAGAATACAATAGACAGACAGGCAAGTCCCATGGACAGGAACCACTTGGGATGAATTCCGTCACCGGTCTTAGGTGTGCTATCTGCGATGGTTCCCGCAGTCAGATTGTTCGTATCTACATAAATCACATACGGTGAGAAATGTTCCGCCGTAAAGGTTACACAGGATACTCCGGATATGGTGGAGAACTTCGGTGACAGCTTGTCTAACTTGCTGTTCACTACTCCGGCCACCTTGTTATTACCTGCATAGGTAATCAGGGAATCCGGCAGCGGTAAAGTAATACTGATGGACAATCCCGTGGTATCCGTGATCTTCGTATTGCCCGTGGAATCGTACAGACTGATGTCCATAGGGAAATACTTGATGGCACTGATATCACTGCCATATTCTGCCATCAGAGCTTTCACTACTTCTTCGGAAGCTGCTGCGCTCTCTGTAATCTTGATTACAAAATTATCGGAAGAACCGTTCACTGTTGCGGATACCACACCGGTATTGGACAGACCGTTTTTATCAATAACAACGGTGGTTCTGCCGCCGGATACGGTTCCCGTGGTAGTGCTGCTCGGTCTTCTGTTGGAATTGGAATTCGTGGAATTACCGCTTCCCGTAGAGGTACTGGTCTTGGTACCGGAACCTGATTTTGCTGTATAGTTCGCCGTTACGGTTACATTTCCTTCCGGCATGGTAATTACCGTTGCAGACAGTACCTTGCTGGCAATCGTCGTATTGGATGGATCAATGGACCAGCTACTGAACTGCTGGTTCGCCGCAGGATCGTTCGCCACGATGATCGGCTGGGAACCTGCGATATAGCTTCCGGATCCGGAACCATTTTTCACAGTCAGGGTGTACATCTTGGCAGTGGTACCATTATTGGTTCCCGGACTGGTGCTGGCTCCGGGGCTGGTGGTTCCACTGTTGTTGCCGTTAGAACCGGTCGCCTCGTATACCGCATAGAAATCCGTATTCTCCGTAATTGCCGTAGAGATATCCGGTAACCACTCCTTGAAGGTGTAACCGCTGACCGTAGGGGTCTGAATGCTAGGTGCTACGGTGCCCTTCTTGATGGTGGTCTGATAGAAAATTTCCTTGGTCACACCATTGATATACCGAACGACGATATCATCTTCGCTCAATGCCTTATATACCGCTTTGGTCGTAATATCTGAAGTAATATTGGTCAGGTCTCTGTCCCATCCGGTGAAGATGTATCCATCTCGAACCAGGGTAGCGACATTCGGCAGATCCGAATCCGCAATGCTGCCACCGGATGCTACCTTGAGTTCCTTGACCACTTCATCATTCCAATCCAGGAATGTTACGGTAAATTTGCTTGCATCGGGATCTTCCTTCTCATAAATGGCGGTACATATGGTATCTTCCGTGATGTTCGTGTAATCGCCATCCCATCCCTTAAATACTTCGCCGGTCTTGCCTAACGGGGTGGGAGGAACCGCATCTTCTCCGCCACGTACCTGCTGTTCGTCTACCTGCACATTTTTCTGCAATTCTTCATTCCAGTCACGGAAGATAACGGTATAGATTTCCTCCAGCGGAGTATCTTCCACTGCAAATCCGTTCGCATCACCATATCTGTAGAGGTAACTGGTCGACGGAGCACATAAAGTAACATCACCCTTATCTCTGGTGATTCCGGTAAAAGTATCCTGGTCAATCAGTGTTAATCTCTCACTGGACTCCTCCAGCCATTTAATATTACTGCCATTGAATACATTACCTTTCAGTTCCTCACAGGTGATCGGCAGTTTCACGGTATCCAGATTCTTGGTGTCCGCAAATGCATATTCCGGTACTACCGTAATAGCACTGTCCGACAGATCGATCGTAGTCAGATTGTCGCAGCCGCGGAATGCCTCCGGTGCCATTTCCGTCACGCCCGTTGTCTCCTTGGCGTTCACACGCTTGCTGGTTCTGCCCTCTAAGCATTCAATGATCTTTGCTTTTGCAGTGCCGTTCATTCCATAGATAATCGAATTATCGCAGGTAAAATAATCCATTCCCTGGAATTGTACATTATCCAAAATTTCACAGCCGGTGAAAGGAATATTTCCGAGACTGCTGATGGTTCCTGACAGAGAAACATCTTTCAGCAAAACACAATCCTTAAAAGCATATTTTCCGATAGATTGAGTATTGCCGTTGATCTGCACTGCAGCCAGTTTCTCACAGCCTTCAAAAGCATTGTCTGCTATACTGGACAGGGTATTGCTGTAGCTGGTCACGCTGGTCAGGTATTTTGCACCCTTAAAATCATTTTCTTCAATGCTGTCAAGTCCGTATATGGTCAGAGTCTTATCTATCTGATCTTTGTTCTCTTTTTCCACAAACAGTCCGTCCTTGATTGCCTGAATGCCTTCCGGTATGGTCACATTCAGTGCAGAATCAATGAACTGCTTCTGATCCTCTGTCAGAGACTCTCCCGCATTATATTTGGTCAATGCAGTTTCTGCTGCGCTTCTCTGAGCATCCGTCAGATAAGGATAATCGCTTTCATTTAAATATTTGGTTAATTCTGTAAATGCTGGAAAATCAATCAGTTCGCTGACGTTCTTCTCCGGATTGTACTGTGCCACCAGGTTGGAAGGCCATCCACTGCAGTATCTGACATAAGTCGCTACCTGACTGCTGTTGTTATATCTGCCGTCCGTACTCATTGCGTAATTATACGGTGTGGACTCCGGTGAGATTTCTCCCACGAAAGTAAGCTTTACAGCAGGGGTGTTGTCCGAATCATTCATTAATGCTGCGGTATTATGAGTACATCCCGTTCTGTGCGTACCGGTAAAGTCCTGGGTCTTGAATGCATCTGTTCCGATGGCAATACTGCTGTTATTGAATATTACCGTTGCCAGATTATGGCATCCGTGGAAAGCGCCCTCTCCCACTGACTGTACACTGGCAGGCAGAGACACCATGGTCAGGTTACAGTTGTTGGCAAATGTATTTGCCGAGATATTGTAAATATGATACGGTCCGATGGGATCCGGAATATCCAATGTCTTAACACCGGTTCCTACACTGGCGTTGAGCAGCTGGTTGGAGGAATCTACCACAAAGGTGGACCTTCCGGCTTCTCCGTCCACATCGGGATCCTGTACCGTCAGTTCATACTGGTTCAATTTCTGATACAACTTTGTCGTCGGATCATAATTGATGTAACTGAATGCAAAGCAGTTCTCCCGGCACAATGTATGAAGCAGACTGGTATTCAGTCCTTCAAAATAGAAAGTTCCGCTTACCGGCTCATCCGCCAGCATGGACTTAAAGCAGTCGAAGCAATATACATCATCATCTTCGCTTCCGGACGTGATCGTAAACTGTGCATTTCGGGAAGCTACATAATGCAGGTTCTTACATCCCTTGAACATGGAGATGCCTATGGTCTCGCTGTACATATCCGGGAAAGTCACGGAATACAGGGTCTCATCATTTTCGAATACATTCCAGCCCATCTCTTTCAGGCTGCTGGAACTGATGCCGTTCTCCTGCTCCGGATTACATATCTCTACTTCGTATAAATACCGGCATTCCGCAAATGCATAGTCTCCGATGTAGCTGACAGAAATAGGAATATCGATATCCGTCAGCTGGGTACAACTGTAGAAAGCATGGTCTCCCAGCTGAGCCAGGTTACACTCTCTGGGGATATTCACTGCCTTCATGCTTCCGCACTCCGCAAATGCCCAGTTACCGATGACAGTGATACCGTTACCAAATGAAATACTGTTCAGGCCGTTACAACCATAGAATGCATAGTTGCCGACACCGATGAGTTTCTCACCGATATTCAGTGTTACGATATTGCTGGCTCCGGCAAAAATACCGTCTAACGGATTTTTAGATGTAACATCTCCTGCCACAGACCAGGTATAGGTACCGTTAGAGTTGGCTGTGGAAGCCAGATACTGGTTACCGATGTATTTTACATCCAGATCCTTGATCCACTGATCATCCGGCTGTTCTGTCTTATCAAATCCATCATATACTTTTGCGGACTTATCTTCATTTTCCGCCTGTGTGCTGGTGTAAGAATAACCGGAACCCTTTTTCTGGAAGAAGTCTTCCAGAGACAGTTCTTTCCAGGCATTGTCCGTTGCATAGCAGGGACGCATTTCACCATCGTAATACGTCTCTGTCTTGGTCTCCATCACCGGATTGTTCAGTGAGTCATATAGCGGCAGACCTGTATTGGGATCCGTTGCCTGTACTTCCACTTCTCTTGTCTTCTGCGTCAGTACCTCATAATACAGAGGCTGTCCGTTCTTACTTGCCGCCACGTAACCGTTGATGGTACCCTGGTTACCGGTAGGCTGTATGTAAGCATTTACCATATCGGGAATATCCAGTACATTTCCCGTCAGTGTCGTATTTTTATTATAACCGAGTAACACTGCACACCAGGAATTCTTATAGTTCACATAAGCAAACTGATAGCTGGTTCCGTCTGTGTTGGTCTCTGTCGTATAAATGGTCGCGTTGCTGTCTACCACAGGGATCAGCGTATCCATGGTAGGAATCGTGCTGGTTGCAGGAAGCAGAGATGATTTCTCCGATGCATCCTTCGGAATGGTAACCTTATATTTCGTAGCACTATGTGTTGTCTGATGTGTATGACTTGCTGCCTGTGTCGCGATCTCCTCTTCCGCACGCAGTCCTTCCGTAGGAATTGCCGCTACTACGATCGCTGAGATCAGGAACAATGTTCCCAGGGTCTTCCTTACTGTCTTTTTTAATCTTCTGTTGGTCTTCCTTGTACCCTTAGTCATTCTTTACTCCTTTGTCGTCACCTTTTTGGCAACTACTACGAATCTGCCGTTTTTTTCCTGATAATCGCAGGTAGAAAGTGTCAGCAGCCGGTCACCATATTGAGCTGTGACTCCTGTGTCATATAATGACATCCCCTCCATGTCATTCATATAAGAGTCAAATTCCTGCTCGCTCTGGGCGTCTATAAACTGATAGTATTTGAATACGATTTCATCTTCACTGTATACCCTGGAACGGAATACATACATGATTTCATACAGGCCTTTTTCATAGATGGTATCAAACTGTATGTAAGGATGCTTCTCATAGTAGCTCTGGTCGCTGTACAATGACAGGTTTCCGAACATCTGCCCGCTCTTCATGTGATGCCCGTACAGAATCAGATTCGTACTGGGCTTCAGCACATCGCAGTCCTTGTCCATGAAAATAGATCCGTTCTTGTCATACTCCTGATTCAGATTGTGATCCAGATAATATTCATTATCCGTTGTCTGCATTACAGGGTAATCTATATTAGTATCGTCAATTTTTACCCATCCGATTAGTCTTTTGTTCCTATTTAATAAATTTTTATATTCATCCAGTACCGGAGGCGGGGTACTCTGCCCTTCTTCCGCCGTATAATGAATCACCGGTGCCGGTGCCTCACTGACAGCCGGTTCCTGGTCCTTCAGTTCACTCAGCTGCTTATAATTATCTGCTGTCCGGTAGTTGTACCAGTTATAAATTCCGAAATAGCCAAGGCAGACAATAGCCGCCATACTGCAGCAGACTACCAAAAGCTTCCTTCTCTTTTCCTGTTTTTTCAGTTCCTCTTTTACGATCCTGTCCAGTTCCGCCTCATCGAACTGCGGCTCTGCTTTTTTCTTCGAAGCCTTCTTTTTTACCGTCGGCTTCTTTTGCGCTGTCTCTTTTTTAATCGGTTCTTTTTTTATTGTATCTTTTTTCTTTTGAGGCGCTTTGGAAGTCTTGGGAGCTTCCTGCCTCTTAATCTCTTCTGCCAGTTCTTCCATATAATCCTGTCCCAGGATACTATGAAATCTGCACTTTCCGCTACGGATCACTTTCAGTAGTTTCTTCTGATCCGCCAGGCTCATCTTCTTCGTCTGCATCCGAAGATTCTCGATCACCTGCTGATCCTTCAGGGCGTTTTGGTAATCCGCTTCGGTACAAAACTTGCGCCCTTCTACTACATATATCTTCTGTGCCATCTATCTTTCCTTAATTTAAAATCTGTCTATTCACAGTCTATGCCTGTCTACATAGATATCTATATATTACTATATCCGTAAATTATTGCAAGTCTTTTCCGGAAACATTGACAGGCTCCCCCGCATACAATAGAGCATAAATAAAATGTGGAGGCCCTAAAAATGAGTGACTTAACTGCTACAAATTGCGGCTGCAACAATTCCTGCGGCAATAACAACTGTGGTAACGGTATCTTCGGCAACAGCTGCATCTGGATCATCCTGTTACTGTTCTGCGGCGGTGGTTGCGGTAACAACAGCGGCTGTGGACTGTTGGGTAATAACGGCTGCAGTGGAAACGATTGCTGCGAATGGCTGATCTGGATTCTGCTTCTGTCCTGCTTCTGCGGTAGCAATAACAGCTGCGGTAACGGTTGTGGCTGCTAATCTCTGACGCTGCCCGGCCCGGGAACTTCCCGGCCTAAAGTGTGCGGTCATCCCGGGGTACGGACTCACCCGTACCCCGAAGGACTGATCGTCATAAGCCTGTTGCCACTCTCATAAAATACTAGTAACTATTTGCAGGAAGGTAACGGATACATGGACGATAACAGAATCGACAAGGCGGCTGCCTTTGACACCTTATTTACCCACAACCGCATTCAGATTCTGAAAACACTGGCCTACTATATGGATCCGCATCTCCTGAAAGGACTTGCTGTCTACATAAAATTTCAGGAACTGCAATATACGCTGGCTCTTTTCCGAAGGCATCCTGAGACCGCACTGCACAGTTTTCCTCTGCCGAACAAAGGAAACAGTCTTGCTGGTGAGCTATGCAGTGATCTCATGCCCTTGTGTGATGAGACGCAGAAAGCATCCCTGCAGCAGGTCAGCCAAATGCTTGACAACATCACAAACATTCAGGAAATGATGGAAATGGCAAAATCCATGCAGGAACTGTTCCCGGAAGGTTTTTCCGATCTGTTGGGGATGGATCCTTCTATGTTGTCCGGACTTTTTGCAACAAATCAAAACGAATCAGGAGGTCAGCAAAATGGATTATTCCCAGACACCCCTCTGGATGCAGGATGATCTCGTAAAGGACATCCCCAGAGAAAAACTGGAATTTCTCTCCGCACTTTTTGCCAAAGGACATGGTAAAACCCAAAAGGAAATGATGGCACTTCTCATGCCTGCCATGCGTAAGGCAAAGCAGGAACATCTGACTTTTACCCCTCAGGAAATGCAGGCAGCCATCGCTGCCATCAAAAAATACAGTACCGAATCGGAGCTTCGCCAGATTGAAAACATTCTGGAAAAAAGCAAAGCACAAAGAAATAACTCCCGGCAGGCTTAAGGTCTGTCAGGAGTTATTTTATAGCTGAACTATTTTACTACAATATTTACAATTCTGCCGGGAACATAGATCTCTTTTACGATGTTGCCGGTCAGTTTGTCGCCCAGTGCTTCTTTTGCCATGGCGATAACATTTTCCTTGGTCTCATCCTTGGAAACGTTGATGGTCACACGCATCTTGCCGTTGACCTGGACACCGATCTCGACAACGCTCTCTACAGTCTTCTCTTCCTCGAACTCGGGCCATGCTGCCTGGTACAGTCTGCCTTCAAATCCGGCAGTCTGCCACAGTTCCTCGGTGATATGAGGAGCTACGGGGTTCAGCAGGGTAAGCAGTGTCTTGTATTCGCCTCTGGTAATGGAGTTCTTCTTGTAGAACTCATTGATCAGGGACATCATAGCCGCAATGGCGGTGTTGTATTTCAGGTTCTCGAAGTCGCTGCTGACCTTCTTGATGGTCTGGTGCATCTTGGTCTCTAAGTCTGCGCTGTAACCTTCCTCATCCGTCAGGATATCCTGTAACTTCCATACTCTCTCCAGGAATCTGCGGCAGCCCTTTACGCCTTCCTCGCTCCAGGAAGCGCTCAGATCAAAGGCACCGATGAACATCTCGTAGGTACGCAGGGTATCTGCACCGTAATCCTGTACGATATCGTCCGGATTTACCACGTTGCCGCGGGACTTGGACATCTTCTCGCCGTTGGATCCTAAGATCATACCGTGGCTGGTTCTCTTCTGGTAAGGTTCGGGAGTAGGTACTACGCCCTGATCATACAGGAACTTATGCCAGAAACGGGAGTACAGCAGATGCAGTGTGGTATGCTCCATACCGCCGTTGTACCAGTCAACCGGCAGCCAGTACTTCAATGCTTCGGGACTTGCCAGCGCCTTGTCATTGTGAGGATCGGTATAACGCAGGTAATACCAGGAAGAACCTGCCCACTGAGGCATGGTATCGGTCTCTCTCTTGGCAGGGCCACCACAGCAGGGACAAGTGGTATTTACCCAGTCGGTCATGGCAGCCAGAGGAGATTCTCCGGTATCGGTAGGCATATAGCTCTCTACCTCGGGTAACTGTAAGGGTAGTTCACTCTCGTCGATAGGAACATAGCCGCACTTGTCGCAGTGTACGATAGGAATCGGCTCACCCCAGTAACGCTGTCTGGAGAATACCCAGTCTCTTAATTTATAATTGGTCTTGCGGTTACCGATGCCCTTCTCTTCCAGATAGTTCATGATCTTCTCTTTGGCTTCTGCCACAGACAGACCGTTCAGGAAATCGGAATTGACCAGAGTACCGTCAGCCACATCGGTATATACAGCTTCTTCTACGCTGACAGGGCTTCCGGCTACAACTTCGATGATGGGCATGCCGAATTTCTTCGCGAACTCCCAGTCTCTCTCATCATGGGCAGGTACTGCCATGATAGCGCCGGTACCGTAGGTCATCAGTACATAATCGGATACCCATACAGGGATCTCCTTGCCGTTCACGGGATTGGTAGCGGTCAGACCCTGGATGCATACACCGGTCTTATCCTTTGCCAGCTCGGTACGCTCGAAATCGGACTTCTTCGCAGCCATCTCACGATATGCCACGATGTCATCCCAGTTCCTGATCTCGTCTTTATATTTATCCAGAACAGGATGCTCCGGAGATACTACCATGTAGGTAACACCGAACAGGGTATCCGGTCTGGTGGTGTAAATGCGCAGCTTCTCGTCCTTGCCGGTGAGGGTGAAATCCACCTCAGCACCCTGGGACTTACCGATCCAGTTCTTCTGGGAGACTTTGACACGCTCGATATAATCTACGGTATCCAGTCCCTGGATCAGCTTGTCAGCATATTCGGTGATCTTCAGCATCCACTGGCTCTTGATCTTACGGATGACTTCGGAACCGCAACGCTCGCAGACACCGTTGACTACTTCCTCGTTTGCCAGACCTACCTTACAGGAGGTACACCAGTTGATGGGCATCTCTGTCTTGTAAGCCAGTCCTGCCTTGAACAGCTTTAAGAAGATCCACTGGGTCCAGTGATAATACTCGGGATCCGTGGTGTTGATCTCTCTGTCCCAGTCGAAAGAATAACCTAAGGAATGTAGCTGATTCTTGAATCTTGCCACGTTGTTCTTGGTTACGATTTTCGGATGGATGTGATTTTTAATTGCGTAATTCTCGGTAGGGAGACCGAACGCATCCCATCCCATGGGATACAGCACGTTGTAGCCCTGCATTCTGCGCTTACGTGCTACGATATCCAGTGCGGTATAAGGTCTCGGATGACCTACGTGTAATCCCTGTCCTGAAGGATAAGGGAACTCTACCAGTGCGTAATATTTGGGCTTGGAGAAATCGTCGGAAGTCTTGAATGCTTTTTCATCATCCCAGACAGTCTGCCATTTCTTCTCTACCTCTCTGTGATTGTAAGGTACTGCCATAATTATTTCCTCCTAAACTATGAGAAGCTTTCTATTTAAAATTTCCGTTCTCAAGTCGTTAAAAAACTACCGATTATTCTATCGTGTTTTACCGATACTGTCAAGGACTGCGGGGGTATCCGCATGGTTTTTTGAATATTTTGTCTTACAGACGCATATCCTGTATACGAGAGGTGATGAACAATACCGAAAAGAGACCAGGCATAACCGCCGGTCTCTTTTCGGTGTTTGTATATGCTATGTAAACAATCTTCAGTCTTCTGCGTTGTTCTCCGCAACCTTTGCTGCTCTGGCTGCCACTTCCTTCTCCTGTACATCGGAAGGTGTCTGCTCATAGCGAGCAAATTCATAGGAGTAATCGCCTCTGCCTCCGGTCATGGAGCGAAGATCCGTGCAGTAGCCGAACAATCCGCTCATGGGAATATCCGCTTCGATGATCTGTTTGCCACCGCTCATGGGTGTCATGCCCAGTACACGGCCTCGTCTCTTGTTCAGGTCTCCCATGATGTCACCGGTGTAAGCATCCGGTACCGTAACTTTCAGGGACATGATGGGCTCTAACAGAACGGGATCCGCTTCCATAATGCCTTTCTTGAACGCCTGAATCGCTGCGGTCTTAAATGCCATCTCCGAGGAATCTACCGGATGGTAGGAACCATCGTACAGCACCGCTTTGACACCGACTACGGGGTACGCTGCCAGAGGACCTCTGCCTACGGATTCCTGAATACCTTTTTCCACTGCCGGGAAGAAGTTCTTCGGTACAGCGCCGCCTACGACTTCTGTTGCGAACTCATAGGGCTTTGTCAGATCGCCGGAAGGTGAGAAACGCATTTTTACATGACCGTACTGACCGTGTCCGCCGGACTGTTTCTTATACTTGTATTCTACGTCGGACTGTTGCTTGATGGTTTCTTTGTATGCGATCTTCGGCTTGGACAGCTCGATCTCTACTTTATATTCATTTAACAGTCTGCTGACCACGATATCCAGATGCTGGTCACCCATGCCGTAGAGTAAAGTCTGGCGGTTCTCCGCATCGTTCACTACCCGGATGGTCAGATCTTCATGGGTCATCTTCTGCAATGCCTGGGAAATCTTATCTACATCTGCCTTGTTCTTCGGCTTATACCGCATATAGGTATAAGGAGTAGAAATATCAAACTTGCCGTATTTGATGGTTGTGGCCTTGGTAGAGAGGCTGTTGCCGGTTCTCGCTGCGGTCAGCTTCGCCAGTGCTCCGATATCTCCGGCATGCAATTCGCTGACTTCAATGGGTTTATTGCCCTGCAGTACATAGATCTTGCCGATCTTCTCTTCAATGTCACGGTCCACGTTGTACAGCAGATCGTCGGTCTTCAATACACCGGAATTTACCTTGATCAGGGAGTATTTTCCGATGAAAGGATCCACGATGGTCTTCCAAATGTAAGCGGATTTCGCCTTTGCAAAGTCATAGTCTGCATGGTAGATCTCATTGGTCTTCAGATTGATACCCGCTACTTCTCTGTTCTCGGGACTGGGCATGTATTTGATAATATCATCCAACAGTGTATACATACCCTGGCACAGGATGTTAGAACCCATGGTCATGGGAACGATGCTGCCGTCGCAGACATTGGTACGGAGTGCTGCACGGATCTCTGCCTCAGAGAAGGTCTCTCCGCCAAAATACCGTTCCATGAATTCTTCGCTGGTCTCTGCCACGGCTTCCATTAAGGTATCACGACAGATCTGCAGGTTCGCCTGACTGTAATCCGGTACGTCACAGGGAACGACTTCCTTGCCCTCCCAGCGGTTACCGCTCTCGGTGATGACGTTGATGTATCCTACGAATTTCTCGTTCTCACGGATCGGCAGATGGAACGGTGCCATCTTCTTGCCGTACAGGTTGGTCATATCTTCCACTACCTGACGGAAGGAAGCGTTATCCACGTCCATGTTGGAGACATAGATGAAACGGGGCAGCTTGTATTTCTCGCAAAGTTCCCATGCCTTCTGGGTGCCGACTTCGATACCGGACTTGCCGTTGACTACGATGATGGCTGCACCTGCGGCACTGACTGCCTCTTCCACTTCTCCCACGAAATCAAAATAACCCGGTGTATCAATAATATTGATCTTGTATCCTTCCCACTCAATGGGGATCACGGAGGTACTGATAGAGAAATGACGTTTCTGTTCTTCTTTACTGTAATCACTGAGGGTATTGCCGTCATCTACCTTGCCCATACGGGAGGTGATACCGGACAGATAAGCAAAGGCTTCTGCAAGACTGGTCTTGCCACTGCCGCCATGGCCCAGTAATACTACGTTACGGATCTTGTCTGTTGTGTAAATATTCATATCCCATCCTCCATTTATTCTGCATTTTGGGTATTTTGTCCAGCCGTTGGATTGGATTCTTAACCCCTTACGTGTATTTTACTAAATATATGCTGCTATTACAAGTAAATATTGTTAATTATTTCATATTTTTGTAAGTTGTCAGAAATTTGCGATATGGATAGTTGCACAAGACAATAAATGGAAAGTTAGTATTCCTCTGCGATATCGATTTCTTCCTGCTCGGCAGCGGTCGTATCTGCGGAGTAGGGGGTTCTGTGGAGGTATGCCAGCCAGTAGCCACAGCCAACAATTCCGGCACCACCCACGATGTTGCCCAGGGTAATGGGCAGGAGCGCTTTTACGAGGAAATTGAACCATGTCAGGCTCTCTGCGGTAATGCCGTAGACCTGTGCTGTCAGCAGACCGCACACACCGAAATACATATCCGCAATGCTGTGTTCAAAGCCACATAACACGAACAGCATCACCGGCCAGTAACTGGTCAGGAGCTTGCCGGATACGCGCTTCGCCGCAAAAGACATCCACACTGCGATGCACACGAGAATATTGCACAGGATGCCGCGCACGAAAGCCTCTCCCACTCTTAAATTCGTCCGGGCTGCCGCAGCGTTCACGATTGCCTGTGCCAGCTGTTCTCCAAAGAGGTCCGGTGTCCGTCCCACTACTACCAGCACAGCCACGAAAGCAGCGCCTAAAAAGTTGCCGATATAAACAAACAGCCAGTTTTTCAACATTTTCCATACGGTAACTTTCTTCTCCAGCACCGCCAGTATGATCAGGTTATTACCGGTGAAAAGTTCACTGCCCGCTACCAGTACCATAGCCATGCCCGCCGGGAATACCGCAGCGCCCACCAGTTTTGCCACCGATGCAATGCCGATGGTGCTGGAAGCCGTCGTGGATGCGATCCCCGCAAAGCCGATGAACATGCCGGCAAAGAATCCCAATAAAATCGTCTTGAAGATCGACAGATTTACCTTGTGGATTCCGACTTCTATATAATTTCTTGCAATTTCCAAAGGTGAATGCATTCTAAAATTCCTCCTTATATCCGTTATCTTTTTAACAGTTCCATCTTGCCATATTTCCAAAGCTCTTGCAAGCAAATCCGAAAAGATCGAAAAGAACATTTCCCTCTCTTGATTTTCGCACGTTAATTTGCTATAGTGTTTGAAGAATACTAGAATCGAGGACAACTATATGAGTACTCTTACCTTTGGTTTTATCGGTCTGGGTTTGATCGGCGGTTCCATCGCCCGGGCGATCCGTCAGAATCTCCCCCAGTCTCAGATCATTGCATATGATATTAACGCAGACACTCTCAGAGAAGCTTCGCAGTGCGGTGTAGCCAACGTAATCACCAGAAGGATCGACGCTTCCTTCTCCACCTGCGATTATCTCTTCCTCTGTGCTCCGGTACAGAAAAATGACGAGAACCTCTCCGCCGTAAAAGAGATTCTCTCTCCCAGGACGTTGCTCACTGATGTAGGAAGTGTCAAGAGCGAGATCCACAAGGAGATCAAAAAAGCTGGTCTGGAAGGGCAGTTTATCGGCGGTCATCCCATGGCGGGAAGTGACCGGGTGGGCTTCATCAATTCCAAAGCCGTCCTTTTGGAGAATGCCTACTACATTCTCACCCCCACAGATTCCGTTCCGGAGAATAAGGTCACGGATTATAAAAATCTGGTACAGCAGTTAGGAGCCATTCCCCTGATTTTGGATCCGGCACAGCATGATTATGTCACTGCTGCTGTCAGCCACCTGCCCCATATCATTGCCGCCTCTCTGGTAAATCTGGTGCGGGACAAGGATTCTGCGGACGGGCTGATGAAAATGATCGCTGCCGGAGGCTTCAAGGACATTACCAGAATCGCCTCCTCTTCCGCTGCAGTATGGCAGCAGATCTGTCTGACGAACACGGAAAACATCTCGACCCTTTTGTCTTCCTACATTGCTTCCCTACAGGGGATTCAGCAGGAACTAAATGCAAAAAGCGGCGATGACCTGTACGAGCTGTTCGACAGTGCCAGAATCTACAGAGATTCCTTCATCAATACCGCCAGCGGTCCCTTAAAGAGCTCCTATGCCATCACCATCGACATTGCCGACGAACCCGGTGAAATTGCCGCCGTGGCTACGATCCTTGCCCTGAAAAATATCAGTATCAAGAACATCGGCATCGTCCACAACAGAGAATACGAGGGTGGCGTGCTACGCATCGAATTCTATCAGGAGGAAGCCATCGAGAAATCCACGAAGATTCTTCGGGAAAAGGGCTACAGCCTGCACGATAAAAAGTAAAAAACGTGTAACACCAGTTTCTCCACGCAGACACATAAGAACAGCCCGAACGCACCACCGCAGGTATCCAGCACCACATCCGCAAAACACCCGTAACGTCCCGGGACGAACAGCTGGTGGAATTCATCCGCTCCGGCGGAGACAAATACCCAGAGCACGATCAGAAGATACAGTTTCCGCCCTCTCTCCTTCCAGGGTCTCCACACGCCGTACAATAACACTCCCATGCAGGCATACTCTGAGAAATGAGCAAGCTTACGGATGGGATGTTCAAAATAAGCAGCCATACTATCGATGACATTCTGTGTCCAGTGTTTGCCGGAGAGCGCATTCAGAAGCTCTGCACATTTTTCCGAGATCATGGCACTCAGCGAGCCGGATTCCTCACCATCCTGACCGGAAAACGCAAAAATGAGCCGGTATAACAATACAAGTAAAATAGCAGCCATTACACTGACTGCCATTTTACGCCTCTTACTGCTTCTCATCATTGATGGTCTGATATACGCGGATTCTTGCCGCATCGCTTTCCGACATTCCGATGAAGACAGCCCCGTACGCATAAGAATCTCCCTTCGTTTCGATCCGGACGATCCGTAAGAACGCATGCAGCACTTCATGAGTCCAAATCATCAGATTCGATTCATACACCGCACCGATACTTAACACTTCCTTGCACAAAAAGCCCACTCCGTTGGGAGAGACATCTACGATGTCAATGCTGACTTCCTGCATGTCTCCCTGATCCAGGCGCTTTACCACCAGGGTGGAATTCATTTCTGTACGTTTGCTTCGTCTTCTCTCTTCCATTATTTTTCTCCTTTTAAGTCAGCGATGAACATGGCGTCTCCAAAGCTGAAGAATCTGTATTTTTCACGGATCGCTTCTTCGTAGGCATGCAGAATATGTTCTCTGCCTGCCAGTGCCGATACCAGCATTACCAGTGTAGACTCCGGCAAATGAAAATTCGTGATCAGTGCATCCAGCACCTTGAAACGATACCCGGGATAAATGAAGATCTCCGTATTATCGCAGCCGGGCTGTACCATGCCCTGCTCATCCGCGGTGCTCTCCACGGTACGGCAGCTGGTGGTGCCCACGCAGATCACGCGGCCACCGTTTTTCTTCGTCTCGTTGATGGTATTTGCCGCTTCTTCCGTCACCTGATAATACTCGGAATGCATATGATGCTCCAGTACGTTCTCTTCCTTCACCGGGCGGAAGGTTCCCAGTCCCACATGCAGCGTCACATAGGCAATCTTAATGCCCTTGTCCGCGATCTGCTGCAACAGTTCCTGAGTAAAATGCAGTCCTGCCGTAGGTGCTGCTGCGGAGCCTTCATATTTGGCATAAACGGTCTGATAACGGTTCTTATCCTTCAGCTTATGGGTAATGTAAGGAGGCAGAGGCATCTCACCCAACTTGTCCAGTACCTCTTCAAAAATACCCTCATATTCAAAGCGGATCAGACGGTTGCCCTCTTCCACGGTCTCCAGAACTTCCGCCTTTAACAGTCCGTCTCCGAAAGTCAGGCGCTGGCCGGGCTTACACTTTTTGCCGGGCTTTACCAGCGCCTCCCAGACATCCGCTTCTTTTCTTTTTAACAAAAGGACTTCCACATGTCCGCCGGTACCTTCACGTTCTCCCAAAAGCCTCGCCGGAATAACCTTGGTGTTGTTCAGCACCAGACAGTCTCCGGGATGCAGATAATCGATAATATCCCGGAAAATATGATGCGAGATCTCGCCAGTATTTTTATCCAGTACCAGAAGCCTGGAGGAAGAACGATCCTCCAGCGGGTCCTGGGCGATCAGCTCCTGGGGCAGATCAAAGTAAAAGTCTGATTTTTTCAGTTCGGTCGTCTCTGCCATTACAGGCTCGCTCCTTCCACAAATGCTTTATAGCCGCGATATGCCTCGTATACGTCTGCCTTGCTGGTAGCTTCCCAGGGTGCATGCATGTTCAATACTGCCACACCGCTGTCGATGACATTCATGCCATACAGTGCCAAAATATACGCGATGGTTCCACCACCGCCTACGTCTACCTTGCCAAGCTCTGCGGTCTGGAAGTTCACGTCTGCCTTATCGAAGATATGGCGCAGATGTGCCAGATACTCCGCATTTGCATCGTTGGAACCGGACTTGCCTCTGGCTCCGGTGAATTTATTGATGACCATACCACCACCTAAATATGCCACATTCTTTTTATCGAAGCTGGACGCATAGGTGGGATCAAAAGCACTGCTGACATCGGAAGACAGCATGCAGCTGTGTGCCAGGCATCTTCTCACATTCAGTTCGCTGTATTCGCCTGCCAGATTCATAACCTCTGCTACGGCATTTTCGAAGAAATGGGACTGCATGCCGGTAGCACCGACAGAGCCGATCTCTTCCTTGTCTACCAGGATACAGCACATGGTGCGGTCGGTCACATCACTGTCTAACATTGCCTGCATGGAAGTATAGGCGCAGACTCTGTCATCCTGTCCGTAAGCCAGGGTCATGCTGCGGTCAAATCCTGCTTCTCTCGCCTTACCTGCGGGAACGATCTCTAATTCAGCGGAGACAAAATCCTCTTCGTGAATGTCATAAGTCTCCTTCAGGATATCCAGAACGCCTGCCTTTACCGCTTCTTTTCCGGCTTCCTTCCCGTCCTTTTTATCCTTTTTATCGATTAACAGAGGCTTGTTGCCTACGATGATATCCAGAGCTTCGCCCTCGATGACCTTGGCAGCTTTTTTCTCCAGCTGTTCCTGCGCCAGATGGATCAGCAGATCGGATACGAAGAATACGGGATCATCCTCGTTCTCACCGATATTGATTTCTACACAGGTGCCGTCCTTTTTCACAATCACACCGTGGATTGCCAGAGGAATGGTCACCCACTGGTACTTCTTCACACCGCCGTAATAATGGGTATCCAGATAAGCAAAACCGCCATCCTCATACAGGGGATTCTGCTTCACATCCAGTCTCGGGCTGTCGATATGGGCGCCGAGGATGTTCATACCCTCTGTCATGGGCTTACGGCCGATCTGAAACATGGCGATGGATTTGTTCATCCATACGCTGTATACCTTATCTCCGGTCTTCAGAGCAGCGCCTTCGTTGATCAGGCTCTCCAGCTCACGGTAACCGGACTTCTCAATGGTATTGACAATCGTATCGATACATTCTCTCTCGGTCTTGCCGTTGTCCAAGAACTCACGATACTGCGCGTTTATTTTCTCCAGTTCTTTTAACTGTTTGGAAGAATAGGTCTCCCAGGTGTTTTTCTTTTCCATTTAATTTATCCTCATTTCTGCATCCGTCTTCCGGATACTCTTTTACTATAACTATAACAGGAGAGGTCCCTCGCCCTCTCCGTATCAGTGTACTACATTTGTGTTCGCAGTTCAATTCCTGTCTGTCAGATTTTCATCCGTCTCCTTGGGATTCCTGTCGATCTCCGTGTAATGTTTTTTCCTGCGCTGGATCTTCTTGATCTCCCGGATGTGTCTGCGGTTCTCTCTCGCCAGTTCACTCTTATTGCTGGCATGATTCACCAGCACACGATTCACCGGACGGAAATACCGGTTCAGATAGGCACCAATCAGAATAATATACATACAGAAATACATCCACAGCAGAATGATGACCATGATTGCCAGACTTCCGTAGATACTATACCCGTTTCCATAAGACACATACATGGAAAAGCCCCAGGAGAACACACTCCAGACCACTGCCGCAAAGCAGGCGCCCGGAACCTGTTCGGTAAATTTCAGCCTCGTATCCGGGATGTACGTATAGATCAGCCCGAACAGCAGGATCAGCACCGCCCATACGAACAGGAAACGGAAGTTCATTAAAAAGCTCACAAACATCTGCAGCTGCGGGATTCTGTGAAGAGCTATATCCACCAGCTGGTTACCGAATACCATCAGGAACAAAGACAGAATCAACACCACCAGCATGATCAGGGTGTAGAAGCTGGCAATAATGCGAATCACGAAATAATTACGTTTCTCGTCCACGCCGTTGACCGCATTTAATCCACGCATCAGTGCCATGACGCCCTTCGCCGCCGACCAGACCATAGCGATCAGAGCCACCGGCAGGATCCCCACCGAGCTCTCATACACATCCACGACCAGACTCTCCACCATGGCATCCGCAATGTCCGGCGTCATATCCGTCAGCGCCGTGACCAGATTCTGCTCCGTCACCGGGGTGTAGGGAATAACCGCACAGACTACCATCAGCATCGGGATCACCGATAAAAACAGGAAAAAGGCTGTACTTGATGCGTAAGCGCTGATATTCTGTTTTTTCATCTGACTGGAGAAATCCCGCCAGATGCGGATTATTGTCCTGAGCATATCTCGCATCCTTCATAGAAAAAGTTAAGGATCTGTTCCGCGCGAAGCCCCTGCAGTGCCATATTTTTGGCACCGTTCTGGCTCATTCCCACGCCGTGGCCGAATCCGCCGCCGATAATGTTATATCCTACCACATTTTTCTTATCGTGGCTAGGTTCAATCACAAAAAATGCGCTGGGCAGGAGATTTGGCATGCTCACCTCGCTGCCGTCCTGTCTAACTACCTTGGTCACACCGTCGCATAGTACTGCTCTGATATTATATTCTGAGATCACCTTGTAGGTTCCTTTATCTGTGGCGATGACCATTTCATCTGCCACGCCGCCGGGTCCCCGTTTTACAATGGTGATATCCGTTACCTTAGAAAAGGATTTTATGTTTTGACTGATGTAGTCACCATCCTTCAGAGTCAGTATTAACATCTGATTTGCATCATAACGCTTCTTTAGAACCTCAAGCATTCTATCAACATCGATTTCTTTTACTGTATAAGTCCAGCGGTACCACCCTTCCTGCGCTTCATAATCTTCCGCATGGATTTCGGTAATAAAATCGTAAAAAACCTCTTCATCCATGAGCTCCACCGGGGCTGCTTCTGCGGTATCTCCATTGTTGCCTGCCGTCACCGCCCTGTCGTCCGTCTGTAACAGACTCTCCGGACTCAACCGACTGCTCTTCAGATAATCAAGTGTCTGTGCCTCCGTGGTCTTCCATATGTGTGCCGTAGTTCCCACACCGCAGGATGTCGAATAATAATAGGTGTTCGCCACAGTGCCGCCCTCTATCAGGATCATCTGCCCATAGGTCTCCTTCACCGCCGTCGTGGTACTGTCCGCCTCTGTGATATTGTTATAGACCTGATAGGAAGTGCTGTCATCCACATGGGCTCCGTACCGGGGATACCCCGCCCTGAGCATATGTCCGTAGGCATAGGTTCTGGCGCAGATTGCCTGGGCTTTCAGGGCTTCTAACGGGTAAGATGCCGGCATCTCACTGGGCACCACGCTGAAAAGATATTCTTCCAAAGGCAGTTCATTCACCACAGCGATGCCCTCTGCCGTCCGGAGCAGTTCGATATGACCTCTGTAGGAAGGCGTCCCCTGGCTTCTGTTTACACTAAGCAGCCGAACTCTGCCTGTCAGCACCGTTGGCACGATATAGATCCGCTCTCCCACGAAATAATCACTGTCCGTATCGATGGTTACCTTATTGCCTTTGGTAAACAATTCTTCCTGCATATTTTCCCCGTTTCCGTATTGCAGCAGGAAATCACTGTCTGCCGTCAGTGTTACTTCTGTATGCAAAATATCCGTATAATCCGAAGCCTTAATTAACACCCGGATATCTTCCATGTTCTCCTCTCTGGCTAAGAGAATACCGCAGATCACACCGTTCTCCCGGATAAAATCCGCATTGGTATAACCAAAGGTCAGATCCGCGATGGTGCACATGGTCAGCTCCCGGTACAGGCGGTATACCTTATAATCCTCCGCCAGAGGGATCCTGCCCCTGCCTTCGATCTCGATGCCGCTTTCATCCGCTGACAGCACTCTTCCTGTGAATTTATCCGTCTTCAGCGTAACCGCACTCACCAGTTCATCTGTAAGTTCTACATCCGCCAGCTGTTCCCGCATCTCCTCCAGTGCCGGCAAAAGTTCTGTGCCTGTATCTGCAGCACAAAAATAAGTCTTCTTCACGCCGTCACAGAAGATCGTGATCCGGTCAGCTTCCGCATCCGTGATCCATACATTTTTCATTTCCCTCACCACTGGGATATGCTGTGGTGAAGCCTGTGGCATCTCGGGTGTATCCGACTCCTCCCGTCCACAGCTATGTAACAGATTTAGACAAAGCAAAAAAAGAAGAAATGCCACGCCTAAAACACACAGGTATTTCTTCAGCTGTATTCTCTGTCCTTTCGGAAGTTTATAATAATTCTCAAGAAGTCTGTTTTTCTTTAAATTTTTCTTCAAATGATTCCCCGCCTGTTTTAGATTTATGACTTTAAAAGAGCAGTCCCAAAGGACTGCTCTCTCTTTTGTATTGTTATCCCCAAAATGCCGCCTCTTACCTTTTGACTCCTAGCAATGCTAGGTGGGTAACCGCAACCAACCTTTTGCCTTCCCTTCCAATCCTCCTTGCGGAGTGAGGGCTTGACAGCCACTTGGCAATATAGGAATCCCGTTTAAAGTAAATGTAGGTTCAAAACTGGTAAGAGTTATCGCACATCTCAGGTTAAGTATATTATAGCTACTCTGCTTCTATTTTACAACTGTAAATTTTACCAAAAAAGACTGTCTCCGAAGAGACAGCCTTCCATAATTGTCTGTAAAGTAAGAT
Organism: Bacteroidaceae bacterium; assembly: GCA_963630275.1. Lineage (GTDB taxonomy): Bacteria > Bacillota > Clostridia > Lachnospirales > Lachnospiraceae > Acetatifactor. The sequence goes on along the minus strand of CAVGMD010000002.1, from coordinate 11,935 downwards.
TACAGCTGAGGACCAGCAGCAACCAGAGCCTTACCGGCATCATTTCCTTCGTATTTAGCGAAGTTCTTGATGAATCTCTGAGCCAGATCCTTTGCCTTCTCTTCCCACTGGGAAGGATCAGCGTAGGTATCTCTGGGATCCAGAATTCCGGTATCAACACCGGTTAACTCGGTAGGAACCTCGAAATCGAAGTAAGGGATCTTCTTGGTAGGAGCGGTCTTGATAGCGCCATCCAGGATAGCATCGATGATACCACGAGTATCCTTAATGGAGATACGCTTGCCGGTTCCGTTCCATCCGGTGTTTACAAGGTATGCCTTAGCACCGTTCTTCTCCATCTTCTTAACCAGCTCTTCTGCATACTTGGTAGGATGCAGCTCCAGGAATGCCTGGCCGAAGCAAGCAGAGAAGGTAGGGGTAGGCTCGGTAATACCACGCTCGGTACCAGCTAACTTAGCTGTGAAACCGGACAGGAAGTAGTACTGGGTCTGCTCCGGAGTCAGAATAGATACGGGAGGCAGTACGCCGAATGCATCAGCAGACAGGAAGATTACGTTCTTAGCTGCGGGTGCGGAAGAAATAGGACGTACGATATTCTTAATATGGTTGATAGGATAAGATACACGAGTATTCTCGGTAACGCTCTTATCGTTGAAATCAATCTTGCCGTTAGCATCAACGGTTACGTTCTCAAGCAGAGCATCTCTCTTGATTGCGTTGTAGATGTCGGGCTCGGAATCCTTGTCCAGGTTGATAACCTTAGCATAGCATCCACCTTCGAAGTTGAATACGCCGTTGTCATCCCAACCGTGCTCGTCATCACCGATCAGCAGACGCTTAGGATCGGTAGACAGAGTGGTCTTACCGGTTCCGGACAGGCCGAAGAAGATAGCGGTGTTCTCACCGTTCATATCGGTGTTTGCAGAGCAGTGCATGGAAGCGATGCCCTTCAGAGGCAGATAGTAGTTCATCATGGAGAACATACCCTTCTTCATCTCTCCGCCGTACCATGTGTTAACGATAACCTGCTCACGGCTGGTAATATTGAAAGCTACACAGGTCTCAGAATTCAGACCCAGCTCCTTGTAATTTTCAACCTTAGCCTTGGATGCGTTGTAAACTACGAAATCAGGCTCGAAGTCCTTCAGTTCTTCCTCGGTAGGTTTGATGAACATGTTGGTTACGAAATGAGCCTGCCAAGCTACCTCAACGATGAAACGGATAGCCATGCGGGTGTCCTTGTTAGCACCGCAGAATGCATCTACAACGAACAGTCTCTTGTTGGACAGCTCCTTCTTAGCAATATCCTTTACAGCAGCCCATGCTTCCTGAGACATACGATGGTTGTCGTTCTTGTACTCATCGGAAGTCCACCATACAGTGTCCTTGGAGTTCTCATCTTCAACGATGAACTTATCTTTGGGAGAACGTCCTGTATATATACCGGTCATAACGTTTACCGCACCGAGTTCGGTTTCCTGACCTTTCTCGTAGCCTTCCAGTTCAGGCTTCATCTCTTCTTTGAATAACTCTTCATAAGAAGGATTGTAAACGATTTCTGTGGTTCCGGTGATGCCGTACTTGCTTAAATTGATCTCTGCCATCTTACATTAACCTCTTTCCTTTAAATTTATATGTGTCTTTATCTTCTGCCACATCGTCTGTATTATCTCAAACCCTAGTAAAAAAGTCAAGAAACCGTTAAAAATTTTATACCAATTTTATAATCTCTTTACTTTACGCCTGTTTCCACTGCCAGCCACTCTTTTTCTTCCTCATTCAGATAGGGAGAAATCTTCTCGTAGACGGTCTTCTGATACTCATGCAGATACTTTATCTGGGTATCGTTCAGATACTTTTCGTCAATGGCTTCTCTGTCAATGGGTACCCAGGTCAGAGTCTCGAAATGCATGAACTGACCGTACTCGTTCTTCACATCGTTTTTCGCCAGCATCACGTTCTCGATACGGATGCCGTGACTGCCCTGGATGTAGATACCGGGCTCATTGGTGATGTCCATGCCGTCCTCGAACACTGCTTCCACCATACCACCGGTGAATCTCCAGCGCATGTTCTGGGGACCTTCGTGTACGTTCAGAATATATCCCACACCATGTCCGGTGCCGCACTGGTAATCGATATCCATATCCCAGATGGGCTGTCTTGCCAGAATATCCAGATTCCGTCCAGTACAACCATAGAGCCAGTGGGCATGGGTCAGTTGCATTACTGCCGCAGCCACCATGGTGTAATGTTTTTTAATCTCATCGGAGATTGGTCCTAAGACAATGGTTCTGGTCACATCCGTAGTACCTCCCAGGTACTGTCCGCCGGAATCTACTAACAGCATGCCTTCCGGTGCCAGTGTGGCACAGTTCTCTGTCGTTGCCTCGTAATGCATCATGGCTGCATTGGACTTATAGCCTGCGATCGTCGGGAAAGACAGATCTAAGAATTCCGGGATCTCTCTTCTCTTCTGTTCCAGATAATCTGCGGCGGTCACTTCGGTGATCTTCTCTTTGCCCACATGGGTCTTCAGCCAGTAGATGAATTTGGTTACCGCAACGCTGTCCTTCAGGAAAATCTCCTGCATTCTCGCCTGTTCCACCGGATTCTTGATGGCTTTTAACAGTTCGGTGGGATTCTTGCCCTCTACCGGCTGCTGGTTCTTCTGCAGTGTCTTATATAATGTATAACTGCAATATCTGTTGTCCACGAGGATCGCATTGCCTGCGGGAAGTGCCTTCAGGAAATCTACGACCGTGCCGTATTCCTTCACTTCGATGTGATGGGCTGCCAGATGCTCTGCGACCTGTGCATCCAGTGCTTTCTGCTGGATAAACAATGTGGCGGTATCCTCTGTGATATAAGCATAGGACATTGCCACCGGATTGCATTCCACATCACAACCGCGGATGTTGAAGAGCCACATCAGATCGTCCAGTTTGGTCAGAAGCAGTGCATTGGCGCCGTTCTTTGCCATCTTTTCTCTGGTCTCTGTCAGCTTTTCCTTTACACTCTTACCGGCGATCTTCTCATCCAGTACCGTTACTTTTCCGGCAGGGAAATCCGGTCTGTCCGTCCAGATGCTGTCTGCCAGATCCTTCTCATAAGCAATGCTGATCTGTTTTTTTGCCAGTACCTTTTCGTATTTTTTACCATCCATGACAGCGATGACTCTTCCATCGAAGCCTAAAGTCTGTCCCTGCTGCATGTTCTGCTCCAGGAACTCCTCGATGGTGGGAACCCCTTCCTGCAGCATACGGAACAGTTCTACGCCAGTTCCTTCCAGTTCGCTTTCCGCCTGAATGAAGTATCTGCCGTCGGTCCACAGTCCCGCGCCGTCCTTCCAGACTACCAGCGTACCGTTAGAACCGGTGAAGTTGCTGAAATATTCTCTTACTTTAAAATAATCATTTACATATTCGGAATTATGAAAATCCGCTGTGGGCATCATATAGAAGTCAATGCCCTCTTCCCACATCTTCTCTCTGAGAAGTGCAAGTCTGTCCTGAATCACTTTGTTTTCCATTGTTTTATTCCTTTCAAAAAGCCTTAATAGCCTTTTAATAGCCTTCGGTAAGTTCACCCTTACAGAGTCCTACGGCTCTGGAGGTACCGATACGGTCACAGCCAAGATCTATAAACATCTCCAGATCTTCCATGCTGGACACACCGCCTGCCGCCTTGATCTTCACCTTGGGGCCGATGTATTTTTTAAACAGTTCCACATCTTCCTTCGTGGCACCGCCGGTCCCGAAGCCGGTGGAAGTCTTGATAAAGTCCGCGCCTGCATTGGTCACTGCCTTGCACATAGCGATCTTCTCTTCCTCCGTCAGATAACAGGTCTCGATGATGACTTTGAGGATGTGATCCCCACACTCTTTTTTCAGAGTCCGGATTTCTTCCTCCACCTTGTCAAACAGACCGTTCTTCACATCGCAGATGTTGACTACCATATCGATCTCGTTGCAGCCGTCTTCCAGTGCCTTGCGTACTTCCGCAACCTTTGCTTCCGTCACGCTGTAGCCTAACGGGAATCCCACTACCGTACAGATATTGATCTTGGCCCCGTAGGTGTCATGGATTCTCTTAATATAACAGGGAGGCACACATACACTGGCAGTATGATATTTTATAGCCTCATCACACAACTTCTGAATATCCTCCCAGGTAGCGAATGCCTTCAACTGCGTATGATCCACCTTTCCGAGCATTTCTTTTGCTGTCATATTTTTCTCCTTTTCTATGTAAATAGTCTCTCGGAATCTCTAAGTCTGCATTTATAAGGCTTCTGAGATTCCTTTTTTTATTTTTTCTTTTGTCTGTTCGATCCCGAGAATTTGAAATACTTCTACCAGTTCCATATTATCCCCCACATAGAATGTTATCTTCCGATATAGAAAAGGATAGAAAAGGAGCAGAATACTTTCTGCTCCTTATTTTTGTTCCTTAAAAGGTCTCTTAGAATGTAAACTTATCTGCAAAGTAAGCATCCAGATCTGCGATTGCGACACGCTCCTGCTCCATGGAATCACGGAAACGTACAGTTACACAGCCGTCTGTCTCAGATTCAAAGTCATAAGTTACGCAGAAAGGAGTTCCGATCTCGTCCTGACGACGATATCTCTTACCGATATTTCCTCTGTCATCAAATTCACAGTTGTATTTCTTGGAAAGTTCCGCGTAGATCTTCTCTGCGCCCTCGTTCAGCTTCTTGGACAAAGGCAGTACACCGATCTTCACGGGTGCCAGTGCGGGATGGAAACGAAGTACGGTACGCATATCGCCGCCCTCTAACTCTTCCTCATCGTAAGCTGCACACAAGAATGCCAGTACCACTCTGTCTGCTCCCAGAGAAGGCTCAATAACGTAAGGGATATACTTCTCCTTCTTCTCATCATCGAAGTAAGACATATCCTCACCGGAAGTATTGGCATGCTGGGTCAGATCGTAATCGGTTCTGTCCGCAATACCCCACAGCTCGCCCCAGCCGAAGGGGAACAGGAACTCGATATCGGTAGTTCCCTTACTGTAGAAACACAGTTCCTCAGGAGAATGATCACGAAGCCTCATCTCATCTTCCTTGATACCTAAGGACAGCAGCCAGTCACGGCAGAAGCCTCTCCAGTACTGGAACCACTCCATATCGGTACCAGGCTCACAGAAGAACTCCAGCTCCATCTGTTCGAACTCTCTGGTACGGAACGTAAAGTTACCGGGAGTGATCTCATTACGGAAGGACTTACCAATCTGTCCGATACCGAAAGGAATCTTCTTACGGGAAGTTCTCTGTACATTTTTAAAGTTAACGAAAATACCCTGTGCGGTCTCGGGTCTTAAGTATACGGTGTTCTTCGCATCCTCGGTAACACCCTGGAAAGTCTTGAACATCAGGTTGAACTGACGGATGTCGGTAAAGTTGTGCTTGCCGCAGGTAGGACAGGGAACATTATGCTCCTCGATGAAATTCTTCATCTCTTCCTGGCTCCAGCCGTCTACGCTGCCTTCGATGGCGATATCGTTCTCCTCGCAGAAATCTTCGATCAGCTTATCTGCACGGAAACGCTCATGACACTCCTTACAATCCATCAGAGGATCGGAGAAACCGCCTAAGTGTCCGCTGGCTACCCAGGTCTGGGGATTCATCAGGATCGCACAGTCCACACCTACGTTATAGGGGCTCTCCTGCACGAACTTCTGCCACCATGCCTTTTTCACATTATTCTTCAGCTCCACGCCAAGGTTACCGTAATCCCAGGTATTTGCCAGTCCGCCGTAGATCTCGGAACCGGGATATACAAAACCTCTTGCTTTTGCCAGGGCTACGATCTTCTCCATTGTCTTTTCCATGTCAGTACCAAACCTTTCTTGCTCTATATATTTGTATTGCTGTATAACTTACTTTTTCATCAGTATCGTAACGACACCGTCGGACTGGGAGGCATCCACATAACCATCCTCACCCATGACCACGCCCTCACTGATATACAGTACGGGGTATGGGCAATAAATAAATGCACTTGCATTGGTAATGATCAGATGTCCCTTCTCCAGTGCTTTCTCCAGCTTATCCGGATCTGCCGGAGTGCCGTCCGCTGCATTCACCAGTTCCATGTTCACAGGCTTCCCCTGCGCCAGAGCTTCCACTCTGGTTCCGTAGAACAGATTCTGCTCGTTATATTCGGCATAGCTGTCCGTGCTGTCAAATTCCTGCACGACCTGCACCATGGCTCCGTCACCCAGTGCCTGCACGCTCTTCACCGTCATCGCTTCTTCCGGTGTATCCGTATGTGCGGCATTGAACTCTTCTGCCTCGTTCTTCACCATCTCTTCCAGTCCGTCTAAACTGTAGAAATCTTTATCGAAGGTATTGACCAGGTAAGAGATCACTTTTCCATCCTTCTCCACCACCAGAGACGTATTCGCAGCCTCCTTGGGAAGCTTCGCGGTCTGACCGCAGCCGCTTAAGGACAGTACAAGAATTCCAGACAATACTGCCGTAAGACACTTTTTTATTCTATTCTGCCTCATAAATGAGTCTCCTTTTTTGGCATCAGCCATAACCGATTTTAACATAGAGTTTTCAGTATTTCAAGACTTTTGAACGACCTGTCCATGAAACGCCTGCGATATTCCGATGCGATCTGTGAAAGTTCTGACAGAACTTTGTCCGATACGGTAAAAGTATACAGTTTCTCCACGGGACTCTCCGCTATGTAGTTCAACGCATACAACGTAGATTCTTCCAGGCTCCTGCCTCCCGGTGCGCCCGGATATTCCCCGTTTACCGCGATGGCTTTCAGTTCAAAAATACTGCGTATCAGTTCGTTGGGCAGAGACGGTGCACACAGCGCTCTCAGCGACTGGTACAAAAGTTTCATCATTTCCCGCTCATCATTGTTCTCTCTGCAGTAATAGTCCGCCACCTCTGCAAAATACATGCCGTAGCAGGCACCCACATAGTCCGTCATCAGTTCTTCAAAATAGTTCTTAATATCCGCTTCCGATATGGTATAGGATGTCCTTCCCTCATACAGACGAAAGGTACCAAAAGCAAAAGGGTTGGTCGCTGCCGCCAGCCGGTTGCCCGGCTTTCTCGCCCCTCTGGCAAAAGCAGTGATCTTCCCTTTTTCTCTGGTAAGCAGGCTCACAAGCCTGTCATATTCACCGAACGGTGTCTGTTTTAATACAATTCCTGTTACATACAGGGATTCCTGCATGATCCGCCCTCCCCGGCGTCAGGGTCTGTACATCCTTCCGCCCTGCAGTCCGGCAGGCAGGTGTCCGGCGTACCGGAACATCTCCCATTCTCTGCATTCTGCAGATAATTCAGGTAATCCTCCACTCTGCCGGTATGTTCAAATTGCTGCCAGTAATTTATGAACTGCATCTTACGCATCCCCCTCTTTTTATCAGTTTATCGGTGTATCATCCTCTGTAAAAATAGGGTCTGCAAATTTTATTTTTCTATTCGCCCATCTCGATGTCTTTCGGATTATATCCGAAGTTTTTGAGTAAGATGTCGCTGTCTCTCCAGTCCTTCTTCACCTTCACCCAGAGCTGTAAATTGACCTTCATTTCCAGCATATCCTCGATCTCCGGGCGTGCCTGGGAGCCGATCTTTTTCAACATCTGTCCACCCTTGCCGATGATGATGCCCTTATGGGAATCTCTCTCGCAGATGATGGTTGCCTCGATGTCACAGATCCTGCCTCTCTCTTTCATGCTCTCCACTGTCACCGCAATGCCGTGGGGGATCTCTTCGGATAAAAGACGCAGTGCCTTCTCTCTGATCAGTTCCGCCACGATCTGGCGCATGGGCTGATCGGTGATAGTATCCTCATCGTAAAATGCCGGACCGTAGGGCAGATATTTCAAAATACACTGGATCAGCACATCTGTGTTGTCGCCTTTTAAGGCGGACACCGGGACGATTTCCTGGAAATCCAGTTCCTTGCGGTAGGTATCTATAAACTCCAGGATCTCTTCTTTTTTCACAGTGTCCGTCTTGTTGATCACAAGGATCACAGGTGTCTTGGTCTTCTTCAGCTGTTCGATAATATGGCGTTCTCCGGCACCGATGAAATTCGTGGGCTCTACAAGCCACAGAATCACATCTACGTCATTTAACGTATGTTCCGCCACATTCACCATATAATCGCCCAGTTTGTTTTTCGCCTTGTGGATACCGGGGGTATCTAAGAATACGATCTGTCCCTCTTCCAGGGTCAGTACGGTCTGGATACGGTTACGGGTAGTCTGCGGTTTATTGGATGTGATGGCGATCTTCTGTCCGATCAATCGGTTCATCAGAGTGGACTTACCTACGTTGGGACGTCCGATCAGTGTGGCAAAACCGGATTTATATGCCGGATTTTCGTTCATTTTCTAATTCTCCTGTTCTTTCTTGTTCTCTGTCGTCTCTGCATTCTGCAGGGTCTGCTTCATTTTTGCTTCTTCGGCGAATTTCTTCTGTTCTTCCGCACGGATACGCTTTGTGCGCTTTTTGATCTTTTTCAGGATCAGGATGATAATGAGGATCACCACTGCCCAGATCACCAGATAAGGGATATTAATCACGAACCAGATGGCTGCTTCCTTAATGCCTTCGCCGATGCTCTTTAAGCTGTCCATAAATCCTGTGCTGATGCGCTCCCATGTGGTCTCTTCCTCTACCGGAGTGTAGACCTCTACTTCATTAATATAAAGGTATACAGTGCTGTAGTCAACCTGATTATCATAGCTGCGCAGCTGGGATTCCATACTCTCTAACTGGTATCTCACATCAGACAGGCGCTGTTCGATGGTGATGATATCCTCGATGCTCTCCGCCTGCTCTAAGAGCTGCAACAGTCTCTCCTGCTCCGTCTTAAGAGCGTCCCTGTGGCTCTCCAGGTCCACATAGGTCAGCGTCACATCCTGCACATTCTCCGAACGGCTGGTCACATTGCCCAGATCCGATACGGTGTTTAAGAACTCCTCCAGGCGGTCCTTCGGAATGCGGATGGTCATGTTTGCATTCCGGGTGGGACGATAATCATAATAAGTACTTCCGTTATAAGCATCCAGACTTTCTATGTAACCGCCAAGCTCCGTCACTTTGCTCTCCACAGCTGCAAGAAGCTTGTCATATTCCCTGGTCTCCACGTTCATGTCTACGTTTTTGATCAGTTTCCGCTCTGTGGCTGTCACACTGACGGCACCTTCCTCAGACACCGCGTTCTCTGTGTCATAAGAATCCGTGCCGAAGCCGCTGTCGGCGCTGTCGTAATAAAATTGCTCCGCGGAAGCTGCCGGCTCATTGGCAGAAGACACGGCAAAATCCGCGTCCATGAGATTGCTGATGCCGTATTTGCTGCCTGCCGAACTGCCGCAGGCGGTAAGAGACAATATCATGCCGGTGGTAAGTAATCCTGTTATTATTCTTGTTTCAAAATTTCGTTTTTTCATAACCCTCTCCGTTCCGCGGACGGGTGCTTCCGGTTACCCGGAGTGTCCGTCTGCTGTTGACATTTTGTTGTTTCACCCCTATAAACGAAATATTCTCACAGAAGTTCTTTATTTATTTGATTTTTTAAAAAAGATTTTCCACTTTCAGGAATCTCTCCTGTTCTTCCTTCACTTTGGAAGCCGTACCTACCACGCAGAGCAGATCCTCCTTCATAAATGCCCGGATATGTGCAGACAGTGCCCGGATATCCTCTACGGTAGCGGACAACAATTCGTCACGTTCTTTCTGCAATGCGGCATTGTCCAGCCCCGTCATATAGGCGCTTAAGGAATACAGTCCCTTCGCTGCCGGATTCATGGGCACATCCAGATCACTGACCGCACCGATGATATACTGAGTCATGGTACGTTCATCCGCAGTAAATTCTGCGATGGCATCCGCTGCCTTTTCATAAATATCAATGGTTCTGCCCAGATTCGGATCTCTGTAGGAGACAAAATAACTGTCACCGGATCTGCCGAAGCTGCACATACAGCCGTAAGCGCCGCCCTTCACCCGGACATTGACCCACAGATACTCATACCCCATCATCACCTTCAGTACCCGCAGGGCTCCGGTATATTTCAGTCCGCTCTTGCGGAAATTACCGGCGCGGCATACATAATTGACCTGTCCGGAAGTTAAGAAACCTTCGTTTTTCCGGGAGACTTCGGGGATATAGTGTTCTTTTTCCACAGGCTCGGTGGTATAGAGCGCTGCCTTGAAAGCTTCCACAGGTGCGTCCAAAAGTGCCACTGCCTTTTCCTCACCGACGAAATCCACCATAAGATTCTCCGGACGGAAGATCATTTTTAATAAAGTCTGTAAGATCTCCACCAATTCTTCTTTTCTCGCGTCAAAATGGGCTTCCAGATCGGTAGTCAGGCGGTAGAACGGAATGCCGGAGATCTCCTCGCTGACAGCTCCGGGAATACTGCCGTAAGACAGGGCTCTTCCGGCTGCCACGCTGTGTCCGCCGGAGGTCATCTGCGCCTGCATGCGGGACTTGCCTTCCGCCAGAATCTCATAGAGCCGCTTGGTATCCGTGAAATCACTGGTCATCACGATCTCACGCATGAGATCAATGGCTTCCGCAATGCGGTCATAGAATACCTTGGTCTTCAGTTCCAGTGTCAGAGTGAACTGATCCATATCCTGCAGTTTGCCATAGACATTGTTCACCGCTGCCATGCCACCAGTGACCAGATTCATCTCGTTAAACAGATCTCCGTAAGCATAATGTTCGGTGTTCAACAGACCGAGACACCCCTTTAAGATGCCGATATACGGGAAATATTTTCCGGGAATCTGATCCAGTTTGAAGATCAGACGTAAGTAGCCGATACCGTTGGTAAACAGGTCATGATATAAAAGTGTGGTATCCCCGATACTCCGTACCTCGTTCACCGGGAGATTTGCCTCTTTTTTCATATCTTCCCGCTTTAACAGCGGAATCTTCTCCAGATCCTCCTTCGCGTCCTCGCTCTCCTGGAACTCGGTCAGCTTGCGGAAGGTCTCTCTTACCCCTTCCAGCTCCTCAGGGCTCATGGCAGCCTTCACCTGTACCATTTTCTCCTGCTGCTTCTGTTCCTGTTCCTCTAAGAGCCCTAACTTCGGCTGCAGGATCACCACGCTGCGGTGGGTATTGTCCAGCAGATATTTCCGAACCAGTCCCTCAAAATATCCGCTCTCTACTTCCTTACGAAGCTCAGCAAAGGTCTCGTTCGCCTCAATATGAATGAACGGCAGGCTGTCGTCATACAACCAGCTGTCCAGTACCTGTAAGCCGTACATCAGTCCCTTGGGATAGGAACCGAAATCCGCCTCTCTGTATTTGAATTCGTAATAATTGATACCGGCAAGCAATGCCTTCTCGTCGAAGCCTTCCGTTGCCAGCTTCTGAAGTACTTCCTCCGTCACCTGTAAAAATTCCTGCTCTTTTTCTACAGAAGTGTCCTTCGCCACCACACTGAAGTAAGGCTGACGGATACCGTTCTCATAGATACTGTAGACTTCCTTGCCCACGCCACGGTCCACCAGTGCCTGTTTTAAGGGAGCGCCCGGTGCGGAACACAGGGCATAATCCAGGATCTGGAACGCAATGTAGAGCTTCGGGTCTAAGCTGTCGCCGACGCAGAAGTTTTGGGACAGATAGGTATTCTCCTCTTCGTCCTCTCCCTCACCGATGGGACAATCTCTGACGATTCGGTTCGGAGTGGTAAACGCCACCTCTTCCGTCACTTCGGAGTCCACCTCCAGAGCGTCGTAGGCAGACAGATAATGTTCGTCGATAAAGTTCAGTTTCTCCGCCATATCAATGTTGCCGTAGAGGTAGATATAGCTGTTGGATGGATGATAGAACTTCCGATGGAAATTCAGGAACTCTTCGTAGGTCAGCTCCGGAATCACCTCCGGGTCACCGCCGGACTCACAGCCATAGGT
>CAVGMD010000001.1:77456-103946 GCA_963630275.1 Bacteroidaceae bacterium | reverse complement strand
CCACGAACGCCCACGGCGAACGGAACATCACGCCTTGATGTCGCGTCTCCGGGTGTGAATTTTCTACGAAAAGTGATAAAACGGTTCTCATTATGACGGGGTCGCCTACACGCGCCCTCCATGGCGCGGATCGGCTGACGCGGACATCGTGTCCGCTTTCCCCCTGTCTTTCAACACTTTTCAAGAAAATATCAACACCCTCCAACAGACATCGCGGCGTGACATTCCGTCCACCGTGGGCGTTCTGCGTCTTGGAAAGCTTTTGAAAAACCAGTAGCCCACAGTTGGGGTAAGGACAAGCAGACTCTAAGCAGCCGTCGGTACTTAGCGAGGGTATTTTCCTCGCTTATGTACCGCTACGGTCTGCGTCCGAAGCGGAAGCGGGTCTGCGGTTCTTAGCCCCAATGTGGGCTACGGGACATGGGCGTTCGTGGTTTTGCACCTAACTTTCCGGTAAAAACCTCTTGACATATCTGGAAAATCATCGCACTATTGTATTAAATAAATAATACAGTAAAACAGCAACACAATAAGAAAAAGAAAGGATGATAGGAATGGCGTGGGAATTAGATGCTGACAGGCCGATATATGCGCAGCTGGTGGAACGAATCCAGCGAGAGATCGTATCCGGCAAATACCAGCCGGGAGAGAAACTGCCGAGCGTCAGGGACCTTGCGGCAGTGGCGGCAGTGAATCCAAATACGATGCAGAAGGCTTTTGCGGAACTGGAGCGGAGCGGTCTGATCGTAACACAGCGCACCAGCGGCAGGACTGTGACGGAGGACACCGAACTGATCGAGAATACCAGAGAACAGCTGGCAGCCGGACATGTCCGGAATTTTATCAACAACATGCAGGAACTGGGATATCAGAGAGAAGAGATCCGGGATCTCTTCGATAAGGTACAACCCTGAGAAAAGGTGTGAGCCTATGACAAAAACAAAGAAAGGCGGGAAAATAAATGAGTAATTTGGTGGAAATCACAAATCTGACCAAGAAATACGGTGCAAATACGGCAGTAAACAGTCTGACGGTAAATCTTCCCAAGGGGAAGATCATCGGTCTGTTGGGACCCAACGGCAGCGGTAAGACGACCTTGATCAAAATGTTGAACGGTCTGCTGACACCGACGGAAGGAACCATTATGATCGACGGCAATTATGTGGGACCGGCGACCAAGAGCAAGGTGGCTTATCTGCCGGACCGTACCTATCTGACGATGAATAAAACCATCCGGGAGATCCTGGAGTATTTTCAGGATTTCTATGCGGACTTTTCCAGAGAACGGGCGGAAGAGATGTTGAAGAGTCTGGGAATTGACCCTGCGGTGAAGATGGGAACCTTATCCAAAGGTACGAAGGAGAAAGTACAGCTGATCTTAGTTATGAGCCGGAATGCCAGCCTGTATATTCTGGACGAGCCCATTGCCGGTGTGGATCCGGCGGCGAGAGATTACATTCTGCGCACCATTATCAACAATTACAATCCGGAAGCTACCGTGCTGATCTCTACTCACCTGATCGAAGATGTGGAACAGGTGCTGGATGAAGTGATCTTCATGCGCTACGGTCAGCTGGTGTTATATACATCCGTTGACAATATCAGAGAAGAGAAGGGTAAGTCTGTAGATGCTTACTTCAGGGAGGTGTTCGCATGTTAGGAAAGTTGATGAAATATGAATGGAAAAATACCTGGAGGGCAGGATGCCTGATGCTTCTGGGAATGCTGATCGTCACCGGACTCGGATGCGTGGTATTGCATATGCCCCAGTTTTCCAAATTATTCGATGACGGTAACATTAATGGAGGGCAGGCTCTGGGAGTGGTATCCATCTTCGTGGCAACCCTGATCATTTATGTAGTTATGCTGCTGGCAGCTACCTGGGGTATGATGATTTATCTCGGAATACGGTTTTATCGCAGTATGTATACCGATGAAGGCTATCTGACCCACACCCTTCCCGTTACCACAAATCAACTGTTTTTAAGCAAAGTACTGGTATCCGGAATATGGTATCTGCTTGTGGAGGTTGGGATCGGAATCTCTGTGCTGGCTTTGGTCATTTCCATGATGACGGGGCTGTTTGATCTTGGCGGCGTGTCCGGACTGGTTGCGGAGTATGACGGAAATTTCTGGGCTTTCCTGTCAGACGGTATGTATGAACTCAGCAGATTTTATGAGGAGCAAATGGGGGTCAATCTGGTACACTATGTACTTACTCTGCTGGTTACTTATATCATAGGGCCATTTATTACCATGATTACCTTATTCGGTGCATTGACCATCGGACAACTGTCTTCCAAACATAAGGGACTCATGGGAATCCTCGCTTACGCGGGCATTACCATTCTTACAACGGTGATCGGAAGTGTGGTACAGAGTGTGTTCGTATTCGGATCCAATATGATGAGTCAGCCCGGCAGTGCCTCTGTGACGGCAAATGCGGCATATGACATAAATGTAATCACCAGCCTGCTGATTGCGGCGATTATGTACGGGGTATCTTATTACATCATGAATAAAAAATTAAACCTGGACTAACAGGTCTGACACCTTGCCCTTGCGTACTAAATTTGATATAATAAATCCAAATGACAACAGAGAACGGGTGAAGGTACATGCAGGAGATTATTGATAGAATTTTAGGAGGAAACTTCGATTACGAGAACGGTTCTTTGGAATTCTCCTGCTCTAAAATAGAAATTTCGCTGTCGCAGGGGACGGCGTATGAGGGCTCTTTTCACATCCTCTCTGCATCGGACGGCTATGTAAAAGGATCTGTGATCTCGGACCATCTTCAGATGGAATGTATGACAGATCAGTTTACCGGCTCCGATGCAGAAATTTTTTACTGCTTCCACGGTGAGAATCTGGAAGAAGGGGATGTGGTGAAGGGCTCTTTTTCTGTGGTCAGCAACCGCGGAGAGTACAACCTTCCTTTTGTGGTGACGGTGGAACACGGTGTGTTAAATTCCTCTATCGGCCCCATAAGAAATCTGTTCCATTTCGCGAACCTGGCGAAGAGTAACTGGAAGGAAGCGGTGCGGTTGTTCTACAGCCCGGAATTTTTACGGCTGTTTACAGGGAACGATGCCCACTTTTATGAGACCTACCGGATGTTGTCCGCCTGTGAAGGCAATGAACAGAACATGGAGGAATTCCTGATCTGCATCAATAAAAAGCAGCAGATCGAATTCATGGTGGAAGAGAAGGAATTGGTGAAAAAGCTGCCCCGCACGGAGGGCAATTATGGCGTGTCGGAGAACAGCCTGACCATCGTTCGGAATGGCTGGGGCTATACCAATCTGCAGATCGAATGCGAGGGCGAGTTTGTCTTCACGGAAAAAGAGAGCCTGAGCGATGACGATTTCCTCGGCAACCGGTGCAGACTTCCCGTATATATCGACAGCAGTGTGTGCAGACCCGGTAAAAATTTCGGAAGAATCTATATTTACAATGCTTATATCTCGTTAGAGATTCCCGTGACGGTACAGCTGGGAGACCGGACGGCGGTGCGGCATGCGGATCACAGCCATATGCAGTGCATCTCCCAGATTATGAAATATTACGAAGAATTCCGCCTGAAAAAAATCGGCACGGGTACCTGGCTCTCAGAGACCGGCAAACTGGTGGAACGTATGGTGACCATGGACGAAAAGGATGTGTCGGCGCGACTGTTCCAGGCACAGCTTCTGATCACGGAGGAACGCTATAATGAAGCGGGCTGGATCTTGGATCATGCGGCGGACATGCTGGAAGCACAGAAAGCCACCGGCGGAGACCTGTGGGCATATTATCTGTATCTGACCACACTGATCCACAGAGATCCCCAGTATACCGTGCAGACCGCGGAACAGGTGGAGCAGATCTACCGCTACGACAAGAGTCGATGGAGAGTGGCATGGCTTCTGTTGTATTTGTCGGAGGAGTACAACCGGTCCACCTCCGGGAAATGGCTGTTTCTGGAGAAACAGTACCAGTACGGCTGCACCAGCCCGGTGATCTATCTGGAAGCACTGGCACTTTTGAACGGGAATCCGGCACTTTTGCGGAAACTGAACGGTTTTGAACTGCAGGTACTGCATTTCGGAGTACGGCATGGGGCTGTGAATGACAGCCTGTTGGAACAGCTTCTGTATCTGTCCGGCAGGGTACGGGAGTATTCGCCGCTGCTATGCAGAATTCTGAAAAAATTATACGAGAAGAAGGAAGATGTACGAATTCTCCAGGAGATCTGCAGTCTGCTGATCAAGGGCAGCAAGACCGGACCGGACGCATATATCTGGTATCAAAAGGGTGTGGAGAGCCACCTGCGGATCACCAATCTGTATGAGTATTATATGGCTTCGGTGGATATGGATTCTGCCACGGAACTGCCGAAAGTGATTCTGATGTACTTCTCCTTCCAGAACAATCTGGACTATGAACACAGTGCGTTTTTATACGCTTATCTTCTGAAACACAGAGAAGAATATGAGGAACTGTACGAACATTACGAACCGCGCATCGAGCGCTTTGTGATCGATCAGATCCAGAAACAGCATATCAACAGACACCTGGCGGTATTGTACCAGCGGTTCTTAACGCCGGCAATCGTCACGGAGGTCATGGCGAAGCCGCTGTCGAGGCTTCTGTTTGCCCATCTGGTCAGAGTGGAAGACGACAGGATGCGCAGAGTGATCGTCTGCCAGCCGGGCAACCGGAAGATGAAGGAGATCCCCTTATTAAATGGCACGGCATGGGTGGCAATCTATGGGGATGAATATACCATCGCCTTTGAGGATGCCTATGGTAACCGGTTTCTTAAAAATGTGGAATATACCCTGGAAAAGCTCCTGGTGCCCGGAAAATATCTGCGGCTTTTGGAGCATTACGTTCTGGATACGGTGGAACTGGATCTGTATCTTGCGGAGAATGACAGGGGAGAAGAGACACTGTCTTCGGCAAAGCTGATGCGCATGGCACGTCTGGCAACGTCGGATGCCGTGGAACCGTCACTCAGGCAGAACCAGGCGGTGGCACTGGTGCAGGCCTATTTCGATGCGGATAATATGCAGGCACTGGATGAATATCTGCAGGAACTGGACGGCGGGGAATTCACTGCGGAGCAGAGGGAGACGCTTCTTCGTTTCCTGGTGTTACGTGGGAATTATGAAAAGGCATATCAGTGGATCGAGAGTTATACACCGTATTTGGCAGACGCGAAGATATTGCTCAGACTGACGGACGCACTGATCTCTCAGTCCGCACATGACGGGGAAGCTACGCTATATGCAGCGGCACTGTCCGCCTTCCGAAGAGGCAAATACAACGGAAATATTTTAGAGTATCTGGTGCGCCATGCGGTGGGAACGACGAAGGAACTGCGGGATATCTGGAAATCTGCCAGATCCTTTGAAGTGGACTGCTATGGGCTCAGCGAGCGGATGCTGGTGCAGATGCTGTTTTCCGGCGCGTTTGTGGGAGAGAGAATGGATATCTTCCGTTATTATGTATCTCAGGGGGCGAGACAGGAGATCGAGGAAGCTGTACTGATACAGAGCTCCTATGATTATTTCTGCAGAGAAAAGCTTACGGAGGAGTATATCTTCCGGGAAATCCGGAGCATCTACCTGCGGGGTGAGGAGACGCAGCGGATCTGTAAGCTGGCATATCTGAAGTTCTATGCGGAGAACCGGGACAAGATAGAGAAGGAAGACGAACCGTTAATCCGGGATTTCCTGGAGGAAATGATGCGGGATCATATTCATCTGAACTTTTTCAGGGAATTCAGAGATTGCCTGCCAGAGCTTCAGAAACTGAAGGACAAGACCATTGTGGAATACCATACCAAAGCCGGTGTTCGGGCAAGGATCCATTATGTGATGCTGCAGGAGAACGGTCAGGCGGAGGATTATCTGTCGGAGTACATGCAGGAAGTGTACAGCGGTGTATTTTTCAAGGAATTCGTACTGTTTTTCGGGGAAAACATCCAGTATTACATTATGGAGGAATCCGAAAGCGGCGAGCAGCTCACGGAGAGCGGCAGCCTGCAGAGGAGCGATATCATGAATGATAATCCGGACAGCAAGTACGAGATCATCAATGACATGATGATCAGCATGACCCTGCAGGATGATGATACCCTGGATCATCTGATCGAAGAATATTATCGGAGAGAATATCTGGATCACAGGTTGTTTACCTTACAGTGAGACCGGAAAAATAACAAAAAGGATAACAGAGAGGAGGCGGAAGGAAGATGCGGCTGCCGGGAAGTGAAAAAGTGATCGTCGGATATGATTTGGGCAGCAGATATGCGCAGATCAGCTGTTATGTTACAGGCAGTGGGGAAGAGATCAGAACCCTTTCTTCCGTGGCGGGATCCCAGGTATTTACCATCCCCCTGGCACTCAGCAAGAGACAGGGCGTGAACCAGTGGTTCTATGGTAGCGAAGCGGTAAGATATGCGCAGGAAGAAGACGGGATCCTGGTGGAGAACCTGCTGAAGCTTGCAAAGGACGGAGAACCGGTGCAGATCGACGGGACGAGCTTAGATCCCGTGGCACTGTTGACGCTGTTCCTGAAGCGGAGTCTGGGGCTGTTATCCCAGGTGGCGAATGCGGAGAAGTTCGGAGCATTAATGATCACCTGTGAAGAACTGGATCCCCGGACGTTAGAAGTGCTGACCGCAGCGACGGAAGGCTTACATCTGAAGACGGAGCAGATCTGTTTTCAGAGTCATGTGGAAAGTTTTTACTACTATAATCTGTACCAGCCGGAGGAACTGTGGCGGCATAAGACGGTGTTGTGTGAATACGCGGAGCACTCCATACGTACCTACTGCATGGAATGTAATCGCCATACCACACCGGTGGTAGACTATATGGAAGAGCGGGAGTTTCCTTTTCCGGTGCCGGAATCGGATGAGAAAATGTTAGAGATCGCCACCAGCCTGTGCAGTAACAGTATCGTCTCTTCGGTGTATCTGATCGGAGAGGCGTTCTCACAGGAATGGATGAAGGAATCTCTGCGCTATCTGTGCCGCGGAAGAAGAGTCTTCCAGGGCAATAATCTGTTCAGCAAAGGTGCCTGCTACAGCATGATGGAGCGGCTGTCTCCCAGTGAAGCAGGGAAGACCCATGTATTTTTAGGCGATGATAAATTAAAATCCAATATCGGCATGAAAATCTTACGACAGGGGGAGGAATCCTACTGCGCGCTTCTCGATGCGGGAATCAACTGGTATGAAGCGAAGAACAGCATGGAATTCTACCTGCTGGAAGGACGGGCGGTGGAGATCCTGATCACATCCCTGACAGGCAAGGGGAACCGGATCGCCAGGATCGTCCCCGAGGAACTGCAGGAGGGAATTACCAGGCTTAAGATCAGCGTGGAGATGAAAGACGACACGCATCTTATGGTAGAACTGGAAGATATGGGATTTGGCACGTTTCGGGCGGCAACACACCATATCTGGAAGGAAGAGATCGAACTGTAAGCGACCGGACGAAAGACCGGGCTGACAGGTAAAAGATGGATGGAAATGAGGAATGGAAATGAGGGCAAGTCTGTGCGTAGGTGAATATTGTGAAAATGCCTATACGGTGGAAGAACTGGGGATCAGTGTCTGCTGCATGGAGGAACTGTGTTATTGCCTGAAGGAGAATGCTTTCCTCTTAGACCTGTCCATTATGAACGACAAACTGGCAGACTGGATTGGAGAGGAATGTAAGGTAAGGGAACTGGCGAAGCAGCTGTACCCCATGATACATAAGCAGGGCTCCTTAAGTGTCTTCGTGCTGACGATTTTACAGTATGTGGGAATGTATGGAGAAGAAGACCTGCGACAGGTGGAACAGGTGTTGAAGCAGGGAGCCGGACTGAGCAACCTGGAGAAGCGTAAAAGCCAGATTGACTATATGGTGGAAAAGAGGAAATACGCCGCTGCCATCCGTGGATACGATATGCTGTTAGAGACCTGGAGTACGCTGGAAGCGGAAGGAAGAGAGCTCCCGGCGGGTAAGGTAAGAGCCTCCATATTACATAATAAAGGAGTGGCGCTGACTGGGCTGATGCTGTACGATAAGGCGGCGGAGCAGTTCAGAGAGGCCTGGCAGGCCGAACCGGAGAGAGTGCATCTGGATGCCTATCTTGCGGCAAAACGCATGGAACTGCCGGAGGATGCCTATGTGGCTTTTGCAGCACAGAATCCGGAATTTTATACAGAGTCCCTGGAACTGGAGAAAAGTATGGAACAGTTCGGCAGGGAATGGGAGCAGCAGCCGGAGTACAGGCAGCTGCAGCTTCGCAGCAGCTGGCGGGCGGAAGACAGACAGAAGTATGATGCAGAGAATGAGAGACTGACGACAGCTCTGAAAAACAGCTATCGGACCAGTGTGAACGTATAACAGACAGGAGAAAAGTATGGCGTGGTGGAACCGCTTTTTTAAGAAAAAAGAACCGGTACAGCAGGAGGAAGACTGGGAGCAGCTGGTCTATACCCGCAGCGGTGTGAACTTTGACGAGGAGGACCAGAGAAAGCGTTATATTGTAAACTGCCTCGAGCAGATTGCGGAAGCTTCCAAGGAGATCGATCTGCTGACGGGAGAATATACGTTAGTGACTTCTTACCTGACAGATACGGATGAAATCGAGGCGCTGCCCGAGGAGCAGCGCTCGGAGGTCAACCGTACCGCTGCCAAACTGGCAGGTCTGGAGCAGGAGCGCAACAAATACCGGGAGAAAAAGAACCGCATGCGGGATGCGGATTTCTATGCGATCCGCAAGAGAGAAGACGAGATCGAAGAGGGAATCCAAAAGATCCGTGAGGGCGAAAAATACGGAAATCTGGTCAGGCAGGATCTGCACAGACTGGACGGAGAGAGACATGCTTACGAATACCGGAGGAACGAGCTGGAGAATCTGATGAATAATCAGAGAGGGATGGCGGTGATATTTTTTACGGCACTGGTCGTGTGCGTGATCATGCTGGCAATATTACAGTTCGGATTTGAGATGGATGTCTATGTGGGACTGTTCCTGGCAGTGGGAGCGGGCGCTGTGGCAATCTCCTATGTCTGCATCAAATATATGGATGCCGGACGGGAACTGCAGCGGGTGGAGAAGACCATCAACAAGATCATTCAACTGCAGAATAAGGTCAAGATCCGCTATGTGAACAACTGTCAGCTGATGGAATACCTCTATCTGAAATACAATACGGACAGTGCGGCGAAGCTGGAAAAACGCTGGAAACTGTATCAGGATGAAAAGGAAGAGCGCAAGCAGTTTGCGGAAGCGGAAGCCAAGACAGAGTATTATCAGAAACAGTTAGTGGAACAGCTGTCGAACTACCGCGTGCAGATGCCGGAGCGGTGGATCAGCCAGACAGCGGCACTTCTGGACAAGCGTGAAATGGTGGAGATCCGTCATGAACTGATCCAGAGAAGACAGGCACTCCGTAAACAGATGGATTATAATCAGGAGGTGGCGGAGAGTGCCCGCAATGAAGTAAAAGAAGTGGCGACGCTGTATCCGAAATACGCGCAGGAGATCCTCTCTATGGTGGAGCGTTACGACCGATAAAGAATTGACAAGACCCCTCTTGTTGTGTTACTATGACACAGTGTTAGCAATTTACCATGCTAAAGCATATGAGTGACAAGACGGGAGGATGTATTATGAAAAGAGTATTAGTGGCATTACTGGCAATCAGCATGGCAGCAGGTGTTCTGACCGGCTGCGGTTCTACAGGATCTGAGAAAACATTTACCGTAGGATTCGATGCGGAGTTTCCCCCTTACGGATATCGTGATGACAGTGGAGAATATGTGGGCTTTGACCTGGATTTGGCAGCGGAAGTATGTAAGAGACAGGGTTGGGAGCTGGTAAAGCAGCCCATCGACTGGGATGCCAAGGATATGGAACTTTCTTCCGGAGCCATTGACTGTATCTGGAACGGTTTCACCATGAACGGCAGAGAGGATGCCTACACCTGGACCGAGCCCTACATTGACAACAGCCAGGTATTCGTCGTAGCATCCGCTTCCGGTGTACAGAATAAGGAAGAGCTGGCAGGCAAGGTTGTAGCGGTACAGAAGGATTCTTCCGCACTGGCTGCACTCAATGACGAAGAGAATGCAGACAATATTGCACTTCGCGATTCCTTTGCACAACTGATCGAATA
This sequence comes from Bacteroidaceae bacterium, assembly GCA_963630275.1. Lineage (GTDB taxonomy): Bacteria > Bacillota > Clostridia > Lachnospirales > Lachnospiraceae > Acetatifactor. The sequence continues at coordinate 93,778 of CAVGMD010000001.1, read as the reverse complement.
TGCGGATTACAACACTGCTTTCATGGATCTGGAGCAGGGTGCGGTAGATGCCGTAGCCATCGATATCGGTGTGGCACAGTACCAGATCGACCAGAGAGAAGCAGGTAAGTTCGTTATGTTACAGGGCGAGGACAACAAACTGGCAGTAGAGCAGTATGCCGTTGGCTTCTTAAAGGGTAACGATGAGTTGAGAGATACCGTACAGAAGACCCTCGATGAGATGGCAGCAGACGGTACCTTTGCACAGATCGCTGAAAAATGGGGACTGACCGACAGTGTCTGCCTCGGCAAATAACAGCGGAAGATAATGAAGTAAGTTAGGATAATTAAGGAGTAGATTTCATGAGTTTGCTGACCATGAGTGCCCAGCTGGCAGAGGGCTTTCTGATAACGGTGGAAATATTTGTACTGACCCTTTTATTCTCTCTTCCTCTGGGGCTGATCGTAGCCTTCGGAAGAATGTCGGGATGTAAGGTGATCCGTATTATTTCCAAGATTTATATATCCATCATGAGAGGAACCCCTCTGATGTTACAGATCATCGTGGTGTATTTCGCACCTTTTTATGTGTTCCGCATGCAGGTGGGAACGGGGTATCGTTTCCCGGCGGTGATCGTGGCATTCGTGATCAACTATGCGGCATATTTTGCGGAAATCTACCGCGCGGGGATCGAATCCATTCCGGTGGGACAGTATGAAGCTGCACAGGTGCTGGGCTACAGCAAGGCACAGACCTTCGTGAAGATCATTCTGCCGCAGGTGGTGAAGCGGGTGCTTCCGCCGGTGACCAATGAGACCATCACCTTAGTCAAGGATACTTCTATGGCATTTACCATCTCTATCGCGGAGATGTTCACTGTGGCGAAGCAGATCGGAGCGGCACAGACCAGTGTGGTTCCGCTGCTGGCAGCAGGTGTATTCTATTATATCTTCAATCTCGTTGTGGCATCCTTCATGGAATACCTGGAGAAGAAGACATCTTATTACAGATAGGTAACAGACAGGAGTATCGTATATGGAACAGACAGGTGGAGAGATCCTCTTAGAAATGAAACATGTGAAAAAAAGCTTTGACGGCAACGGAGTGTTGAAGGATATCTCTCTGACCGTGAAAAAGGGAGAGGTGATCTCCATCATCGGACCCTCCGGTTCCGGTAAGTCCACGCTGCTTCGCTGTGCAACGCTTTTGGAAAAAATGGATGGTGGCGAGCTGATCTATCTGGGACAGACGGTGGCTTCGGAGAAGACGGATAAAAACGGCAGAGTACAGTGCGAATATGCATCGAAGGCGGAATTGCATAAGATCCGCAAATGTTTCGGACTGGTATTCCAGAATTTTAACCTTTTCCCCCATTATACTGTGATGAAAAATATCATCGATGCGCCGATCCATGTGGATAAGGTAAGCCGCAGCGAAGCTGTGGAGAGGGCGGAGAAGCTGTTAACGCAGTTAGGACTGTCGGATAAGGCAGACGCCTACCCTTACCAGTTATCCGGCGGACAGCAGCAGAGAGTATCCATTGCCAGGGCGCTGGCGCTGCAGCCCAAGATCCTGTTCTTCGATGAGCCGACCTCGGCACTGGATCCGGAACTGACGGCGGAAGTATTGAAGGTTATCAGACAGCTGGCAAGTGAGCATATGACCATGATCATCGTGACCCATGAGATGCAGTTTGCCAGAGAGGTATCCGACCGCATCATTTTCATGGAACAGGGTGTGATCGTGGAGGAAGGTTCTCCCGAAGAACTTTTTGCCACGGAAAATGCCCGGGTTCGGGAATTTATCGGAAAGTTGCAGTAAAAATATATTGATTTTTTTTCGCAAATCTGTTTATCTATTAGGTGTGGGTTTATCTGGCCCACACCTATTCCAAAGGAAACAGTAACTATTCAGAGCCTCATTCGCAAAAACGCATCTTCGATGCTTGACTTTTGCTCATTGAGGCTATGTCGCCCTATAAATATCGATAAATATTCTTACGAATGCCAGCATTCGTCGAATATTCATTGATATTTACATGGCTCTGAATAGTTGCAAAAAATTGAAAACATAAGAATGCGAGGACTGATGGTATGAGCGTACAGGAAATGAAACCGATCAAGGAAGGCAAAGTTCGTGAGATCTACGACAACGGAGACACCCTGATCATGGTGGCAACTGACCGTATCAGCTGCTTTGATGTGATCTTGGACAACACAGTAACGAAGAAGGGAACTGTATTGACCCAGATGTCGAAATTCTGGTTTGACATGACAGAGGATGTGATCCCCAATCATATGGTATCTGCTGATGTCAAGGATATGCCCGAATTTTTCAGACAGCCGAAATTCGACGGCAACAGCATGATGTGCAAGAAGCTGAACATGCTCCCCATCGAGTGCATCGTTCGTGGATACATTACCGGAAGCGGCTGGGAAAGCTACAAGAAGAACGGTACCGTATGCGGTATTAAGCTTCCGGAAGGTCTGAAGGAGGCAGATAAGCTTCCTGAGCCCATCTATACCCCTTCCACCAAGGCAGAGATCGGAGATCATGATGAGAACATCTCCTATGAGCAGAGTGTGGAATATCTGGAGCAGCGTTTCCCCGGCAAGGGAGCAGAATATGCTGCCAAGCTTCGTGATTATACCATCGCTATTTATAAAAAGTGTGCGGACTACGCACTGACCAAAGGAATCATTATCGCAGATACCAAGTTCGAGTTCGGTCTGGACGAGAACGGCAATATGGTACTGGGAGATGAGGTACTGACTCCCGACAGCTCCCGTTTCTGGCCGGTAGACGGCTACGAGCCCGGACACGGTCAGCCTTCCTTTGACAAACAGTTCGCCCGTGACTGGCTGAAAGCCAACCCCGAAAAGGGCTGGAAACTGCCGGAAGAGATCGTGGAGAAGACCATCGACAAATACCTTCAGGCATACAAGATGCTGACAGGCAAGGATCTGTAAGTAACATTTTGGGTATTCTTTTTTTGCGGGGGCAGGCAGGAAAGGTAAGGCTTACAAGTGACGGACAACATTTATATCCAGACAGAAAATAACGACAAATTAAAGGAAGAATGCGGTGTCTTCGGCGTGTACGATTTCGACGGACACGATGTGGCATCCACGATCTATTACGGACTTCTGGCATTGCAGCACAGAGGACAGGAGAGCTGTGGTATCGCCGTCAGTGATACGAACGGACCCAGAGGTAAGGTCTTAAGCAGCAAAGATATGGGACTGGTCAATGAGGCGTTCACACCGGAACACCTGGAGAAGTTAAAGGGTGATATCGGTGTGGGACATGTCCGCTATTCCACAGCGGGCGGCTCCACCAGAGAGAATGCACAGCCCCTGGTACTGAATTACGTAAAAGGTACGTTGGGACTGGCGCATAACGGTAATCTGATCAATGCTCCGGAACTTCGGAGAGAATTAGAGTACACCGGTGCTATTTTCCAGACCACCATTGACTCCGAGGTCATTGCGTACCATATCGCCAGAGAGCGTCTGAATTCCAAATCCGTAGAGGAAGCGGTGGGCAGAGCCATGACGAAGATTAAGGGAGCCTACTCCCTGGTGGTGATGTCTCCGAGGAAGCTGATCGGCGCCAGAGATCCTTATGGATTTAAGCCGTTATGTATCGGTAAGAGAGACAATGCCTATTTTCTGTCCAGTGAGACCTGCGCTTTGGATACGGTAGGGGCTGAATTTGTCCGGGATGTGTTACCCGGTGAGATCGTGACCATATCTCCGGAGAAGGGCATCGAGTCCGACACCACCCATGTATTAAAGCCTGCGGATACCGCAAGATGTATTTTTGAGTATATTTATTTCGCCAGACCTGACAGCTTTATCGACGGAATCAGCGTGTACAATTCCCGTATCCTGGCAGGAAAGTTCTTAGCCATGGATTCCCCGGTGGATGCGGATCTGGTCATCGGCGTACCGGAGTCCGGCAACTGCGCTGCCATGGGATATTCCATGCAGTCCGGAATCCCTTACGGTATGGGATTCGTGAAAAATGCCTATGTGGGCAGAACCTTTATCAAGCCGAAGCAGAAGAGCAGAGAGAGTAGCGTTCAGGTGAAGTTAAATCCCATCCGGGAAGCTGTGGAGGGTAAGCGTGTCATCATGATCGATGATTCCATTGTCCGCGGTACTACTTCCGACCGTATCGTGAAGATGTTACGGGAGGCAGGAGCGAAGGAAGTTCATATGAGAGTCAGCTCACCGCCTTTTCTGTGGCCCTGCTATTTCGGTACGGATGTTCCGGCGAGAGACCAGCTGATCGCATATAACCGTTCCATCAAAGAGATCAGTGATCTCATCGGTACGGACAGTCTGGACTATCTGAAGATCGAGAGACTGGAAGAACTGGTAGGCGGTAAGCTTGGCATCTGCAAGGGCTGCTTTACCGGCAAATACCCGATGGAACCGCCTGCGGAAGATATCCGCGGGGATTTCGACAAGTAGAAAATAAAAATTAAGAGAGAATAAATCAGAGGAGCAGACAAATGAGTACAGGTACAGACAGATATCAGAGCCCGTTATCCGAACGCTATGCCAGCAAGGAAATGCAGTATATTTTCTCCCCGGATATGAAATTCCGCACATGGAGAAAGCTTTGGATCGCACTGGCAGAGACGGAGAAAGAGCTGGGACTGTCCCAGGACGGCAAGCCCGTTATCACAGACGAGCAGATCGAGGAATTGAAGGCACATGCCGAGGACATCAATTACGATGTGGCAAAAGAGCGTGAGAAACTGGTACGTCATGACGTTATGAGCCATGTCTACGCATACGGACAGCAGTGCCCCAAGGCAGCCGGAATCATTCATCTGGGTGCTACTTCCTGCTACGTTGGTGACAACACTGATATCATCGTGATGACAGAAGCACTGAAGCTGGTCAGAAAAAAGCTGATCAATGTGATGAAGGAACTGGCTGACTTTGCAGACAAGTATAAGGCACAGCCGACCCTGGCATTCACTCATTTTCAGCCTGCACAGCCTACGACCGTAGGTAAGAGAGCAACACTGTGGCTGCAGGAGTTCTCTCTGGATCTGGAAGACCTGGATCATGTTCTGAATACCATGAAGCTGTTAGGCTCCAAGGGAACCACCGGAACCCAGGCATCTTTCCTGGAGCTATTCAACGGAGATCAGGAGACCATCGACAAGATCGATCCCATGATCGCTGCCAAGATGGGCTTCAAGGAGTGCTATCCTGTATCCGGACAGACCTATTCCCGTAAGGTGGATACCAGAGTAGCCAACGTACTGGCAGGTATTGCGGCATCCGCACACAAGATGAGCAACGATATCCGTCTGTTACAGCATCTGAAGGAAGTGGAAGAGCCCTTCGAGAAGAATCAGATCGGTTCCTCCGCAATGGCATATAAGCGTAATCCCATGAGAAGTGAGCGTATTGCTTCTCTGTCCCGCTATGTTATGGTGGATGCACTGAATCCCGCAATCACTTCCGCTACCCAGTGGTTTGAGAGAACCCTGGATGACTCTGCCAATAAGAGACTGTCCATTCCCGAAGGCTTCCTTGCCATCGACGGCATCCTGGATCTGTGCCTGAACGTGGTGGATGGTCTGGTAGTATATCCTAAGGTCATCGAGAAGCACATGATGAGCGAGCTGCCCTTCATGGCTACCGAGAATATTATGATGGATGCTGTAAAATTAGGCGGCAACCGTCAGGAACTGCATGAGCGTATCCGTGAGCTGTCCATGGAAGCGGGACGCAATGTGAAGGTAGAAGGAAAAGAAAACAATCTGTTAGAGCTGATCGCCGCAGATCCTGCATTCCCCATGGGCCTGGAGGAACTGAAGGCGTCCATGGAGCCTTCCAAATACATCGGACGTTCCAAGGAACAGGTGGACGCATTCTTGAAGAACGTAATCAATCCGATTCTGGAATCCAACAAAGATCTCCTGGGCATAAAAGCAGAGATCAATGTATAAATAGAAATCATATCATCACAGAAATCCGTCATTTGACCAAGAGAGCCAATGGCGGTTTTCTGCGTTGCGGAGAAATATCAGAGAGCAGGAGACAAAAATGGGTGGGTTTTTTGGAGTCGCAGCAAAAGAAGACTGTGTATTTGATCTGTTTTTCGGAACAGACTATCATTCTCATCTGGGAACCAGACGTGCCGGAATGGCTGTCTACAGCAAAGAGGAAGGTTATAACAGAGCCATTCACAATATCGAGAATGCGCCGTTCCGTACCAAGTTTGACAAGGACGTCAATGAGATGCGGGGGAATCTCGGTATCGGATGTATTTCCGATTTTGAACCCCAACCGCTGATGGTGCGTTCCCATCACGGAACTTATGCCATCACCACGGTAGGCAAAATCAATAACATCGATGCCATCATTCAGGATCTGTTTGCCAAGGGACATTCCCATTTCCTGGAGATGAGCGGTGGAGACATCAACGCCACGGAGCTGGTGGCAGCAATTGTCAATCAGAAGGATAACCTGGTGGAGGGCATCCGGCATGCCCGCCTCTGTTATACGGTTGTAAATATCTGAATTTCTCCAGATTCTCCTCTGAGATGGATCTGATCACCCGCCGTGTGATCAAGGAGATCGAACAGAAAGACAGACAGATCGACCTGAAAAATTACGTGGATCCCGATACCCCGGAGTATGCGGAAATGGTATCCCGTATCGGCAAACAGCTGAATTTCACTACCCTGCAGTTTCAGAGACTGGATGACATGATCGAGTCCGTGGGCATCGGTAGAGAGAAGCTGTGCACCTATTGCTGGGATGGACGCGAATAATGCGAAACACTACATGCTTTGAATATAGATGTAGATTATGTAAAACATAATAAATATTGATTTTACTTATATCAGAAAGTGTTGTATACTAGGAAACAGTGTGAGAGGAACAAGTTCCGCTCATGAGAGTAAGAGATTTGAGTTGGATTTATCACGAGTCGTGATAAAGAATGGAGGAAAACATGGTAAAGGCAGTTGTAGGAGCCAACTGGGGCGACGAAGGAAAAGGAAAGATCACAGATATGCTGGCAGAGAAAGCGGACATTATCGTACGTTTTCAGGGCGGCGCGAATGCAGGACATACCATTGTGAACAATTATGGTAAATTTGCTCTGCACACCCTTCCTTCCGGTGTGTTTTACAATCATACCACCAGCGTGATTGGTAACGGTGTGGCATTAAACATTCCCATCCTGATGAAGGAGATCAAGTCTATCACAGACAGAAATGTTCCGATGCCCAAGATCCTGGTATCCGACCGTGCGCAGATGGTAATGCCTTATCATATTTTATTTGATCAGTACGAAGAGGAGAGACTGGGCGGTAAGTCTTTCGGATCTACTAAGTCCGGTATTGCGCCTTTCTATTCCGATAAGTATGCGAAGATCGGTTTCCAGGTCAGCGAACTGTTTGACGAAGAACTGTTACAGGAAAAGGTACAGCGCGTCAGCGAGATGAAGAATGTTATCTTAGAGCATCTGTATCACAAGCCCCTGATCGATCCCGCAGAGCTGTTGAACACTCTGCATGAGTACCGTGATATGATCGCACCTTTCGTATGCGATGTATCCGCATTCTTAGATAAAGCATTAAAAGAGGGCCAGACCATTCTGTTAGAGGGTCAGTTAGGTACCATGAAGGATCCGGATCACGGAATCTACCCTATGGTAACTTCTTCCTCCACCCTGGCAGCATACGGTGCCATCGGTGCAGGTATCCCTCCTTATGAGATCAAGCAGATCGTTACCGTAAGCAAGGCTTATTCCTCTTCCGTAGGAGCAGGTGCTTTCGTATCCGAGATCTTCGGTGACGAAGCAGACGAATTACGTCGTCGCGGCGGTGACGGCGGTGAGTTCGGTGCCACCACCGGACGTCCCAGACGTATGGGATGGTTCGACTGTGTAGCTACCAAGTACGGCTGCCGCCTGCAGGGTGCTACCGATGTAGCATTTACCGTACTGGATGCACTGGGATATCTGGATGAGATCCCTGTATGTGTAGGCTATGAGATCGATGGCGAAGTGACCACAGATTTCCCTGTAACCTACAAGCTGGAGAAGGCTAAGCCCGTACTGAAGAAGCTCCCCGGATGGAAATGCGATATCCGCGGTATCCGTAACTTCGAGGATCTGCCTGAGAACTGCAGAAAATATGTAGAGTTCATCGAGGAGCAGATCGGCTTCCCCATCACCATGGTCAGCAACGGCCCCGGAAGAGAAGATATCATCTATCGTGAGAGTCCTCTGAAGAAATAATTATAAGAAATAACAGTAACAGAAATGTGAAGACAGGGCATGGTGCGGCAGAAGATGCAGCCCATGCCCTTTTTGGAAAAAGGGTTTTGCCGGCTGGCTGGGAGGCAGTATGATCAATAACCTGGAAGCGTATAAAGTATTTTATTATGTGGCAAAATGTGGGAGTGTGACGAAAGCGGCAGGAGAGCTGTCCATTTCACAGCCGGCGGTCAGTCAGGCCATCAAGCAGCTGGAAAACAATTTGGATGTCTCTCTGTTCCACCGGGCGGCAAAAGGGGTGCGGCTGACCAGTGAGGGAGAACTGCTGTATTCCTATGTGGCAAAAGGATATGAGCAGATTGAACTGGGAGTGAAGAAGGTTCATCAGATGCAGAACATGGAGCTGGGTGAAGTCCGGATCGGTGCCAGCGATATGACATTGCAGTTCTACCTGCTTCCCTATCTGGAGAAGTTCCATGAGCAGTATCCCGGGATCAAAGTGATCGTCACCAACGCACCGACACCGGAGACCCTGAATTATTTGAGAGAAGGCAGGATCGATTTCGGCATCGTCAGCACTCCGTTTCCGGACAGACCGGATATTAAGATGATCCCGGTGCGGGAGATCGAGGATGTCTTCGTGGCGGGCAGAAGATTTTTCGGATATAAAAATAAGACACTGGATTTCCAGGAGCTGGAGAGCCTGCCGTTAATATTCCTTGAGAAAAATACCAGCAGCCGCAGCTACATGGATGAATTCCTGGCGGGCAACGGCGTCTATGTGCAGCCGGAATTTGAACTGGCGACCAGTGATATGATCGTACAGTTCGTGAGGAGAAACCTGGGCGTAGGGTGTGTGATGCGGGATTTTGCCAGAGATTATGTAGAATCCGGCTTGCTTTTTGAACTCAGGTTCAATAAAATGATACCGAAGAGACAGTTCTGTGTCGTAAGGAATACGAAGATGCCTATGGCGCCGGCGGCGGAGAAACTGTTGGAAATCATGGAACTGGACAGACAGGAAGAGCGAACAAATTAAGGAGAGAAGAGAATGATACGCAATATAATTTTTGATATCGGCAATGTGTTGACAGACTACCGTTGGGAAGGATTCCTCGCGGACAAAGGTTTCGATGCGGAGATGATTCAGAAGATCGCAAAGGCATCGGTAATGCATCCTGTATGGGCAGAGTATGACCGCGGTACCTGGACGGATGAACAGGTACTGGCTGCATTCGTGAAAGATGCACCGGAGCTGGAGAAGGAGTTATATCAGGCATTTACGAGTATTGCCGGAATCGTAACCCCCAGAGCCTACGCCATTCCCTGGTTACAGGAACTGAAGGCTAAGGGATATCATGTGTATTACCTGTCCAATTTTTCCAAAAAGGCAGAGACGGAATGCGCGGAAGCACTGAATTTCCTGCCGGAGATGGAGGGTGGTATCCTGTCCTACAAGGAGCACCTGATCAAACCGGAACCGGAGATCTATCAGCTGCTGTTAAACCGTTATGGATTAAAGGCAGAAGAGAGCGTATTCCTGGATGATACCCTGAAGAATGTGGAGGCAGCAGAAGAGCAGGGAATCCACGGCATCCACTTCCTGACCAAGGAACAGGCGGAAGAGGAACTGCGCAAGCTTGGCGTGGACTGCTAGAGTGTGGCAATTTAAAAGAGATGCGGTGTGTACCGCATCTCTTTTTGCGTATCGTTATTTATTGTTATTATCACTATTTTTCTCTTCGGGATGGAAGTCTGCGAAGGTGGAACGGTTCGTCAGTTTTCCGAACATCCAGGTGTAGATCCAGATGAGAAGAGGAATGGCTACGGTGGCTAACAGGCAGGTGGCGAACAGTGCATGGCTGGCGGAACTGTCGAAGATCGCCGCCAGAAGCGTTACGACATATAACAGCACCAGCACTACGATTCCTACGATCGCAAAGATCTGTTTGGAAGTCATTTTTGATTTCTTGTTTTCTGTATTTTTATCCTGTGACATTTGTATTCCTTTCGTTATTCGTGACTTTCCGAAGCTTCAGAACTGTGATCATCATGCTCTGTGGAGGGTTCGGGTATGGTAATCAGCACTTTGATGATACGATTCTGGTCGATGCCCTGCACTTTCAGGTGAATACCGTTTCCCAGAGTGACTTCCTCGCCGTCCTCCGGCAGACGATCCAGACAGTCGATGATCAGACCGCCGATGGAATCATAATCCTCACTGGTCAGATCCGTACCGAGAGCATCGTTGATGTCATCTAACTTCATACTGCCTTCTACCAGGTAGGTGTCATCGGACATCTTCTGAATCAGTTCTTCTTCGTCTTCGTCGTATTCATCACGTATCTCGCCGACGATCTCTTCTAACAGGTCCTCTAAAGTGATCATACCTACGGTAGCGCCGTACTCATTCAATACAAAGGAGACGTTGGTGGTCTTTTCCCGCATTTCGTACATCAGATCTGCAATCTTTTTATATTCGTAAGTATAATAAGCGTCTCTTAAGATATTTCCCACATGGAAAGCACTCTGATCCTCCGTCAGGATAAAGTCCTTGATGTTGATGAGACCGATGATATTATCTTTGTCGTCCTCGTAGACCGGAAGTCTGGTATACATGGAATCCCGGAAAACTTCCAGAACATCGTCATAGGTGGCATCCAGACTCACTGTTACCATATTGATACGGGGAATCATGATATCCTTGGCATGGGCATCGGAGAAATCGAACACGTTATAGATCAGCTTACGCTCTTCGGATTCGATGACACCGTCCTCGTGGCTGACATCCACATAGGTCTTCAGTTCACTTTCGGTCATGGTGCTGGCTTTTTTGTTCGGATCGATATGTAAGAGCTTCATGATACCGTGGGACAGCAGATCCACTACGAAGATGACCGGCGTAAGCACCTGCATCAGCAGGTAGATAATATTGCAGTAGGCCAGTGCCAGCTTCTCGGAGCACAGAACCGCCCAGGTCTTGGGGACGATCTCACCACAGAGCAACACGGCAATGGTCAGAATACCGGTGGCAATACCCACGGTAAAATTAATTCTCATGGCTAATGTGGTTGCCAGAGAAGAGGCCGACAGGTTTACAATATTATTACCGATCAGAATGGTGCTGATCATTTTGCTGTAATGATCCAGGATTTTATTGACGCGAGCGGCACGCTTGTTGCCTTCCTCCTCCAAAGTACGCATCCGCACACGATTGACTGTGGACAGCGCCGTTTCTGCAGAAGAAAAAAAGGCAGATAGAAAGATCAGAATTACAATAGAAACAAGTTGTATGACACCAGAGGTATCCAAAAAAGTTCACTCCTTCTTAAATAAATAGCAGGCATATGCCCTGTTTATGTGTTATTAAGCAACAATATACAATAGGACAGGAATAGTTGTCAAGTTTCCGGGAATTTCTGAATATACATTTTACATAGGTAAGAGGAGGAATGACATGGAAAAAAGAGGAGAGGGAAAAGAGGGCATTCCGGTACCGGCGCTGGCGAAATGTCTGCTGGTATCCTATGTGCTGACACTGCTGCTTCTATGCCTGCTGGCACTTTTATTGTACAAACTGCATCTGACGGAAGGCATGGTATCGATTGCAATCTCCGCCATTTATGTGGTGACTACTTTTACGGCAGGTTTTTTAGCCGGGAAGAAAATGGAAAAGCAGAAATTCCTGTGGGGAGCGCTCGTGGGTGCGGCGTATTTTGTGATCCTGGCGGTGGTGTCGGTGTTAGTCAGGACCCCGGAGACAGCACTGGGGAATTCCTTTTGGACTACCATGATTTTGTGCGTGGCAGGAGGGACTCTGGGCGGAATGCTGGGGTAAAATCCAAAATCGGACAACAAAATTACCGCTTTTTGAGAAAAAAAGCTTTTACAAATGCCAAATACATGATATAATGAGCAAAAATGAGTCGCGTGTCTGTAATTATACTTACGCGCAAAGCGTCTGTAGACGCTCTGAAATCATAAGGAGGCTATTTTTAATGAAACATATTAAGACTTTAACAACCAGAGATTTAAAGGAATCCATGAAAAAGGGTGGCTGTGGCGAGTGCCAGACTTCCTGCCAGTCTGCATGTAAGACTTCCTGCACTGTAGGAAATCAGAGTTGCGAAAAGATTAAATAATCTAAGAAAATGAGAAGAGACTAACGTAAGCAGCGATTCAGGTCGCTGCTTATTCATTGTTAGTGTATTTTAGGCAATAAGAAGTAGAAAGAAGAGGAATAGAACTGTGATACACCAGTATAAGAGCAACGGCTATAATATCGTAATGGATGTGAACAGCGGTTCCGTCCATGTGGTAGATGATATTGTATATGATATGATCCCGTTAGTGGAGCCTCTGGTGACAGAAGGCATCAAGGATGCGGACACCATCAAGGCCGCCGTACTGAATCTTGCGAACATCCCCTATCCCCAGGAAGAGATCACCGAAGCGGTGGACGAAGTCCTGGAGCTGGAGAAGGCAGGACAACTGTTTGCTCCCGATATTTACGAGAATTACATTTTTGATTTTAAGAAGCGCCAGACTGTAGTCAAGGCACTATGCCTGCACATTGCCCATGACTGTAACCTTGCATGCAGATACTGTTTTGCGGAAGAGGGTGAGTACCACGGCAGAAGAGCGCTGATGAGCTTTGAGGTTGGCAAAAAGGCACTGGATTTCCTAGTGGCCAATTCCGGCAACCGTGTGAACCTGGAAGTGGATTTCTTCGGCGGCGAACCCCTGATGAACTGGGATGTGGTAAAGCAGCTGGTAGAATACGGCAGAAGCTTAGAGAAGCCCAACAATAAAAAGTTCCGTTTTACCTTGACCACCAACGGTATCTTATTAAATGATGAGATTCTGGAGTTCGTGAATAAGGAAATGGGTAATATCGTGCTGAGCATCGACGGACGTAAGGAGATCAACGACAAGATGCGTCCTTTCCGCGGCGGACAGGGCAGCTATGACATCATCGTTCCCAAGTTCCAGAAGGTTGCGGAGAGCAGAGATCAGATGAACTATTATGTGCGTGGTACGTTCACTCATAATAACCTGGATTTCTCCAAGGACGTTCTGCATCTGGCAGACTTAGGATTCAAGCAGATCTCCGTGGAACCCGTTGTGGCACAGCCTACGGACGATTATGCAATTCGTGAAGAAGACCTTCCGATCTTAAAGGAAGAATACGATAAACTGGCAGTAGAGATGATCAAGCGTAAGAAAGAGGGTAAGGCGTTCAATTTCTTCCACTTTATGATCGATCTGCAGGGCGGTCCCTGCGTAGCCAAGAGATTGTCCGGCTGCGGATCGGGAACGGAATATCTGGCAGTTACTCCCTGGGGAGATCTGTATCCCTGCCACCAGTTCGTGGGTAACGAGAAGTTCCTCATGGGCAATGTGGATACCGGTGTGGTAAGAGATGATATCCGTGACGAATTCAAATGTTGTAATGTCTATGCCAAGGACAAGTGTAAGAAATGTTTTGCCAAGTTCTATTGTAGCGGCGGCTGTGCGGCGAACTCTTACAATTTCCACGGTAATATCAACGATGCGTATGACATCGGCTGCGAACTGCAGAGAAAACGTATTGAATGTGCTATCATGCTGAAGGCTGCGGAAGCGGCGGAAGCTTCAGAAGAATAGAAAGGACAAAGGAAAGATGAAGAAAAGTAAAGCAATCATCATTCTGCTCTGTGCCCTTCTGATCCTGTTAGGAGTCGGCTATGTGGATCTGTATGGCGTAGATGCGGAAGGAACTGCCAGTGCTTCAGACATCAGTCTGGGACTGGATCTGGCGGGTGGTGTCAGCATCACTTACCAGGTAGTCGGCGATGAAGAGCCGGATGCAACAGATATGGCAGATACCATTGCCAAACTGCAGCAACGTGTAGAAAATTATAGTACAGAAGCCATCGTATACCAGGAGGGTACCGATCGTATCAATATTGAGATCCCCGGTGTAACCGATGCTAACCAGATTCTGGAAGAACTTGGTCGTCCCGGTTCCCTGTATTTTATTTCCGAGACGGACAGTGATGGCAATACGAACTACTCTATCCAGGCAATCACCGATGCACAGGGTAACGTAAGCTATGGTTATGCACTGAACAAGACCATCGATGAACTGAAGGCAGACGGTTCCATCAAGCTGGAGGGTACCGATGTCAAGACCGCTACTGCCGGGTCCATTAAGGATTCGACCATGGGCAATACAACTTATGCAGTAGATCTGGTAATGACCGAAGAGGGTACCGCAAAGTTCGAGGAGGCTACCAGAAATGCTTATGAAAAGGGTGAGACACTGGGAATCTACTATGATGGAACTTTTGTCAGTGTTCCTTCTGTAAATGGTGTGTTCTCCGACGGTAATGCACAGATTTCTCCCATGAGTTCCTATGAAGAGGCTGAGAGCCTGGCTTCCACCATCCGTATCGGTGGCCTGAAGCTGGAACTGGAAGAGCTGCATTCCAAAGTCGTAGGTGCACAGCTGGGTGTGGAAGCAATCTCCACCAGCTTAAAGGCTGCTGTCATCGGATTTATCGTAGTAGCTGTTTTTATGATCGCAGTATATTTCCTGCCCGGATTTGCTTCCGTACTTGCACTGGGCATTTATGTAGCATTAGTAGTTCTGTTACTGAACGGATTTGACATGACACTGACCCTGTCCGGTATCGCAGGTATCATCCTGTCCATCGGTATGGCAGTAGATGCCAACGTTATCGTATTCGCCCGTATCCGTGAGGAACTGGCTACCGGCAAGACGGTTAAGAGCGCCATGCAGATCGGTTATGACAAGGCTTTGTCCGCTATTATCGACGGTAACGTGACCACCCTGATCGCTGCAGCAGTACTGTGGCTGTTAGGACCCGGTACCGTAAAGGGCTTCGCACAGACCCTGGCACTTGGTATCGTATTATCCATGTTCACCGCACTGGTAGTGACCAAGTATATCATGAAAGCCTTCTATGCACTGGGACTGAAGGATCCCAAGTGGTATGGCGTAGGTAAGGAACACAAGACCGTGAACTTCTTAGGTAAGAAGGGCATATTCTTCGGACTGTCTCTGGCAGTGATCGCTGTTGGATTTATCACCATGGGTGTCTACAAGATGAACACCGGTGATGCACTGAACTACAGCCTGGAGTTCAAGGGCGGTACCGCAACTACCGTAACCTTTGACAAGAGCTATACACTAGAAGAGATCAACAGCGAGATGGTACCTCTAATCGAGAGCACCACCGGAAGTGCCGTTCAGATCCAGACCGTACAGGGATCCAACGAAGTTATCTTCAAGACCACTTCTCTGGATGTGGATCAGAGACAGGCTCTGAATCAGGTATTCGTGGATAACTTTGGAGTGGATGAGACACTGATTACCTCCGAGACCATCAGCTCCACCATCAGTAACGAGATGAAGTCTGATACGATCTTGGCGGTAGCAGTAGCAATCATCTGCATGCTGATCTATATCCGCTTCCGTTTCAGCGACATCCGTTTCGGTGTCAGCAGTATTGCCTGCCTGCTTCACGATGTGCTGGTAGTAATCACCTTCTACGCACTGGCAAGAGTATCCGTCAGCAACACCTTCATTGCCTGCCTGCTGACCATCGTAGGTTACTCCATCAACGCCACCATCGTAGTATTCGACCGTGTACGTGAGAACATGGCAGTCATGACCAAGAAGGATGATCTGCAGGAGGTTGTAAACCGCAGTATCACCCAGACACTGTCCCGAAGCCTGTTCACCTCCCTGACCACTCTGGTAATGGTAGGTGCACTGTACATCTGGGGCGTGACCAGCATCCGTGACTTCGCACTGCCTCTGATGGTAGGTATCATCTGCGGTGCTTACTCTTCCGTATGTATTGCAGGTGCTCTGTGGTATGTACTGAGAAAGAAATTTGCGCCGAAGGCGAAATAAGTAGAAACAAGTACAAATAAGTAATATAAACAGCATAAAAGTATTCTCAAGGGAGATGGTTGCCTACGGTGACCATCTCCTTTTTATTTGCGCCTTTGCAGGGAAACACTTTCGTGAAACTTTCACAAATATTTAGGAAAACGCGGGAAAACTGAAAAA
>CAVGMD010000001.1:0-77446 GCA_963630275.1 Bacteroidaceae bacterium | reverse complement strand
CAATTGTAAATAACAACCAAAAACAGAAGAATGAAACTGTGAAAAATAGATAAAACAGAGGGAAAACGATTACCCAAAATCAAATTGACCATCCGGAAACGGCAACGTTATAATCAAAATAACCCAAGGGAAAGTGCACTTTTTAAAATGGTTGAAACGACAGAGAAAGCTACAGAACATATAACACAGACAAGTAGAATCGGAAAGAGAGGATATTATGAGTAAGCTGATAAGACGTTGTGGATCATTTCTGATGATGCTTCTGCTGGTGATCGGGATTCTGCCGATCACGGCGAACGCAGAAACAGCACAGGATACAGAAGAGAGAAATGCACTGTATGTGCAGGTACCGGGGGACTGGGAGAACCCTTGCGTGTGGGCATGGGACAGCGACGGCAACAATGCGTTTGCGGCATGGCCCGGCGAGGAGATGGAAGCAGATGCCGCCAATGACGGCTGGTATTATATCTGGCTTCCCACATGGGCGAATCATGTGATCGTCAATGCCAATGAGGGCAGCGTGCAGACAGACGAACAGATACTGGATACCAATGCAGCTTGGATCACAGTGAGTGCGGCGGACACCGTAGAGATCTCTTATGAGAGTAAGACTACCGGAGAAGCACCTGCGTATGTGGAGAAGTTCGCAGTACATGCTAAAGTAGACGAATCCTGGGAGAAGCCCTGCCTGTGGGCGTGGTCGGCACCGGATGGAACCAATGCATTTGCGGCATGGCCCGGCGAAGAGATGAAGGCAGGCGAGGACGGCTGGTACAGCATCAAAGTTCCGGTATGGGTGAACTCCATTATCGTCAATGCCAACGAAGGAAGCGTACAGACCGAGGATATCTCCATTGATCCAGCAGAACTCTGGGTAACGGTAGCGGCAGACGGAAGCTACGATTTCAGCTACAAGAATCCGGATCAGGCAGAAATCCCCAATGTGACGATCCACGTATCTGCTCCGACAGACTGGAATGGTCCCTGCCTGTGGGCATGGTCGGCACCGGACGGCACCAATGCATTTGCGGCATGGCCCGGTGAGACACTGGAAGCTGGCGATGATGGATGGCTGGTAAAGGAGATTCCCGGCTGGGTGAATTCCGTTATCGTCAACGGCAATGAGGGAAGTGTACAGACTACAGATATTTCCGTAGAAACCGGTAAGGATATCTGGCTGGTGGTAAACGGTCCGGAGGACTACACCGTATCCTATGAGGCAGTGGATCTGCCGGAGGGGGATGCAGCCGCAGCAACCGAACAGGAGACGGCAGAGGCAACAGTGGAAACCGGTGAACCTGCAGAAAATGCAGAGAAGAGTACACCTGTGGTACCTATCGTCATCGGTGTGCTCGTAGTGGCAGCAGCCGGCGGCGCAGCAGTGGCTGTGAAGAAAAAATCTCAGAAATAAGACGAAACAGACGGCAGGAGAGTACATATCAAAGGAGTGCAGGATATGAAGAACAAAAATCAGAAGAGAATCCGGAACAAAGCATGGGCGTGGATCGTGACGGCAGGACTGACCATCGGCAGCCTGACCGGCTGCGGCAGTCAGCCTGCCGAGCAGACAGCACAGGGGGACAAGACGGACGGAGAAGTCACGATTACGATCTGGCATGACAAAGAGGATGCGGTAACACAGGTCCTGGAGGAAGAATTTGCCCAGTTAGAACCGCAGATCCATGTGGTACTGGAGAAAAAGAGTGATCTGACAGAAGCTCTCAAAATGGTGGGAAACGATCCCAAAGCGGCTCCGGATATGTACTTTTTTGCTCATGATAAGATCGGTGTCTATGCAGAAATGGGAATCCTGTCGCCCATCACGGATATCATTCCGGAGGAAGAGCTGGATGCCTATATGGATAACACCATCGAAGCGGCAACCTATAAGGGAACGGTCTATCAGCTTCCCGTCTATTACGAGACCTTACTTTTTATGTATAACCGTCTCTACATGAAGGATGAGGAAGTACCGGAGACCACGGAGGAACTGTATGCTTATATGCAGGAGAATACCCGTGGCGGACACTATGGATTCGTGGAACAGCACAGTACTCCCTATTATGCAGCCGGCTGGATCAATGGATTCGGAGGCTATATCCTGAATGATGCGGGAGAACCGGGATTAAACCTGCCGGAGACGGAAGCGGCACTTACCTATCATAAAAAGTTCGTGGAACTCATGCCGGGAGAGACGGAATATGCTACGGTAAATACCCTGTTCAAAGAAGGGATGGCACATGCTACGATTGCCGGTCCCTGGCTGATTCCGACCGTAAGAGAGAGCGGCATTGATGTGGGAATTGCTTCCATGCCGGTGATCGATGAGACAGGAAAACCTATTTCCCCCTATATGGGAGTACAGGGTGTCCAGGTATTGAAAAATGCGGCAGAGAATAAAAAAGATGCGGTGGAACAGGTACTACGGGTACTGATGAAAGATGAGGTGGGCATTGCACTGGCACAGGCCAGCGGCTGCGCGCCTGCCAGAGAAAACTGCTACACTTATGAAGAAGTCAGTGGAGATGAAGTGGTCATGGCGATGAAGGAGACCGCGGAGAATGCGGTACCCATGCCGAATCTGCCGGAGATGGATGTGATGTGGACGGTAGCAAGCGGACTTCTGACGGATGTCAATATGGCGGGCAATGATGTGGCGGAAAGCACCGAAAAAGCACAGAAAGAGGCACTGCAGCTCATCGAATCCATGAAATAATCGGACCGGAAAACAGACATAATCAGGCAAAAGGAAGTGGAACGAACAAATATGGCAAGAATGAAAAATGCTCATGGGAACAGACAACAGAATAAAAAAAGAAGAGAGACACTATTTGCCTACAGCTGGTCACTGCCGTCCTTAGTATTGATTCTGTTGATCGTTATTTTTCCGATTCTGTATACCGGATATATTTCCACGACCAACATGAACATCTATCACTGGAACAATTATGAATTTATCGGGCTGGAAAATTATAAGGATGCTCTGTTAGTTTTTGACAATGGATTTCTGACGGCGTTGTTGGTAACGATTCTGTGGACCGTGGTAAATATGGTATTGCAGCTGGTGATCGCTTTTATCATGGCGACCCTTCTCAATATCAAAGGACTGCGGCTTAAGAATGTCTACCGCACACTGTTGATTTTCCCCTGGGCGATGCCGGGATATGTCTCTATCCTGTTATGGAAGACCGGTATGTTCAATTCGCAGTTCGGTCTGTTGAACCAGTGGATGATCAAACTGGGGCTGGAACCGGTGAGGTGGCTGGGAAGTGATGTGATCGCTTTTATCAGCTGTACTGCGGTGAATCTGTGGCTGGCGCTGCCGTTTATGATCACGATCATCGACGGGGCACTGCAGAGTGTGGACCGGAGCTTTTACGAGAGCGCACTGTTAGACGGAGCCACCTGGCTGGAGCGGACGAGATATATTACCATTCCGATGATCCGTCCGATTATAGCACCTTCGGTCATGATCACAACATTTACGACCTTTAAACAGTTCGATGTTATTTATCTGCTGACCCAGCAGGTGGGATCCAAGACGGGTGCCAATATCCATACGATATTGACCTATGCATATGAAAAAGCGTTTATTACGAACAACTATGGCTACAGTTCGGCAATCTCGATTCTGATCTTTGGAATGCTGTTACTGTTTTCTCTGGTGACGAACGGCAGAAAGGAGGAGAGCAGATGAGTAAAAGGACGAAACATGTGCTGGTACTTATAGCGGTAAATGTATTTTTCATTCTGGTATGCTTTTTTGTCCTGGTACCGGTACTGTATGCATTTTCCGTGTCACTGAATGCGGAGAACAGTCTGCTGGGTTCGAACTTTTCTTTTCTCCCGAAGCGTATGACATTGCAGAATTACAAGGCAGTGTTCACGGAAAAGCCGGTGCTTCTGTGGCTGAAAAACAGCCTGATCCTGGCGGTGACCACATTAGTGATCTCACTGGGAACAGGTATCCCTGCGGCATATGCGTTTTCCCGGAAAAGATTCCCCGGAAGAAATGCTATTTTAAAGCTGTTGATTTTACTCTATGCATTTCCTTCTCTTTTGTCCATGACGGCGCTGTATAAGCTGTTAAGTCCCATGGGACTGATCAATACCAGAACGGGACTGATCATTGTGTACACCGGTACCATGGCGGTGTTTGCATTATGGAATATGAAGGGATATTTTGACACGATTCCGGTGGAGATCGAGGAGGCAGCCATGATCGATGGTGCCACGCAGCTGGAACAGGTGACGAAGATCGTACTGCCACTGGCAAAACCTACCATTGCGGTAACGGCTATGATGGTTCTCGTCTATGTGTGGAACGAGTATATTTTTGCTATCAATTTCATGACGGGATCCGATACGTATACGCTGGCGGCGGGGCTCTATTCGCTGCAGGCGACAGAGATGAGCGGAAGCTGGCCGATTTTCTCGGCGGCATCCCTGATCGTGTCTCTGCCGATCCTGATCGTATTTTTCGCATTGCAAAAGAACATGACAGAGGGTCTGACCTCCGGTGGAGTGAAGGGATAGACCGCAGAAAGAGGAAGTATGAATCGAAGTGCAGTATTACATATACCCATGTCCCAGTATGCATACGGGACAGATGAAGAGCATATTGTGATCCGTCTGCGGGCAGGCAGAGGGGAACTGACAGAATGCAGGCTCTATTACGGAGACAGAGCCTGCCGCCTGATACCGGTGCTCTTTACAGAACAGAAGATGGAAGTAGTGGCGCGGACGGAAGAATTCGATTACTGGGAGACTACGCTGGAGCATCCTTATAAAAGACTTTGTTACTATTTTGCCCTGTCGGATGGCAGAGAAGGAGTGTTGTACTACGGAGAACGATTCACGGATCATACCGTGGATGACCGTTCGGAATATTATCAGCTGCCGTTTAACCATCGCGCAGATATTGTTGCACCTCCCGAATGGGCACAGGATACGATCATTTATAATATTTTCCCGGACAGCTTTGCCACGGAGTACCGATATCTTTCCGGCAGAGGAGAGGAGAAGGAATGGGGCGGTGTACCGACGAGGGGGAAGCTCGGCGGTACGATCCGAGGGATTTGCGAGAACGTGGAGTATCTGAAGAAACTGGGCGTGAATGCCATCTATATCAATCCGATCTTTGTCGCCGGAGAATATCATAAGTATGATCTGTTGGATTATTTTCACATTGATCCCTGCTTTGGTACCGATGATGATTTTCACAGACTGATTGATGTATTTCATGCGAATGGACTGAAAGTGATCATTGACGGCGTGTTCAACCACTGCGGCTGGTACTTTTTCGCTTTCGACGATGTGGTGAAAAAAGGAGAGCAGTCCGCTTACAGAGACTGGTTCTACGGACTTACCTATCCGGTCGTGCGGCCGGAGGATCCGGAGGAATATCCGGGATACGAGTGTTTTGGTTATGAACGGATGATGCCGAAGTTAAATCTGGCAAATCCCGAGACCGCGGAATACTTCTGCAAAGTGGGACGCTACTGGGTGGAAAAATTCCACATTGACGGATGGCGTCTGGATGTGGCAAGTGAGATCAATGACGGTTTCTGGAGAAAATTCAGAGAGAGCGTAAAAAGTGTGAATCCCGATGCAATCCTCATCGGAGAAGTATGGGAAAGCGCGGCACACTGGCTGGACGGCACCATGTTTGATTCTACGATGAATTATGATTTCCGTAAGCATTGCAGGAGATTTTTCGGGGAGCAGACGGTAGATGCCGGGGAGTTTGACAGCCGTGTGACGGATATGCGCATGCGCTACCGTAAGCAGACAGTCTATGCACAGCTAAATCTCTTGGACAGCCATGATGTCAGCCGCTTCCGCTCGTTATGCAGGGATGAAGAAAGCTTTCGGCTGGCGGTGATCTTCCAGATGACGTTCCCCGGAATGCCCTCGGTATTCTATGGGGATGAGGCGGGACTGACCGGGATTCTGGAGGAGGAGTACAGGCAGCCCATGCCCTGGGATACGCTGGAGGAGAGCAGACCTCTGTTTTTGCTATATCAGAAGGCAATTGCCCTGCGTAAGCAGGAACGGTCACTGCGAAGAGGAGAATATCGCACGTTACTGGCGGAACCGGGCAGCAGAGTGTACGGCTATGAAAGATACCTGGAGGAAGACGGAGTCGTGGAGAGCGTCCGTATTTTCCTGAATATGGAAGAGAGTAGTGTGCAACTGCCCGAAGAACTGCTTCGGGGAGAGATTCTCTGGCAGGAAGGTCTTAAGGATGGACAGCTGGCAGCAAAAGGATTTGCACTGATCCGGACTGGAGATTAAAATATTTTCAGAGGAACAACACAGGGAGGATGAACGATGGGAGCAACCATTAAGGATGTGGCAAAACTGGCGGGAACTTCTACGGCAACCGTATCGAAAGTGATGAACGGCTCCTATTCGATCTCGCAGGAGACGGCAGATAAAGTACGAAAAGCCATGGAAGAACTGGACTATCATCCGAATCTGCGGGCGAAAAATTTCGCCAAGCAGTCTGCACGAACCATTATATTTGTGGCGGAGCTGGGAAAAGGAACCGGGTTCGCCAATCCGCAGATGTTTGAGATCCTATGTGGGCTGGAGGAAGTGCTGGCACAGAAGGACTACACGCTGGTGGTACGTAATATTACGGCAGAGACCTGCGCAGAATTTATACGGAACGCGGCGGATACCAAGCAGGCAGATGGTTTCGTGATTCATGCGTCGGTAATTTCACAGTCTTTGGATGAACTGTTGTTTACCCATGAGATTCCACATATTGTAATCGGCAACCCGAATTTTAACAGCCATTTCTGCTGGCTCGATATCGATAACCGGCTGGCGGGAGAACTGGCGGCGAAGCATCTGCTGGAGCGTGGCTGCCAGTCGGTGGCTTTTATCGGCGGCAAACCGGAGGATCAGATTTCGGCGAGACGTCTGGATGGGGTCCTGACGGTACTTAAGGAACATGATGTCCTGCTTCCCAGGGAATATGTGAAAAAAGGAGAGTCCGTCTGCGACAGTGGCTACCGGATGACTATACAGATCCTGGAGAACAGAAGGCGTCCGGATGCGTTAGTGTGTGCGGACAACTATATCGCCTATGGCTGTGTGAATGCTCTGCACGACAGAGGAATCCTGATCCCGGAGGAGATGAAAGTAATTACCTTTGATGATTTTCCCTTTTCCCAGATCCTAAAGCCCATGTTGTCTGTAGTGAATATCGATGTCTACGATATGGGAGTGCAGGCGGGAAAATATATCTTACAGAAAATCAAAAGACCGAATCTTTATGTGCAGTCTCATATTACCTTCCCGACATTGATCATCCGGGAATCTACCTGATGCACAGAACATAATAATATGCTATACTGAAATAAGTGCAGATATTTTTTCTGCGCTTATTTCTTTATTTTTACGAAAGCGGGAACCTGTATGGAAAAATGGTACGTGGCTGCGAAGAAGGCAGATTTTGATAAATGGGCGAAGGAATTTCACATCAGCCCGGTGACGGCAAGAATTTTAAGGAACCGGGATCTGACGGAGGAAGCGCAGATACAGAAGTTCCTCTATGGAAAGTTGGAGGACTGCTATTCCCCCTGGCTGTTAAAAGATATGGACAAGGCGGTGGAAGAGATCCTGAAAGCGGTGAAGGAAGGATTGCACATCCGGGTCATCGGAGACTATGATGTGGACGGCATCTGCTCCTCCTACATTCTGACCAAGGGCTTCCAAATGCTGGGGGCGCAGGTGGATACGGCGATCCCTCACAGAATCCATGACGGCTACGGATTAAACGAGCATCTGATCGAGGAGGCGAAGCGGGAAGGTGTCGGCATGATCGTCACTTGTGATAACGGCATCGCGGCGGCATCCCAGATCGCATTGGCGAATTCCCTGGGGATGCGCGTGATCGTTACGGATCATCACGAGGTTCCTTATACAGAAGAAAACGGGGAACGCAGAGAACTCCTGCCTCCGGCTCTGGCGGTGGTGGATCCCAAGCGGGCAGACTGCACCTATCCTTTTTCGGGGATCTGCGGCGGTGTGGTGGCACTGAAACTGATCTGGGCACTTACGGAGAAGACCGGGAATCCGGGACTTATAAATATTCAGGACGAACTGCTGGAGTTCGCGGCGCTCTCCACAGTATGCGATGTCATGGAATTAAAGGATGAGAACCGTATCCTGGTAAAAGAAGGGCTGAAGCGGATTCAAAAAGGATACAACGAAGGCCTGAAAGCCCTGATGGAGGTAAATGACATCGCGCCGGACAGATTAAGTGCCTATCATCTGGGGTTCGTACTGGGACCCTGCCTGAATGCCACGGGCAGACTGGATACCGCGAAGCGGGCACTGGAGCTGTTGCAGAGCTTCACCAGAGCAGATGCCATGACGGCAGCCAGAGAGTTAAAAGACTTAAATGAGAGCCGGAAGAACCTGACGGTGCAGGGAATCCAGCGGGCGGATGCGTACATTCAGGAACATCACATGACCGAGGATAAGGTCATGGTGATCTATCTGCCGGAGGTGCACGAGAGCATTGCCGGAATCATTGCCGGAAAAGTCAGGGAAAAATATCACCATCCGGTATTCATCCTGACCAAAGGAGAGGACGGAGTGAAAGGCTCCGGACGATCCATAGAAGCCTACCATATGTATGATGCCATGACCCAGGTAAAAGAGTATTTTACCAAGTATGGCGGTCATAAGCTGGCAGCAGGGCTTTCCATGCGGGAGGAAGATATCGAACCGCTCAGGATAGCATTGAATCAAAATTGTACACTGACAGAGGATGATTTTATTCCAAGAGTACATATCGATGTGGCGATGCCCATGGGATATGCGGACGATGCCCTGGCGGGAGAACTGGCATTGTTAGAGCCTTTCGGAACCGGGAATCCCAAGCCTCTTTTTGCCCAGAAGAATCTGATTTTCCAGGCGGGATTTAAAATGGGCGCCAACAAGACCTGCGCCAGGTTCCGGGTGAAAACGCCGGAGGGAAACACGCAGACACTGGTATTTTTCGGGGATCTGGAGAGACTGGGAGCTTTCTTAAATGAAAAATACGGTGCCGGAAGCGAAGAGGCACTTTATGCCGGAAAAGGGGATTTTCCACTGTCCGTAGTATACCAGGTGGGGCAGAATACCTACAAAGGAAGAACAGAAATACAATTTGTCATGCAGAACTATTGCTAAAATTTTTATTTTTTGAACACAAAATGGACAC
Source organism: Bacteroidaceae bacterium (assembly GCA_963630275.1). Classification (GTDB taxonomy): domain Bacteria; phylum Bacillota; class Clostridia; order Lachnospirales; family Lachnospiraceae; genus Acetatifactor. The sequence continues at coordinate 68,223 of CAVGMD010000001.1, read as the reverse complement.
ATTTTATCTGTAATATGTAATTCAGATAGTTGATGAACTCACTATCTCCCCCCCCTCATAAGAAACCGGAAAGCCTCAGGCATCGTGCCTGAGGCTTTTTGGTGCCCAAGAGAACTTTTTCAGAGTTTATAAAACCACAAGATACATTTTAGAATTAAGTTAGAATTCGTACACACTCTGTACACATTTTCCCTGTAATATGTATTTCAGATAGTTGATGAACTCACTATCTCCCCCCCTCATAAGAAATCGAAAAGCCCCAGGTATAACAGCCTGGGGCTTTTCGATTTCCCGATAAGACTTGACGACAGCCCGATATCAGGGGTTATAATACAAAGATATGGATAAGAGACAAAGTTATAGAAGGAACAGGAATTACAAAATGAGTAAAATAAAAAATTGTGCCATCACTTTATTAGGAAGTTTTATTCTGGCATTTGGATTATATCATGTACACTCCATCTCCGGAGTCACAGAGGGTGGTGTACTGGGCGCCACACTGTTGCTGGAGCATTGGACCGGTATCTCTCCGGCAGTCACCGGCGGCATCATGAATGTGCTGTGCTATGTACTGGGCTGGCGGCTGCTGGGCAGGGAATTCATCGCTTATTCCGCCCTGGCTACGGTGGGATTTTCCGGTACGTATAAGATCTGTGAACAGTTTCCGCACCTGTGGCCCGGACTGGCGGAGCAGCCCCTTGTGGCAGCACTGGTGGGAGCACTGTTTGTCGGTGTGGGCGCCGGACTGTGCGTACGGATCGGCGGAGCCCCCAGCGGCGACGATGCACTGGCAATGAGTATTTCCCATGCCACCGGCTGGAAGATCCAGTGGGTGTACCTGATGTCGGATCTGATCGTACTGGTTCTGTCTTTAAGTTACATCCCGATTGGACGGATCGGTTATTCCCTCTTCACCGTACTTTTGTCGGGACAACTGATCGGTTTTATCCAGAACTTCGGTAAGCCCTGGGAATGCGATACGGCAGAATTTCCCACAGCGGAGTGCGAAGTTACCGAGTGACCTGATAGATCTGAATCTCGCCGTTGTCGAAGATGCAGGGATACAGAGAGGAAAGAGCTGTCTCGTCCACGGCATAATCCGCCCGTTCCCAGGAGGATACCTCGATATAATCAATCCCGTAATTTATAAGCAGGGGAGCCGCGTTTAAAGGATCCTCGTAAATGCTTTTGAAGTCCGCAAGATTTTCCGGATGATAGAGACCATGGAATGCTAAAAAGGTTCCGGCACCGTTGACTACATTTCGTCCTGCCAGGGCGGAGATCTCATTGACATGTCTGCCATTGGTTAAAAAGCAGGAGGCGGCAGGGGTATTTTCTTCTACGAATGCGGCAGCTTCCACCTGGGCATCAGAGTATCCAGTGTAGTCGGATATCAGTTCTCTGCCAAGTGACAGTATGGCGGAGACGGTACACAGAAGCACCATGCTGATCAGACACAGGACGCGCGCGGAACGTTTTTTCAGAGAGCGCAGCAGGTCTATGCCGTATCCGGCGCTGAGACAGCAGACGAATACATAGGTCGCATATAAAAATTTATTATTGTCATAAGTGTTCGGGGAAAAAGAAATGATCTCTGCTATAAACCATAGCAGAAATGCCCCGGTCATCACATCGAAATCTTCTTTTTTGCAATGTATCATTGCGGGAACGAATAAAGCTAAGATCGCTCCCCAGTTTTTCAGGTAAAACCACAGATATTCATCTCCCTGATTGCCCCAGTTAAAATGTCCCGATAAAAAGCTGCCCTGCGCGGTCTGTCGGAAAGTCCATTCCAGCAGCTGCGGAACCGCAAGCAGCAGGACGACAGCGAAGAAAATTCCCCAGGTAGTTAGGAAATCCCGCAGAGTATAGCTGCCTGTTTTTTCCTGAAAAAAGCATCGATAGAACAGGGACAATCCATACAGAACCAGCATTGCGGCAACGACAATTCCAAAACGAAAAAGTAATGCAGGTGCGGTGACAGCAGCGCTTTTGTTCAGAATCTCCAAAAGGAGCATACAGAGCGTAAAGACAGCCAGAAGAATAGCTCCCGGTTGTGTCTGCCCGGATGCGGAAACATGAGGGATGGTGCGGCAGAGCCGAAGCAGCATCCAGCAGGCACTTAAAATTACAATGGCGACGAAGGAATGCGTGTGAATCATGGGCAGTGCTCCGGCGAGAATGCCTGCCGGGAGATATAAGTCCCGTTCTCCATTCCGGATGGCTCGAAGCAATAACCACAGAGCGCAGAACAGAACCGCGTAACCAAACAGGGTGGCACGTTGTGGCAGCAACATATCCACGATGACATTGACCCAGCGGATATTTCGGTTGATCAGGTTGGTGGGAGTGGTGTAATAGCCGGTAAAAATATCACGAATCCGGTAACCACCTTCGCTGCTCCAGTCAATAAAATAGAGAAATCCCAATCCGCCGTTATAGAAGAACAGAACCCAGGCGGCCAGTGCTTTGGCACGGTCGCGAAGAAAGATGTCTGCGATGGCATAGAATCCCGCAAGCACCTGTAAAAAAGCAAAATACATGGGAAGCATATAAGCATAACGCAGCGATGCTCCGAACAGATAGATGCTGGAAGAAATACTGTCGCACAGAAACGGATAGCACAGCCTGCTTTGGGGAGAGATCGAGTAGTAAGGCGGGAAAATCTGTTGAACGGCAAGACTGGTGATGATCCCAAGGTGCAGCTGCAGATCTCCGTAAGTAGACTGCCCTACATGAAGCCCGTCTTCTTTTGGCAGGATGGTGTGGGTGGACAGCAAAATACAAAATAATACAAATGTAATACCTGCCAGCAACAGAAAAGCATAATTTTCACGAAACAGCTGCCGGCAATCCTTATGCGGAACCGGAGAGGAAGCTGACAGGGCAGGATGATATAAGATATGGAGAAGCAGGAGACTGGCTGCCACAAAAATAAGCGCCGCCACATGCGCCGTCAGGGAAAATCCGAAGAAAAAGGCAAACAATGCGGGAACCCACTGCAACAGGACGGATCCTAGGACACTGCCCAAAAGCAGCCGGAACGCAAAACTTTTTCGCGGAAACAGACGCCGGACATACAGAAACCCCGCGCATTGGAATAGAAGAAAATAAAGTGTACCGATAATATTTCCGCATACGGATCCGTAAAAGCCGTTCATAAGAATCCCCCTTATAATCAAAAGATACCTTATTATAACATTCCTTTGAGAAGAGCAAAAGGTGTAACGAAATTTAAGGGTGGTACATTTACAGAAAAAAGAGTAAAATAAAAAGAAAAATGCAACAAGATTTTTTCGGGAAAGGCGGATACCTTTATGGAAAAGAGCAGAACATTAAAAACACTTTTGGATAAACTGGAATACGAATCGGTACGGGGAACTTTGGAGCGGGAGATCACGGCAGTGGTCTATGATTCCCGCAAGGTCGTTCCGGGCTGTCTGTTTATTTGTATTACCGGAGCTAATTTTGACGGACATGATTTCGCAGCACAGGTGGCTGCACAGGGCGCCGGAGTGCTGGTAGTACAAAAGGACGTAGAGCTTCCGGCGGATGCGGATGTGACCGTGATTAAAGTAGCGGATACCCGTTATGCCATGGCATTTATCTCCGCGGCATGGTTCGATCATCCGGCGGAGAAACTGAAAGTCATCGGTATCACGGGAACCAAGGGCAAAACCACGACCACCTATCTGGTGAAATCCATTCTGGAGAATGCCGGATATAAAGTGGGACTGGTGGGAACTATCGAGGTGATCATCGGAGACGAACATATTCATGCCAACAATACCACACCGGAATCCTACCTGTTACAGGAGTATTTTGCCCGCATGGTGGATGCCGGACTGGATACGGTGGTCATGGAAGTATCTTCCCAGGCGCTGATGCTGCACCGCACCCAGGGCTTTATCTTCGATTACGGCATTTTCACGAATCTGGAACCGGATCATATCGGCCCGAATGAGCATGCCAGCTTTGAAGAATATCTGCACTGCAAGGGATTGTTGTTCAAACAGTGCAAGGTGGGAATTGTCAACGGTGACGATGCTCACTGGGAGGCGGTGACGGAAGGACATACCTGCGAACTAGAGAGCTTCGGAATGGGTGAGGGCTGCATGTTACGTGCCGAAGACAGGCAGCTGGTGCATAAGCCCGGAGAACTGGGCGTGACCTTCCATGTGAGCGGTCTGATGAACTTTGCTGTGGAAGTACCCATGCCCGGTAAATTCAGCGTGTACAATGCCCTGGCAGCCATCGCCATCTGCCGTCATTTTAAGGTGGATGAGGAAAATATCAAAAAGGCACTGTTACAGGCAAAAGTAAAGGGTCGTATCGAGATGATCAAAGTCTCTGACAAATTTACGCTGCTGATCGACTATGCCCACAATGCCATGGCACTGGAAAGCCTGTTAACCACCCTGCGGGAGTATGAACCCCACAGACTGGTCAGCCTGTTCGGCTGCGGCGGCAACCGCTCCAGACAGCGCCGTTTCGAGATGGGAGAGGTCAGCGGCAGACTGGCGGATCTGACCATTATTACTTCTGACAATCCCCGGTTCGAGGAGCCCCAGGATATTATCAATGATATCAAGACCGGTATGGCGAAGACGGACGGCAAATATGTGGAGATCTGCGATCGCAAGGAAGCCATCACTTATGCCATCGAACACGGAGAACCCGGCGATATTATTGTGCTGGCGGGAAAAGGACACGAAGACTACCAGGAGATCAAAGGTGTGAAGCACCCCATGGATGAGCGTGACCTGATCCGGGACATTTTAGCGGAGGGACACATCCCGGGATCGGCTGTAAAATAAACAGGAAAATAAAATCATGAGGACAACAGATTGAGTACGTTATATGCGGATATCATTGTAGATATCTCTCATGAAAAACTGGATAAAACATTTCAGTACCGGATACCGGAGAGACTGGCAGAACAGCTGGAGCCCGGAGCCTGCGTCATGATTCCGTTCGGCAACGGCAACCGCCTGATCAAGGGTTACGTGGTCGGCATAGGAGATAAGTGCCAGTTCGCTCCGGAGAAGATCAAGGAGATCGCAGGACTTCCCGAAAAAGAGACCGGTGTGGAAGATAAAATGATTGCGCTGGCAGCGTGGATCCGCCGCAACTACGGATGTACCATGATCCAGGCACTGAAGACGGTGCTGCCGGCGAAGCAGACCGTGAAAAAACTGGAGCACAGACAACTGGTGCGCTTGATGAACAGAGAGGAGATTCTGTCACTCTTAGGAGAATGCGAGCGGAACAAACAGGTGGCGAAGGCAAGACTGTTAAAAGCCCTGTCAGAGCAGGAGAGCATTCCTTATGAATGGATCACCGGGAAACTGGGGGTCAGCGCTACTACGGTGAACAGCATCGTAAAAGTGGGCGCGGCAAAATTAGTCAGTACCGAAAGCTACCGCAATCCGGTCAAAATGCAATCTGTGGAGGCAAAGCGCAATACCTTAAGTGAGGAACAGCAGTATATCGTAACAGAAGTCCTTGCGGATTTCGATGCCGGGAAAAAGCAGACCTATCTGATCCACGGCATCACCGGCAGCGGCAAGACGGAAGTATACATGCAGCTGATCGGCGAGATGATAAAAAGAGGGCGGCAGGCGATCGTGCTGATCCCGGAGATCGCCCTGACCTACCAGACACTGTTACGATTCTATCAGAGATTCGGTGACCGGGTCAGCGTGATGAATTCCACACTGTCTCCCGGGGAAAAATACGATCAGTGTGAGCGGGCAAAAGCAGGCGAGATCGATGTGATCATAGGACCGAGATCCGCACTTTTTACCCCATTTCCTAATTTGGGGCTGATCGTCATGGATGAGGAACAGGAGAACAGCTATAAAAGTGAGAGCACTCCCAAATACCATGCCAGAGAGACTGCCATGGAAGTGGCGAAGCTGTACGGAGCCAGCGTAGTACTGGGATCGGCGACCCCTTCCTTAGAGGCGTACTACCGTGCCGAAAAGGGAGAATACCGGCTGTTCCATTTGACGAAGCGGCTGACCGGAGGAGAACTGCCGGTGGTACACACGGTGGATCTCAGGCAGGAGCTTAAGGAGGGCAACCGCTCTATTTTCAGCAGGAAATTGCAGGAACTGATGACAGACCGGTTAAGTAAGGGGCAGCAGACCATCCTGTTTTTAAACCGCAGAGGCTATGCGGGATTCGTATCCTGCCGTGCCTGTGGTGAAGTCATGAAATGCCCCCACTGTGATGTCTCTCTGTCGGAACATAAGGGGGGAAGGCTGATTTGCCATTACTGCGGCTATACACAGCCCATGCCAAAGCTGTGCCCCAAATGCGGATCAAAATATATTCTGGGATTCAAAGCGGGTACCCAGCAGATCGAAGAGAAATTGAAAGAATTGTATCCCAGGGTGCGGACACTGCGCATGGATGCGGATACCACCCGGACGAAGGACAGTTATGAGAAAATATTATCCGCTTTTGCAAACGGTGATGCGGATGTGCTGATTGGCACCCAGATGATCGTGAAAGGACATGACTTCCCGAAGGTGACCCTGGTGGGAATCCTGGCGGCAGATCTGTCCTTAAATGCTTCGGACTACCGTGCCGGGGAGCGGACCTTCCAGCTGCTGACCCAGGCGGTGGGCAGAGCTGGCAGAGGGATGCTTCCGGGAGAAGCGGTGATCCAGACTTACCAACCGGATCATTATGCCATTACCTGTGCGGCAGCCCAGGATTATAAGAGTTTTTATGAGGAAGAGATCCTGTACAGAGAACTGTCTGGATATCCGCCCGCGGCACATATGCTGGCGGTGCAGATCTACGGCAAAGAGGAAGAAAATGTAAAACAGCTTGCCCTCGGGCTGACAGATGTGGTAAAGTCTAATATGGACTTTTTGCAGATACTGGGACCGACCCCGGCGCATATCAGCAAAATTAACGATATTTACCGGTATGTGTTCTATGTAAAGCATGCGGAGTACGATACGCTGGTGGCGGTAAAAGACTGTGTGGAGGAGACTTTGCGACAGTGGCAGCCAAGACAGCTGAGTATACAATTCGATTTTGACCCGGTAAACGTTTTATAGGAGGTAATAACTGTGGCAATCAGAAATATTCGTGAATATGGAGATGAAGTACTGACCAAGACCTGTAAGGAGGTCAAGGAGATGACTCCCCGGACGAAGGAACTGATCGAGGATATGTTAGAGACCATGTATGACGCCAACGGCGTGGGACTGGCAGCTCCCCAGGTGGGCATACTTAAGAGAATCGTGGTGATCGACACCACCGGAGAGGATCCGTACATTCTCATCAATCCCCGGATCGTGGAGAGCAGCGGAGAGCAGACCGGACAGGAAGGGTGCTTAAGTGTTCCCGGAAAGTTCGGTATCGTGACCAGACCCAATTATGTGAAAGCAGTAGCTCTGGATGTGAACATGAAGCCCATCGAGGTAGAGGGCACGGAACTGTTGGCAAGAGCCATCTGCCACGAACTGGATCACTTAGACGGTCATCTCTATGTGGAGAAGGCGGAAGGCCCTCTGCAGGACATGACCTATGAGGACGAGGAAGAAGAATAAGCTTCCGGGAAGGAGATAAGCTATGCAGATCGTATTTATGGGAACCCCTGATTTTGCAGTGGGAGCCCTGGAAGCTTTGATCGCACAGGGACATGAGATCATCGCAGTGGTGACCCAGCCGGACAAGGCGAAGGGAAGAAGCGGACAGTTACAGTTCCCGCCGGTGAAAGAATGTGCCGTTAAACACGGCATTCCCGTATTCCAGCCCCGCCGGATCAAGACACCGGAGGCTATTGAAGAATTGAAAAAATATCCCGCGGATGTCTATATCGTGGCAGCTTTCGGACAGATTCTGTCTCAGGAGATCCTGGATCTGCCGAAGTACGGATGCCTTAATATCCATGCATCTCTGCTCCCGAAATACCGTGGTGCATCTCCAATCCAGAGAGTGATCATTGACGGAGAGACCGAGACCGGTGTGACCATCATGCAGATGAATGCAGGACTGGATACCGGTGATATGCTGTATCAGAAGAAGCTTCCCATTACTGCGGAGGACACTTTTGAGACTCTGCACGACAAGCTGATGGTACTTGGCGGTGAAGCAATCACCGAGGCACTGCCTCTGTTGGAAGCCGGGAAACTGACTCCGGAAAAGCAGGACGATGCGAAGACTTGCTATGCGGCACTGATCACCAAAGAAATGGGCAGACTGGATTTTACGAAGACGGCAGTTGAACTGGACAGACTGATCAGAGGGCTGACTCCCTGGCCCAGCGCCTATACTTTTTATCATGGAAAACAGTTAAAGATCTGGAAGGCGATTCCCATGGCGACGGCACACAAAGCAGCCCCGGGAACGATTCTTACGGTAAGTAAGGACTCTTTTGAGGTAGCAGCGTCGGAAGGCACCCTGAAGGTCATGGAATTGCAGCTGGAAGGCAAAAAGCGTATGACGGCCCATGATTTCCTGTTAGGTGTGAAGGTACAGCCGGGAGAGATTCTGGGAAGCGACAAACAGGATAAGTAATAGGACAATAGGAAAGGAGACTTTGCTATGTACGGTGGTTATTATGGATATGGTTATTATTTTGACCCTACGTATTTTCTGGTACTGATCGGACTGGTGTTATGTCTGGGTGCCAGTGCACTGGTGAACTCCACCATGCGCAAATACAGTAAGGTCCGGAACATGAGAGGGCTTACGGGAGCGGAAGCAGCCCGGAATATTTTAAACAGAGAAGGCTTATATAACGTACAGATCGAGTGTCTGAATGCCAGTGACGGTGATCATTATGATCCCCGGACGGATACCGTAAGACTGTCTTATAATAATTATAACGGAACTTCCGTCACCGCAGTCAGCGTGGCTGCCCATGAGTGCGGACATGCCATTCAGCATGCCCACGGCTATGTGCCCATGAGTGTCCGTGCGGCACTGGTACCGGTGGTAAACATCGGAAGTAATTTAAGTATTCCTCTGATTTTCTTAGGAGTACTGCTCAGCTGGAACCAGACACTGATCCAGCTGGGAATCTGGGCATTTGCCCTGACTGTAATCTTCCAGCTGGTGACACTGCCTGTGGAATTCAATGCTTCTCACAGAGCAATCGTGAAGGTGGAGGAATACGGTCTGTTAGGCAGTGAAGAAGTAAGCGGTGGCAAAAAGGTGCTGACAGCGGCAGCCCTTACCTATGTGGCGGGTGCGGCATCCTCCGCATTACAGCTGCTTCGTCTGATCCTGCTGTATGGCGGTAACCGCAGAAGGAGAGACTAAGCATGGGGAATCCTGCAACAACCGATACAAGAGAGATCATTGTGGAGATCCTGCTGGACCTGGAAAAGGGGCAGGATTTTTCCCATAAATTAATAAAAGCAGTGCTGGATAAATACGATTACCTGGATCCCAGGGATAAGGCATTTATCAAGAGAGTTACGGAAGGTACCATAGAGAGACAGCTGGAACTGGACTATTATCTGAATCAGTTCTCTTCGGTTCCGGTTCGGAAGATGAAACCTCTGATCCGCTGCCTGCTCCGCATGAGTACCTATCAGATCCTGTATATGGATGCGGTGCCGGACAGTGCGGTATGTAATGAGGCCTGCAAGCTGGCGGCAAAGCGCGGCTTCCGTACTCTGAAGGGGTTCGTCAATGCCGTCCTGCGCAATATTGCCCGCAGCAAGGACAAGATGCCCCTGCCGGATCCTGCGGATTCCGTGAAATATTTCAGCGTAAAATATTCTATGCCGGAATGGATCGTGAAGCTGTGGCTTCCGGTATACGGCATGGAGGGAACGGAAACACTTCTGAAAGGACTGCTTAAGATTCATCCGGTATCTCTGCGTTTCAGCCTGGAACTGTCGGAGACGGAACGTGAGGATCTTAAGAAACAGATAGAGGATGCAGGGGTCCGCTTAAGCGAACATAAGGAACTTCCCTATGTATACCTGGCGGAAAATCTGGAAAATGTCAGCGAACTGCCCGGATTTGCCGAAGGAAAATTCACGGTACAGGATGCTTCTTCCGCCCTGGCGGTAAAAGCAGCTCAAATACATCCGGGAGACTATGTCATGGATCTGTGTGCGGCACCGGGAGGCAAGACAATTCTGGCGGCAGAATATGCGAAAGAGCCGGGGCATGTGTTATCCCGCGATGTGTCGGAATATAAGACAGACCTGATCCTTGAAAATCTGGAGCGCATGCGCCGCACCAATGTGGAAGTGGAGGTGCATGATGCTACGGTTTATGACGCGGAGAGAGAAGCGTCTGCGGATGTGGTGCTGATGGATGTGCCCTGTTCGGGCTTAGGTGTCATGGGCAAAAAGAGAGACATTAAATATCATGTAACGCCGGACAGCCTTAGATCCATCCATGAGCTGCAGAGACAGATCGTGGAAGCCGGATGGCAGTATGTGAAGCCGGGCGGCGTGTTGTTATACAGCACCTGTACCATCAACAGAGAAGAGAATCAGAACATGGCAGCCTGGATCACGGAAAGGTTCCCGTTCGTGCTGGAAGAGGAGAGACAGCTTCTGCCGGGGACGGACGAGACCGATGGATTTTACTTCGCAAGGTTGCGCAGAAGAACGTGAGATATAAGACATGGATAGTAAAAAAGATATCAAATCCCTGAATCTGGAGGAGCTGAAGGTCGAACTGGAGAGCATGGGAGAGAAAGCTTTCCGGGCAAAACAGATGTATGAGTGGATGCATGTGAAGTTAGCGCGAAGCTTTGACGAGATGACCAATCTCTCCACAAAATTCAGGGAACAATGCAAGGAAAAGTATGAATATACCTGTGTAAAGCCTGTCAGAATACAGGAATCGAAGATTGACGGAACGAAAAAGTTTTTATTCGAACTGTCTGACGGCAATGTGGTGGAAAGCGTGTGGATGCAGTACAAACACGGCAACAGTGTCTGTATCTCTTCCCAGGTGGGATGCCGTATGGGCTGCAGATTCTGTGCGTCCACCCTGGATGGACTAGAGCGGAACCTAACACCTTCGGAGATGCTGGATCAGATCTATGCCATCACGAGGCTGACGGAGGAGCGGGTCTCCAATGTGGTAGTCATGGGCACCGGAGAACCCATGGACAATTATGATAACATTTTAAAATTTCTCCATCTTTTAACAGACGAGAACGGATTGAATATCAGCCAGAGAAATGTGACGGTATCCACCTGCGGTATCGTGCCCAGGATCAGACAGCTGGCAGAGGAAAAACTGCAGATCACACTGGCATTGTCCCTGCACGCAACGACCGATGAGAAGCGAAGAAAACTGATGCCCATCGCCAACCGGTATTCCATCGATGAACTGATGGATGCCTGCCGGTACTATTTTGAACAGACCGGACGGCGGATCACTTTTGAGTACAGTCTGGTAGGTGGTGTGAATGATACGGAAGAGGATGCCAGAGAACTGATCGCCCTGGCAAAGCCTTTGTGCTGCCACGTGAATCTGATTCCGGTGAATCCTATTAAAGAGCGGGATTACGTGCAGTCGGACACGAAGCACATTCAGGCATTTAAAAATAAACTTGAAAGTAAGAAGATACATGTTACAATTAGAAGGGAAATGGGCCGGGATATCGACGGTGCCTGCGGACAGTTAAGACGCCGTCATGTGCAGGAGACACAGAACCCGGATGGACTCTCACAGGAGGAAGTTTGACGTGCTCAAGACGTTTTCCATAACCGATATCGGAAGGAAAAGAAATATCAATCAGGACTATATCTATACCTCTGAAGAGCCGGTGGGCAACCTGCCCAACGTGTTTATCGCAGCGGACGGTATGGGTGGGCATAATGCGGGAGATTATGCGTCGAAGGTGACGGTGGAGACCATGCTTAACGAGATGGAGAATTCTTTCGAGAAGAATCCGTCACTGATTTTCCGCAAGGCAATTGAGGAAGCCAATGCGGTGATCCGGAAGCGTGCCAGTGAGGACAAGAAACTGGAAGGCATGGGTACGACCGTAGTGGTGGCATCCTGCATGGGCAGATTTTTGCAGGTGGCAAATGTGGGTGACAGTAGGCTCTATGTAGTGGGGAACAAGATCCGCCAGATCACAAGAGACCATTCTTATGTAGAGGAAATGGTGCGCATCGGAGAACTGGACCGTGAGGACGCCAGGAATCATCCCAAGAAAAATATTATTACTAGGGCAGTAGGAGCGGAAGACCATGTGGAACCGGACTTTTTTACCGTGGAACTGCAGGAGGGTGACATCGTCTTAATGTGTACGGACGGTCTGACCAACATGCTGGAGGATGAAGAGATCCGTATGATTATCAGCGGAGCAAGAGACCTTGTGGAAAAGGCACAGCACCTGGTAGAAGCAGCCAATGCCAACGGCGGAAAAGACAATATCAGTGTGATATTGATCGAGCCGTGTGCATAAGACAGATAATATTCAATATGCTTAGTTACTTAGGTTTTTGGAATGGAGAGCAGGAATGATCAAAATAGGAATGATGATCGGCGATCGCTATGAGATCCTGGAGAAGATCGGAACCGGTGGTATGTCAGATGTCTATAAAGCAAAATGTCATAAGCTGAATCGCTATGTGGCAATCAAGGTATTAAAACAGGAATTCAGTGAGAACGCTAATTTTGTCTCTAAATTCCGTATTGAGGCACAGGCGGCAGCGGGACTGATGCATCCTAACATCGTAAATGTCTATGATGTTGGGGAAGAGAACGGAATCTACTATATCGTAATGGAACTGGTAGAAGGCATCACCCTCAAAAAATACATTGAGAAAAAGGCGCGTCTGTCTTACAAGGAGGCGGTAAGTATTGCCATCCAGGTCAGCATGGGAATTCAGGCTGCGCATAATAATCATATTATTCATCGGGATATCAAACCGCAGAATATCATTATCTCCAAAGACGGCAAGGTAAAGGTGACGGACTTCGGTATCGCCAAGGCGGCTACCAGTAACACCATTACGTCCAATGTCATGGGAAGTGTGCACTATACTTCTCCGGAGCAGGCAAGAGGCGGCTACAGCGATGAGAAGAGTGATATCTATTCTCTGGGTATCACCATGTTCGAGATGCTGACCGGCAGAGTTCCCTTTAACGGAGAGACTACGGTAGCCATTGCTATCAAGCATATTCAGGAGGAGATGCCTTCTCCCAAGGAATATGTACCGGAGATCCCTTCCAGTGTGGCAAGCATCGTACTGAAATGCTGTCAGAAGTCCCCGGACCGCAGATACCAGAATATGGCGGAGCTGATCGCAGACCTGAAGCAGTCTCTGATCAATCCGGAAGAGGATTTCGTGGTGAACCATGATCCGGATATGGAGGGCGGCACACGGATGCTCTCAGATGAGGATATGGCACAGATCAAGAGAAAGACTCCTTATCCCGCAAATCGTGAATATGAGGAAACGGATCACGATGAGACCATGCGTCTGCGTTCCGATACAGAAGCGATGTACGAGAACGAAGAAGAGGGAGAAGTAGAAGACGATTACGACTACGATCCCAAGATGGAGAAAGTGACCACGATTCTGGCAATCGTTGCCGGTATTGTGATCTGTATCATCCTGATCGTACTGGCGGTGAAGATCTTCGGCGGAAAAAAGAATGACGATAACAATTCTTCCGGACCCATCATCACGACCGAAGAGACCGGAGAAGAAAATGTGAAAGTCACCATGCCGGATGTCACGGGCATGAATGTGGATGATGCGAGAAATACATTGACAGGTCTCGGAATTCTGACGGAGGTTGCATACGAGGAATCCGATTCTGTGGCAGAAGGTGTGGTTATCAGTGCTGATGTCAGCGTGGGTGCCCAGATCGACAAGGGCAGCAAGGTAACACTTACGGCAAGTGCCGGAACCCAGGGTGTGGAAGTTCCCAATGTGGTGGAACTTACCTTTGACGAAGCGAATACACAGCTGGTAAGCAAGGGTTTTCTGGTCAATAAGACGGAAGGCTATTCCGATACCATAGAGACAGGACGCGTAATTTCCCAGACTCCCGCAGAGGGCAATAAGGCGCCGAAGGGCAGTGTGATCACCGTCACTGTAAGCCTGGGCAAGGAAGATACGAAGATCCGCGTGCCGAACCTGATCGGACTGTCGGAGCAGGATGGTACGGTGGAAGCTATCGAAGCCGGACTGACGGTGGGCAGTGTGACCTATATCTACAGTGATGAAGTGGGAGAGGGCATGATCTGCTATCAGAGCTATTCCCACGGATCCTATGTGGATCAGGGAACCTCCATTGATATTAAGGTAAGCCAGGGCGCACAGAAAGTGACCTATAAGTGCAATGTCAGCATTGCGGCACCCACGACTTCCGAGGCACCCAAGTATGTATCGGGAATGGAAGTCGGCATCACCCTGGTGGCGGATGACGGCACCGTGCTGATGGATACGAAAGTTACCACATTCCCGGTATCTACCAATATCAATGGCATCGCTTCTTCCGGTGGTACGCTTACCATGACCTATCAGGTGACAACGGAGGGAAGTACGACGACCGATGCGGACGGCACGGTGAATGTTCCCGGCACTACGGAGAACAAGTCCTTTACCCGAAGAGTGGAATTCGTGAAGGAATAAGACAAAGGCAGGAACTATGAAGGGCAAGATTATAAAAGGAATTGCCGGATTCTATTACGTCCATGTGGGGGATGTACTCCACAGTGCGGATGGAATCTATGAATGCAAGGCAAAGGGGGTCTTCCGTAAGGACCACAGGAAACCATTAGTCGGGGACGATGTGGAGATGGAAGTCATAGATGAAGCACAGAAAAAGGGAAATATCACAGAACTGCTTCCCAGGCACAGCGAACTGATCCGCCCGGCGGTAGCCAATGTGGATCAGGCACTGGTGATTTTTGCCATCTGTAAGCCACAGCCCAATTTTAATCTGCTGGATCGTTTCCTGATCATGATGCAGCAGCAGGACATTCCCTGTATCATCTGTTTTAACAAGCAGGACATTGACGCAGAGGGGAAAAAAGAAGATTATCGTTCCATCTATGAACAGGCGGGATTTCAGACCATTACTGTCAGTGCCAGAGAGAGGGAAGGTATCGACAGTTTAAAAGACCTGCTTCGTGGCAAGACCACCACAGTGGCGGGGCCCAGCGGTGTCGGCAAGTCTTCGTTAGTCAACTGTTTACAGTCGGGGATTGTGATGGAGACCGGATCCATCAGTGAGAAGATCGAGCGTGGAAAACATACCACCAGGCATTCCGAACTGATCTCCATTGCACCGGATACTTACATTTTGGATACTCCGGGGTTCAGTTCCCTGGGGCTGTTCGGACTGGAAAAAGAGCAGCTGGCGGGATTTTATCCCGAATTTGTTCCTTTTGAAAAATATTGCAGATTCGGAGGATGTTCTCATATCTCAGAACCTGTCTGCGGTGTGAAAGATGCCGTGGCGGAAGGGGAGATTTCGCAGACACGTTACGAGAATTACTGTCTGCTCTATGAGGAACTGAAAAGTCAGAGAAAATATTAATTATGAGTGAAGTGCAGAATCATCTAGGGGAAAAATTTAAAGAGACCATCGCCGAAGCCATGAAGACCGGAGATTTCCGTGCGCTGAATACATTAGTAACCGATACGGTCAACGATGCTCTGCGGGAAGCGGATTTTCAGGCGAATCTGTCCAGGAAAGCCACGGAGGAAAAGGTCTGGAATTCCCAGCGCAACTGGCAGGATAAAAAACGGGAAGAAGAAAAGTCCGAAGAACAGATCCAGGCGGAGCGCGAAGAACGGGAAAGACAGCGGGAAGAACACCGCAGACAGAACGAAGAATGGTACAGACAGCGAAAAGAGCGGGAAAAACAATGGGAAGAACAGCGTAAGGCACAGGCTGCGCAGAACCGTGCAAGGAACCGGGAACAGCCCATGACTCCCAGACCGGCTACGGCTTCCGAGATGACTTCTCTGGTAAAAATGGAGAAAAAAGGGAGCGTGTCCGGAACTTTGTGTACCGTGTTCGGTGGCATCGGGCTTGGATTTTCCGGGCTGGGACTTTTGGTACAGCTTCTCCTGGCAGCTTTTAGTGCAACAAGCTTAAGTGCGGCAATTCTTCCGGGAGTACTTTCTGTTGTATTTCTGGAGATGATCTCCTATGGTAACGGACAGCGCAGGAGATTACAGCGTGCGGAGAAATATCTGGAACTGTGCGGCACCAAAATGTACGGTGTCATCACGGAGATGGCTCGTTACACCGGCAAAAGCGTCTGTTATGTCAGAAGAGACCTGCGGAAAATGTTAAAAGCCGGAATGTTTCCCGACGGACATCTGGATGACAAAGAGACCTGCTTTATGTTAAATGATGTGATTTATCATCAATATCTGGAGACGGAAAAAGCCTATCTGGAACAGAAAAAATCAGAAGAGCAGGCAGAACAGATGCCGGGCAATGGGACAGCCCAGAACACTGCACAGACGGAGAGAGAACAGGAACTCCACAGCATGGTGGCAGAAGGGATGGAATACATCCGACATCTGCGGGATCTGAACGACCGGATCGAAGGAGAGGCAATCTCCGAGAAGTTGTACCGTCTGGAGAATCTGTTGAAGGAGATCTTCGACAGAGTGCAGGAACACCCGGAGCAGATGCACAGAATGCACAAATTAATGGATTATTACCTGCCCACTATGTTAAAGCTGGTGGAGCAGTATGCGGAATTTGACGAGGTCAGCAGTCCCGGAGAGGACATTCTCGATGCCAAGAAAGAGATCGAGAAGACACTGGATATGATCAATCAGGCATTTGTGACATTGTTAAACAATCTGTTTCAGGATGCAGCTTTTGATGCATCGGCGGATGCCCAGGTATTACAGACCATGCTGGCAAAGGAAGGTCTGACGGAATCGGATTTTGTAATGGAAAAGCAGTAAAATATAAATCATGCAATGATAAAAATGGGGGTATTGATTATGAGTATGGATTTAGACGCAGCAACGAAAGAAGCACCGACACTTACACTGGATCCTTTTGCGGAGGCAAAGGCAGAGATCGCGGAGAAGAAGCCGGAGGAGTTAGTAAAAGAGCAGGCGGTTCCCGAGATGGAACTGACACCGGAAGAACAGAAGCAGGTAGATGATTTCGCAGCGCAGATCGACCTGACCAATACCCAGGCGGTGTTACAGTACGGAGCCGGAAGCCAGAAGAAGATCGCAGATTTCTCAGAGACGGCGCTTAGCAATGTCCGGACCAAGGATATGGGAGAAGTCGGAAATCTTTTAACCGATGTGGTAGCACAGTTAAAGGATTTCGACACTGAGGAAGATAAGGGATTTTTCGGACTGTTCAAAAAAAGCGGAGACAGGCTGAGCAATCTGAAAGCAAAGTACGATAAGGCGGAAGTCAATATCACAAAGATCTGCGATGCCATGGAGAGCCATCAGGTAGTGCTGTTAAAGGATGTGGCAGTGTTGGACAAGCTGTACCAGCTGAACCTGAATTACTTCAAGGAACTGTCCATGTACATCCTGGCAGGCAAAAAGAAACTGGCGCAGGCAAAAAGCGTGGAGCTTCCGGAACTTTTAGAGAAGGCACAGAAGAGCGGACTGCCGGAGGACACCCAGGCAGCGAAAGATTTCGCGGCAATGTGTGAGCGGTTTGAGAAGAAGATCTATGATCTGGAGCTGACCAGAGCTATTTCCCTGCAGATGGCACCCCAGATCCGTCTGATTCAGTCCAACGATATCGCCATGTCCGAGAAGATCCAGTCCACACTGGTGAATACGATCCCTCTGTGGAAGAGTCAGATGGTCATTGCCATCGGTCTGGATCATGCCACCGATGCCGCCAAGGCACAGCGCGCCGTATCGGATATGACCAACGAACTGTTGAAGAAGAATGCGGAAGCACTGAAGGTGGCTTCGGTGGAGACGGCGAAGGAATCCGAGCGAGGCATTGTGGATATTGAGACATTGAAGTCCACCAATCAGACTCTGATGAATACACTGGATGAAGTTATGAAAATCCAGGAAGAGGGCCGTGCGAGAAGACAGAGCGCCGAGGAAGACTTACAGCGTATTGAGAACGAAATGCGGGATAAATTACTGGAGATGAGCAAGGCATCCCACACATGATTTTTACATAAATTTAAGATGCTTAACGCTTGACGAAAAATACATTGTTCATTAAAATATTAACAAAAGGATAAATAGATACAGAAGTGGAAGGAGTTAGTACAAATGAAGAAATTAGAAGAAATGCTGAGAAACAGATCTATTAAGAACAAGCTGTCTCTTGTATTTCGAATCATGGATGTATTATACATCCTGATCGCATTTGTGGCATTTGGGGCAATGTTACAGACACAGAATTACGTGGGGATCGTAATTGTACTGGTGTTGGCAGTGATAGGTATTTTATTTAACGCAGCCATGTCAAGAATGTTGACACGGATGCTGGTGGAGCCGATTGAGAGCCTGGTAGTGGCATCTGAGAAGATCGCAGCCGGTGACTTTGAGATTGGCACTCCTTATGAATCCGAGGATGAACTGGGAAGATTATCCGATAGCTTTGAGACCGCAGCCGGAATCCTGAAAAAAGTGGTATCTGATCTGTACGATATCGTAGAGCATTTTTCCGAAGGTAATTTCGATGTACACAGCAGCTGCCCCGAGGCTTATGTCGGACAGCTTCACAGTGTGCTGGATGGACTGAATGAGATGGTAAATAAGATCAGCGAGACCATGCACGGTATTCAAGGATCTTCCGAGCAGGTATCTGCCGGCAGTAACCAGCTGGCTGTCAGTGCGCAGGATATCGCAGAGGGTGCTACCAACCAGGCAGCAGCCGTAGAAGAACTGTTAGCTACCGTAGAAGAAGTAACCGGTCAGGTACTGGAGAATACCAAGTCCACCGATATCGTTCATGACAAGGCAAAGCAGGTCGGCATCGAAGCTGCCAACAGCCAGAAGAAGATGGATGAACTGGTTGTTGCCATGAAGAAGATTGATACCACAACCCAGAACATTGAGAAGATCATCGCAGATATTGAGAACATCGCATCCCAGACGAATCTGTTGTCCTTGAATGCTTCCATCGAGGCAGCCCGTGCCGGAGAGGCAGGAAGAGGCTTCGCAGTCGTAGCGGATCAGATCAGACAGCTGGCAGAAGAGAGTGCTAACTCTGCAGTAGAGTCCAAGAAGCTGATCGGAGAGTCCATGAACGAAGTAGAAGTGGGCAACAAGGTCACCAAGGAGACCAACGATGCTATGCAGAAGGTTATGACCGAACTGGATCAGATTATCCAGGAGGTTGCCAATATCCGTACTGCATCCAACCGACAGGCAGTATCTGTCAGCAACATCAAGAAGGGCGTGGAAGACATCAACGATGTTATCCAGTCCAACTCCACAGCAGCTCAGGAAACTTCCGCTACCAGCGAGGAACTGTCCGCATCTGCAACAACTCTGAACGAGCTGTTAGAGCACTTCAAACTGCGCGGTTAATCAGAGAATGTGTTCCGAAACAGACGGAATAAGGAAGAGAGAACAGAAGAACCATAGCTGTAAGTTCACAGCTGTGGTTCTTTTCATATCGGAGGAGTAAAAGGGAAATGGTTCACAGAAAACAATACAGGGTGGCAACGGGCGTAATGATTATGGCGTTGGTGTTTTCCCTGACAGCCTGTGGAACACAGGAAAATACCGGGAGTATGGAAAAAGTAGAGAGTACAGAAACCGTGGAGAGTACAGAAACTGTGGAGAGCGCAGTGACCATAGAGAATGCAGAAACTATAGAAGCTATGGCTTCGGAGAGTGAGATGTCAGCCGAGGCAGCCACAGTGCCGCAGGAACAGGTGCCTGCGGAGACAGTGCCGAGGCAGCCGGTGGAATATACAGATCAGCAGCAGATCACCCTGGATCCCTCCTGGGAGTATGCGGATCATTCCAAAATTAATTCCGGAGCGGCGGTGCTGTATCTGGCACCGGAGGAATCCGGACGAAAAGGTATCGTCATCGGTGTCAACGCAGGACATGGCACAGCGGGCGGCGCGAAGGTGAAGACTCTGTGTCACCCGGACGGTTCAGCGAAGCTCACGGGAGGCAGCACAGCGGCAGGAACTACGGAAGCTGCGGCAGTCTCGGGAGGCATGACTTTTCAGGATGGCACACCGGAGCGTGAGGTGACATTACAGATGGCACAGATCCTGCGGGATCAGCTTCTTGCTTCTGGGTATGATGTGCTGATGCTTCGGGATGGTGAGGATGTGCAGTTGGATAATGTGGCGCGGACTGTGATCTGCAACAATGTGGCGGACTGTCATATTGCGTTGCACTGGGACAGTGGAGACGGTAAAAATTATGACAAGGGATGTTTTTACATCTCGGTGCCGGATGGACTGAAAAGCATGGAGCCGGTGGCATCCCATTTTCAGCAGCACGATGCCCTGGGAGCGGATCTCGTGGAAGGCCTGCGGGAGCAGGGAGCAACGATCTACGGGAAAGGACATATGAGTATTGACCTGACCCAGACCTCTTACAGCACGATCCCGTCCGTGGACGTGGAACTGGGAAATGCATATTCCGACCACAGTGATGCCGCGCTTAGGCTGCTGGCAGAGGGACTGCTGTCCGGAATTACGGCATATTTTGAACAATAGTGGTTAACAGATCGTTCTACGGCATTTGCAAATACGCGGAAGTATGCTATAATGAGCAGTGCTGAATATCGAGAAAACAAAAAGAAAGGCAGTAAACCGCAAGGTTTCTGAACGGTAAATAAATCATGAAGCTGGGTATCGTAGGTCTTCCCAACGTGGGAAAGAGTACACTTTTCAATTCCCTGACCAAGGCAGGAGCGGAATCCGCCAACTATCCGTTCTGTACCATTGACCCTAACGTGGGTGTGGTAACAGTTCCGGATGACAGATTAAAAGCGCTGGGAGAGATGTATCATTCCAAGAAAGTAACTCCCGCCGTGATTGAGTTCGTAGATATTGCAGGTCTGGTAAAGGGTGCTTCCAAGGGTGAGGGACTGGGTAACCAGTTCTTAAGCAACATCCGTGAGGTGGATGCCATCGTCCATGTGGTAAGATGTTTCGAGGATCCCAATGTCATTCATGTAGATGGCAGTGTAAATCCTTTACGTGATATTGAGACCATTAACTTAGAGCTGATCTTCGCAGATCTGGAAGTACTGGAGAGAAGACTGTCCAAGGTAGTCAAGGCTGCCAGAATGGACAAGACCTATGCCAAGGAGCTGGCACTGCTTGAGCGTATCAAGGAGCATCTGGAGAGTGGCAAGATGGCGAAGAGCCTGGAAGTCACCGATGAGGATGAACTGGCTCTGTTAAAGGAATACAATCTGCTGACCTACAAGCCTGTAATCTATGCGGCAAATGTATCTGAGGATGATCTGGCAGACGACGGCGCATCCAACGAGATGGTAGCAAAGGTCAGAGAGTTCGCTGCAAGCGAGAACAGCGAAGTATTCGTCATCTGTGCACAGATCGAGGAAGAAATCTCCGAGCTGGATGATGATGAGAAGGCAATGTTCTTAGATGATCTGGGATTAAAAGAATCCGGTCTGGAGAAGCTGATCAAGGCAAGCTATCATATCTTAGGCCTGATGAGTTTTCTGACTGCAGGTGAGGATGAGACCAGAGCATGGACTATCAAGATCGGTACCAAGGCGCCTCAGGCAGCCGGTAAGATCCACTCCGATTTCGAGAGAGGCTTCATCAAGGCTGAGGTTGTGAATTACAAGGATCTCTTAGAGCAGGGATCTCTGGCAGCTGCCCGTGAGAAAGGCCTGGTTGGCATGGAAGGCAAGGACTACGTGGTACAGGACGGCGATGTGATCCTGTTCAGATTCAACGTGTAATACTAAGATCCGCAAGCACGTAGAAGCCGGATAGTACTAAGAAAGGAAATAAATATTATGATGAATGCAGGAGATATTGCATTTCCCCATTTAGGCATTTACCTGGAAAATGTTCCCAGAAGCTTTACCGTATTCGGTTTCGAGATCGCTTTTTACGGTCTGATCATCGGCATTGGTGTACTGGCGGGTATTCTGTTGGCGGTGCATCAGGCAAAAATCAGCGGAGAGAATCCGGATACCATTTGGGATTTTGCTATTTATGCCGTAATCTTTTCCGTGATCGGCGCCAGAATTTACTATGTGGTCTTCGCCTGGGACTATTACAAGGACAACCTGTTAAGTATCTTCAATACCCGTAACGGTGGTATGGCGATCTACGGTGGTGTGATCGGAGCTTTCCTGACACTGTTTATATACTGTAAGATCAAGAAGATCAATCCCTTCCGGCTGGGAGATCTGTGTGTACCGGGACTGATCCTGGGACAGGTCATCGGACGCTGGGGCAATTTCATGAACCGTGAAGTGTTCGGAGAATACACGGATAATTTCCTGGCTATGCGGCTTCCCATCGAAGCGGTGCGCAGCCGGGACATTTCCGAGAATGTGGCAGCACATATCGTGGAAGGTACCAATTACATTCAGGTACACCCCACATTCCTCTACGAGAGTCTGTGGAATCTGATGATTCTGCTGATTATGCTGGTATACCACAAGCATAAAAAGTTCGAGGGAGAGATTTGTCTGCTGTACTTCGGAGGTTACGGACTGGGCAGATTCTGGATCGAAGGAATCCGTACCGATACCCTGTTTATTCCGGGGACAACGATTGCTATATCCCAGGTGTTATCCCTGTGCATGGTGATTTTTGCGGTGGTGACGGACATTGTGGTGCGTATCCGCCTGAAAAAACAGCCGAAAGTGGAAAATAATTAAAAATTTTTAAAAATTTATTAAGAATAACGAAACAAGAGCAAATACATAGATATTGTGTTTGCTCTTATTTTTTTACCATATATAGTGGAAATGAGCGCTCTTGTCGTAGGACAGGGCGTTTTTTGGATTCCGCTGTCGAAAAAAGCCTCTTGATTTCTCTTGTAAAATACCCTATTTTAGTATAAAATCATAATAAAAGTGGGAGAAAGTGGAGGCAAGTGCCACAAAGTGGTAGATTTTTGAAAAAATGACCTCCTTTTTCGTGGCAGTCCCCTTTTGGATGAATGGTGGTGAGTGCGATGTTTATGAGCGAGTACAACCATACGTTAGATACGAAAGGCAGGTTGATCATTCCGGCAAAATTCCGAGAGACTTTAGGCGAGGAATTTGTGATTTCCAAGGGAATGGATGGCTGCTTATTTGTGTATGCCAATGATGACTGGAATGCTTTTGAACAGAAGCTGACCTCATTACCTCTGATCAATAAGGAAGCAAGACAATTCGCCCGTTTCTTCTTAGCCGGTGCGGCTACGGTGGAAGTGGACAAGCAGGGAAGAATTCTGCTGCCGGCACACTTGCGAGAGTTCGCCGGACTGGAAAAAGATGTGGTGTTAGTCGGAGTCGGCAGCCGCGTGGAGATCTGGAGCAAGGACAAGTGGGAGACTATGAACTCCGATGCGGATATGGATGAGATCACCGGCGCCATGGAAGGACTGGGACTGACCATTTAAAAATCAGATTTAAAAGAAGTAGATTTAAAGAAGCAGGAAAGGATGACCGTCGTGGAATTTAATCATTATTCTGTGATGTTGCATGAGACCATAGAACAACTGAATATCAGACCGGACGGCATCTATGTGGACGGAACCTTAGGTGGCGGCGGACATGCCTATGAAGTGTGCAGCCGCCTACAGAACGGACACTTCTACGGAATCGATCAGGATGACGCGGCGATCGCGGCAGCATCGGAGAGACTGCGATGCTTTGGAGATAAAGTGACGGTGATCCACAACAATTACGTGAATGCGGTGGAAGCCCTCAGAGAATACGGAGTCACCGGCGTGGACGGAATCGTGCTGGATCTGGGAGTCTCTTCCTACCAGTTAGATACCGAAGATAGAGGATTTTCCTATCGTTTTGATGCACCGCTGGACATGCGGATGGATCGCAGACAGACCCTGACGGCGAGAGATATCGTGAACAATTATTCAGAGATGGAACTGTATCATATCATCCGGGATTACGGCGAAGATCCTTTCGCGAAAAACATTGCGAAACATATTGTAAAAAACAGGGCGGACAAGCCCATTGAGACTACCTTTGAATTAAATGAGATCATCAAAGCCGCAGTTCCGGCGAAGATGCGGCAGAACGGACATCCCTCCAAGCAGACATTCCAGGCGATCCGCATTGAGTGCAATCAGGAACTGGAAGTACTGAAAAAGGCGTTGGACGAGCTGATCGATCTGTTGAATCCCGGCGGAAGGTTCTGTATCATCACATTCCATTCCCTGGAAGACCGGATTGTGAAAAATGCGTTCCGCAGGAATGAGAATCCCTGCACCTGTCCTCCGGAATTCCCGGTGTGTGTATGCGGTAAGGTCTCCAAGGGAAAGGTGATCACCAGAAAGCCGATTCTTCCGGGAGCGGAAGAACTGGAAGCAAACAGCAGGTCCAAGAGCGCAAAGCTTCGGGTATTTGAGAAGAAATAAAATTTTGAAAGATTTAAAAGTGAAAGCGGGAATAGAGTATGGCACAGAGAAAAAGTAATACCCCATACATATATGATAATACAGCAAGAGACTTACAGATCCGGAGACAAATGGAAGAGCCCCGGAGACAGCTGTCTCATGAGACAAGAAAAAACAGAGAAAAAGCAAGACATATGAGCATCGGCTATGTGACTTTTCTGATGGCGGCACTGGTGGCATGTGCATTTTTCCTGGTGAATTATATCCAGATGCAGTCGCAGCTGACCACGAAGATCGCAGAAGTATCCAGGATGGAGAGTGAACTGAACTCTCTGAAATTGTCCAACGATGAGGAGTACAGCCGTATCACCAGCAGCGTGAATCTGGAAGAGATCAAGAGAATTGCCATCGGTGAACTGGGAATGACCTACGCTACAGAAGGACAGGTAATTCCTTATGCCAGCATCAGCAACGATTATATGCGTCAGGCTGACGGCAGCCAGAACTAAGCACGGGAGGCGGAACGTGTGAAGGAAAAGAACCCCAAGAAATTTAGTATCAAAATGCAGAAGAAACTGCTATGTCTGTATGCATTGATTATACTGGCATTTATCCTGTTGTCGTTTCGTCTGTCATGGATCGTGAGGGCGGACGGAGCTGCCTATGAGAAGCAGGTGCTTTCCCAGCAAAAGTACGATTCCATCACCCTGCCGTTCCGTCGTGGCGACATCGTGGACGCCAAGGGAACGAAACTGGCAGTCAGTGAAAAGGTGTATAACCTGGTCATTGATGCAAGGGTAATGCTGGATCGGGATGATTATCTGGAACCCACCATGGAAGCGCTCTCTGCGAATTTCCCGGATCTGGATATGACGGCAGTGCGACAGTACGTGACTTCCCATCCCGAATCTTCCTGGTATGTGCCTCTTCGAAGGATGACTTATGACCAGATCAGCGGATTCCAGACGGCAGCATTGGAGAACAGCAAGATCCGTGGTGTCTGGTTCGAGGAGGAATATAAGAGAGTCTATCCCAACGGCTCCCTGGCAGCGGATGTGATCGGATTTGCCAGAGCGGACAATGAAGGACAGTATGGACTGGAAGAATATTACAATGATGTATTAAACGGAACCACCGGAAGAGAGTACGGTTATCTCAACGATGATGCCAATCTGGAGCGTACGATCAAGCCGGCAGTGGACGGCAATACCATACACAGTACCATTGATGCCAATATTCAGGGCATTGTGGAGAAATATCTGAAGCAGTTTAACGAGGAGCATAAGGATGCGGTACACCCCGGCAACGGTGCGGAAAATGTAGGCTGCATCATTATGGAAGTCAATACCGGCAATATTTTGGCGATGGCAAGTTATCCTACCTATGACCTGAACGACACTAGGAATACGGATGCCCTTTTGGGATCCCGTAAGATCGAGATGGTGACCAATGCCAACGGCTACCAGGTACTGACGAAGACAGATACTTATTTTACCCAGGAAGATATCGATGCCCTGACGGATGAAGAACTGTTGGATAATCTGAACTACCTGTGGAAGAACTACTGTATCTCCACTACTTACGAGCCGGGTTCCACGGCAAAGCCTTTTACTGTGGCGGCAGCCCTGGAGAGCGGAGCTATCACCGGCAACGAGCACTATCAGTGTAACGGATATCTGGAAGTCGGCGGACATACGATCAAATGCCACAGCTACCGTACCGGCGGTGAAGGCGATGTGTCGGTACAGGATTCCATTGCCTGGTCCTGTAACGTAGCGTTAATGAAGATTGCAGCCACCATGGGCAAAGAAGAATTTGCAAAATTCCAGCAGACCTTTAATTTCGGATTAAAGACCAACGTGGATCTGGCAGGAGAAGCGAGAACCGCCAGCCTCTTGTTCCCGGTAGATCAGATGGGCAGTGCCGATCTGGCGACCAACAGTTTCGGACAGAACTTCAATGTGACCATGATTCAGATGATCACCGGATTCTGTTCCCTGATCAACGGCGGATATTATTATGAGCCCCACGTGGTGGACAAGATCACCAATGCAAGCGGAGCAACGGTGGAGAACATTGAACCGAGAGTGCTGCGACAGACCATCTCCGAGAGCACTTCTGCGAAGATCAGACAGTATTGCCGTGCTACCGTTATGGAAGAGGGCGGCGACCGCAGAACCGGTAGAACCGCAAGACCCGCAGGCTATGCCATCGGCGGCAAGACCGGTACCGCAGAGACCATTCCCCGTAAAAACGGCGAATACGTGGTATCCTTTATGGGATATGCCCCGGCGGATGATCCCCAGATCGCCATCTATGTGGTGGTGGATCGTGCCAATGCATCTCCGCAGGATGATGCAAAGTTTGCCACCGGTATTGTAAGAAATGTCTTGACAGAAGTGTTGCCTTACCTGAACATCTTCATGACAGAGGAACTGTCCGAGACGGAGATCCAGGAGCTGGCAGAGAAGCAGATTGAGATTACGAACCAGTACACCCAGAAACCGGAAGACGGAGATACTCAGACAGGCAGTGACGGAACTGTTTCGGATCCTGAGAACCCGGCGGGCGGAGAGAACACCGGAACCGGTGAAGAAGATTCCACGACGACTACGGAAGACTGGAGAAATTACCCTGTGGATCCCGCTACCGGATATCTGGTAAGCCCGATCGACGGCGGCCTGATCGATCCCGTTACGGGAGCGGACGTCGGTGGAGACGATACCCTGGGAGACAGCCCGGTGAACAATAATCTGTTGAACCAGCAAAATGAATAAATAGCCGTTCATGGAACGAATAGCCTCACCTTTGGAGCCATAAAATATAAAAAGCTCCTGGGTGAGGTTTTTTTATGGCAGATCATCAGAATCGATTTTTTCACCGCAAAAAGATCATGACCATATTTTTTGTATGTACGGCAGTCTTCTGCGGGCTGCTGGGACGACTTTTGTATCTGATGGTATGGAGGGCGGATTATTATGCGGAAGCAGCCACCAGACTGCATGAGAGGGAGAGAAGCATCAAGGCGGCGAGGGGGAGGATTCTGGATCGTAACGGCGTCGTGCTGGCGGATAATAAAACAGTCTGCACCGTATCCGTGATTCACAACCAGATCGAAGAGCCCGAGCAGGTCATTGCCATGCTGGTAAAGGAGCTGGGGATCTCAGAGGAAGAAGTCAGGAAACGAGTGGAAAAATATTCCTCCATCGAGCGGGTGAAAAGTAACGTGGATAAGACCGTCGGTGACAGAATCCGGGAATATGATCTGGCGGGGGTAAAAGTGGATGAAGATTACAAGAGATATTACCCTTACGGAGAACTGGCAAGTAAGGTGTTGGGGTTCACCGGAGGCGACAATCAGGGGATCATCGGACTGGAAGTGGTCTACGAGGAAGTCCTTAAAGGAGAGTCCGGCATGATATTAACCGTAACGGATGCCAAGGGAATCGAGGTGGACACTGCGGGTGAACGCCGGGTGGAGCCGGTGCCGGGGAGAGACCTTCGCATCAGCATTGACAGAAACATCCAGGAGTATGCCACGCAGCTGGCAGAACAGGCCTGTGTCACCAAGGAGGCGGACAGCGTCTATATCATTACCATGAATCCGAAGAACGGGGAGATTCTGGCGATGGTCAATTACCCGGAGTTTGATCTGAATGACCCTTATACACTGCCGGCGGAGACCGTTACGACAGAAGACGGTAATCTCCTTACCACAGATCCTGGGCATCTTACAGCCGAGCAGAAGCAGGAAAAATTAAATGCTATGTGGAGAAACGGCTGCATTAACGACACTTATGAACCGGGCTCCACTTTTAAGATCATTACGGCGGCTGCCGGATTGGAGGCGGGGGTGGTGACACCGGAGAGCAACTTTTCCTGTCCGGGGTTTATTATTGTGGACGATCGTAAGATCCGGTGTCATAAGACCGCGGGACATGGGAGCCAGACCTTTGTGCAATGCATGGAAAACAGCTGTAATCCGGCACTCATTACCGTGGGGCTCCGTCTCGGCGTGGATAATTATTACCGGTATTTTGAGCAGTTTGGTTTAAAACAGCGCACCGGGGTGGATCTGCCGGGAGAAGCGGCAACGATCATGCATAAAAAGGAAAACATGGGAAATGTGGAACTGGCGACGGTGGCGTTCGGGCAGTCTTTTCAGATTACGGCGATCCAGCTGCTGACCACGGCTTCTTCCATTATCAACGGCGGCAATCGCATCACGCCACACTTCGGCATCGAGGCGTTGAACCGGGACGGGGAAGTGGAGGAGACGTATATCTATCCGGTGCGGGAGGGGATCGTATCGGAGGAGACCTCAGCCACCATGCGCTATATTCTCGAAATGGTAGTGGCGGAAGGCTCCGGCAGGAACGGGCAGGTGCAGGGCTTCCGGGTCGGGGGCAAGACCGCCACCAGCCAGACGCTGCCTCGCGGAAGCGGACGTTATATTTCCTCGTTTATCGGCTTCGCACCGGCGGATGATCCCAAGGTCATCGCCATTGCCATCATCAATAATCCCCAGGGCGTCTATTACGGAGGACAGGTAGCGGCGCCTATTATCCGGCAGCTGTATGAAAATATTTTGCCCTATCTGGGTCTGGAGAAGAGCAAAGAGGCTGCTGTCGAAAATAACTGAATGAAAAAGGTTCCGGCGGGTGAAAATTTGACAAAATCTGCTGACCACACCCCTTATAATAATTCTGAAGGAGGGGTATGATGCATTATGAACTGTATTTTGACAGCCTGTTCCTCCTGAACTTCGGCATGAACCTGTTACTTCTGATCCTGGTGGATCACAGTACCTGCCACACTGCCACGTGGTACCGGCTGACAGCCGGGGCGGCAATCGGAGCGGTATGTTATCTGCTTCCTTTTTTATGGAAGGGAGCGGCGCTTTTAAAGCTCTTCCTGTGCCTTTTGCCGGGGACGGGACTCATGCTGTGGGTGGCTTTTCCCATGCGGAATATGGGAGGGCTTTGGCTGTATTTCAGAAAACAGTGCTTTTTTACTTTTTTGATGGGAGGGGCGCTGGCGGCGGTGTTTCGAAGCTTTCCCGCAGGTAGAAACTTCCTCCCGGGCACCTGTATGGTGCTTGGAGTGGGAGCGCTTTTTTGCATGATTTTTCTGAGACACAGGAAAAAGGAAGAGGAGCAAGCGGTGTACTGTCAGGTGCTCCTGCGGGGAACGGACGGTGAATGCCGGATCCCCGCCCTGATCGATTCCGGCAATACGTTAAGGGAACCCATCAGCGGGGCACCGGTGTCGGTGATAGATGCCCGGATTTTCCAAAGTCTGTGGAACAGCGGACTTCCCCCTTTTCGGGCGATTCCCTACCACAGCGTTGGGAAGAGCAGTGGCATTCTTAGCGGTTATCTGGTACCGCAGATAACGATCCGGTACCGGGGCGTGGAAAGAGTGTGCAGAAATGTATATCTGGCAGTGAGTGAAGAGGAAATTGCCGGAAAAGAAATTCCTATGCTGCTGCATCCTGCATTGCTGCAGCCGGGAGACAGGAAGGAGCAATTATGATCTTAAAGATAGCAATACCCGGAAAAATGAAATTGAAAATAACACGCAGGGAGCCTTTCCCCATACATCGGAAAGGCGACATTCACTATATCGGCGGAGCGGAAGTATTACCGCCTCCTCTGCAAAGCGATCAGGAGAATCAGGTGATCAGTGATCTGGGGACGGAATATGAGGATGAGGCGAAGGCGATTCTGATCGAGCATAACCTGCGTCTCGTAGTTTACATAGCAAAAAAATTCGATAATACGGGAGTGGGTGTGGAGGACCTGATCTCCATCGGCACCATCGGACTGATTAAATCCATCAATACTTTTAATCCGGAGAAAAACATCAAGCTGGCGACCTATGCCTCCCGGTGCATTGAAAATGAGATATTGATGTATCTGCGCCGTAACAACAAGACGAAAATGGAAGTCTCCATTGATGAACCGCTGAACGTGGACTGGGACGGCAACGAACTGCTTCTGTCGGATATTCTGGGAACGGATGAGGACGTGATCTACCGGGGGATCGAGAACGAAGTGGAACGCAAGCTTTTAATGAATGCCGTGAGTAAGCTGTCGAACCGGGAGAAGACCATCGTACGGCTGCGGTTCGGACTGGGAACACCGGACGGACAGGAGATGACCCAGAAGGAGGTGGCAAGCTTCCTGGGAATCTCCCAGTCCTATATTTCCAGACTGGAGAAAAAGATCATGCGGCAGCTGAAAAAGGAGATCAGTCTATATATTTGACTTTGCATTCGGGACGGATACATGCTACTATAGAAATTACGGAGAAACATATGCTCCGGGTTGTGAATGACAGATTTTAAGGATGAAGATACATGATACAGCGTGATGATATATTATCGATGGAATATTTGAAAAAGACGGAATTCACCGGATGCCACCAGGGGATGCGCTACCGCCTGGAACAGACGCAGGATCCGGAGGACCCCGAAGGCGGTAAAAAGCTTATGGTGACGGTATGGCCGGAGCCCTTTAATTATTTCAAAACGCCGGAGGAAAAAAAGAAAAGAGCTTATTTTTCTTTTGACGAGGACGGCGTGGTGGATGCCGTCGGCTGGATGAACGACCGCTTATTCGAGGATAAGAAGATATGGGAGGAAGCACCTTCCCATTGGGATACCTATCAAATGTAAGGAAATAATAAGATGATGTTAAAATATATAATAAAGGATCTGAAGGAGGCTTTTGTCTATCTTCCCTACGGGATCATGGCGGGGGCTGTCATGGGACTGATCCTGAACGGACTGAATGCCAGGCGGGAGTGTAAGGGGAAGGATGCCTTTCCCATGGCGGGACTCATAGCATTTTCTCTGTATCTGATGATCATTTTGGTGATCACTTTTTTCTCCAGGGAGGACGGCAGCCGGGTCGGCATGGATCTGGAACTGTTCTCTACCTGGGGGACGAATGCAAGGAACCATGCTTTTGTCGTGGAAAATGTACTGCTGTTTATTCCCTATGGATTTATCTGTCCCTGGGCGTTTCCCCGGCTTCGGGGATCTTTCAGGAATGCTTTCGCAGCGTTTGTGACCAGCCTCGGCGTGGAGACGATCCAGTTGATCACCGGCAGGGGATATTTCCAGGTGGACGATATTCTGACCAATGTGCTGGGTGGGATGATCGGCTATGTGCTGTTTCAGATACTGTATAGAATGCTGCGGAGATTCCGCAGACAATAAAAGTGTAATCAGAAGATAACATGAAAAATGAGGGAGATACGTAAGATGAGACCGGAAGAGACACGGAAAGCTTACAAGGGAAATGCCGACCGCCCTATCGAACAGGCGAACCAGGATGAATTCGAGGTCAGTCCCTATGTGGAAGGACTGGGGGGATTTTACACTGGACTGTGAGAACTGCATTTTTGTGCTGGCAATCGATACGGCGGTGGTATTCCAGGGAATCCGGGCGAAGTACGGAGAGATTTCCAAGGAGAAGGCCCAGAGCTTTTTCAATAAGATCATTCAACTGCCCTTCAATATGCCGGTGGCGAACTACAAGCTGGAGACGATGATCTCCGAGATGTTCGGACTGGATATCGGCAGTATGGAGAAGGCGGAGAGAAACGAATATATAAATCTGATCCGGATGACGACCGACGGCAATCCCAGAAGTATCAAGAGAATCGCCAATTATTATAAGCTGACGGATAAAGTGGCGGTCAGAAAGGGAATCTACGATGAATTCTAAGACGAGGAGATCACGCTGTGCAGGAAGATTGCGCTGGTATTTGCCTGCATCGAGCTGCGTTATCCGGACTTTTATGAATACCTGATGAGCAGGATCTCCATCGAGACGGTGTCTAATCTGAACTATATGCCACTGCCCTCCAAGAGCGAGAGAGTTCCGTATCCGATATTGAAAAAGGAACTGACGAAGATTCGTTTCCCGGTCTACGAAGACCATGATGATGTGGCAAACGATAAATATGCCAGTGTGGAAATGTGCGAAGTGTTTACGGATTTCGCCCTAAACAGTCAGGAGGATATCCGGACTGCGATACAGGAGGCGGTGAGCGAGAAGCTCAGTCCCCTGTTAAATGCCGTATACAAGGGGGACGCTCGGATATTATAAGGGAGGTCTATGCGGTAAGATACCCCCGCATGGCTTTCAGGGCATTTTTTTCGAGACGGGAGACCTGTGCCTGGGAGATACCGATCATATCGGCGACCTCGGTCTGGGTCTTTCCTTCAAAAAATCGCAGAGAGATGATATGACGTTCCCTGTCGTTCAGACGTTTCATGGCCTCACTGAGGGAGAGATGTTCCACCCACGTCTCTTCCTTATTTTTTTTATCACTGATCTGATCCATGACATAGAGGGTGTCACCGCCGTCAGTGTAGACCGGTTCGTAGAGACTCATGGGGTTCTGCATGGCATCTAAGGCATAGACGATGTCTTCCTTGGAGATACCCACTTCCGCAGCAATCTCTTCCATGGTGGGCTCTTTCAGATTTTTCCTGGTCAATGTGTCTCTGGCGTAGATCGCCTTATAAGCGGTATCCTTCAGGGAACGTGACACACGAATACTGTTGTTGTCCCGTAAGAACCTGCGGATCTCGCCGATGATCATGGGCACGGCGTAGGTGGAGAATTTTACCCCGAGGGTGGAATCAAAATTATCAATGGCTTTGATGAGACCGATGCAACCGATCTGGAACAGATCGTCCACATTCTCCGCACTGCCGGAAAAGCGTTTGATCACACTTAAGACCAGGCGCAAATTCCCTTCGATATATGTCTCTCGGGCAGCAGTGTCTCCTTCGCGGATCTTCGCGAACAGAGCTTCCTTGTCTGCTGCCTTTAACAAAGGCAGCTTTGCTGTATTGACACCGCAGATTTCCACTTTTCCCTGTACCATAGAGACCTCCCGATTACTGAATTTTTGATAACTACAGTATTCACAGTACCGTGGGAGAATATACTTTCCGGTGGGAATTTCCAGTATTTCCCGAACAAATGAATGGGAAGATCATATATTATACAGATAGAAAGAAAGCAGGAGTACGCATATGCTTTTTTCCGAGTTAAAATGCAAAGATGTGATCAATGTCAGAGACTGTAAAAAGCTGGGGCATGTCTGTGATCTGGAGTTCGACGAGTGCAGTGGATGCATCTGTAAGATCATGGTACCCGGTGGGAATCAGTGGCTGGGATTCCTGCGCTGCGAGCCGCATATCGTCATCCCGTACAAGGACATCAGACAGATCGGTCCGGACATAATTTTAGTTGACATTAACTGTTGATTCTCTTATAATATCCGTATAAATAACACGTGGTTTTTAAGAGGAGGATGCCTATGAAATGTCCGTTCTGCAGCCATGAAAATACCAGAGTCATCGATTCGAGACCGGCGGAAGATAACAATTCCATTCGCCGTCGCCGTGTGTGTGATGAATGCGGCAAGCGATTTACCACTTACGAGAAGATCGAGACGATTCCGCTGATCATTATTAAAAAGGACAATAACAGGGAGGCGTACGACCGTGCCAAGATCGAGGCCGGAGTACTCAGAGCCTGTCATAAACGTCCGGTCAGCGCGCAGCAGATCACAACACTGGTGGATGAGGTGGAGAACGAGATCTTTAACCGGGAAGAACGGGAGATCCCCAGCGGAACCATCGGTGAACTTGTGATGAATAAGTTGAAGGATCTGGACGCGGTTGCTTATGTAAGATTCGCTTCCGTATACCGGGAGTTCAAGGATGTGAACACCTTCATGGATGAACTGAAGAGTGTTCTGAATGACAAGAATCACAATTAAAATCACGGGCAGACTTAACTTTTCATAAAATCGGTCGATATTATAGTTGAAAAGAAGATAAAATTTTGCATGGTATGTGCGATCATGAAAAAACGAAGGACAAGGAGGTGAGTACATGGGAATCGGCGGAGTTAACGGAATCAATGGAATCGGCAGAATGCAGGACTACAGCATACAGATGCCGCAGCCGGCGAAGACAGTGATCGTAGAAGAGACCGGGGCAGAGTCTCGTGTAGCATCTTCTGAACAGATAAATGCCGGTAAGGCAGGTCAGGCTACGGAGCAGACGCTGAAACCTTACGCCAATGCGGCACTGGATGATATTTCCCTTACATTCCACAAGCAGGATGATTTCGGCTACATCGGCAGGGACAGCGATATCCATTCCCTGGATGTGGAGAAGGCGATCTCCGATATGCGTAAGGACCAGATCTTACAGCAGTACCAGTATTTTGTGGGAAGCAAAACGGTATTTACGGAATAGGCTTCGAATAAGATAAGTAAGATAGAAGAACAGATACCTCCGTCAGCCCGGTGTAAGCGGGTAACGGAGGTATTTTTAATTTTTCCGGAAGAAGCGGTACAGACAGAAAAAATAGATTCCGGCTAACACCAGCTGACTGACCAGGATCCCCCATAGATACCCCTGCATACCGATCCGCGGAATGGCAAAAAATACGAACAGCAGTCGGATCAGAAGGCAGATCACGTTGGAGAAAAAGATTCGTCCCGCCATGCCCAGCCCCTGCAGGATACTGGAGAGGGTGGTATCCAGATATAAAAAGGGACAGATGAATCCCAGAGTCACGATAAAGTGTCCCGCAAGTTCACTGTGGAACAGTTCCGTTCCCATCCAGTTTCCCAGGAACAAAAAACAGCACAGACAAAAAAATCCCATGAGACTGCAATATTTTACGGTACGCAGGGTGTCATTTATAACGGCTCCACGGTCTCCTTTAGCATGGTTTTCCGAGATGGTGGGCAGGAGAAGCACCGCCACGGAGCTGGTCAGGGCATTTGGGAAAAAGATCATGGGCATCGCCATACCGGTGAGCACTCCGTATACACTTAAGGCTGTGGTGGTATCATAACCGTAGAGCAGAAGCTTCTGGGGGATGGAGACAGCTTCGATACTTTGCAGTATGTTCAGAACAATGCGGTTGGCAGTCAGCGGCAGCGTCATTCCCAGAAGATCCCGGAAGATGCTGTGGGTGGGAAGAAGTTCCGGGAGGGTGAGAATGGACAGGTGCCGGTACAGGTGCAGGTACAGGCAGAGCAGCGCAATCAGCATGGAAAAAATCTCGCCCACGGTCAGACCATGGACTGCGGCATTGATGGAAGGAGTACTGCCCTTAGCAAGATCGGAACCGGTGACGAAAAATACACAGCCGACTCTTGCAAGCTGTTCCAATAGCTGTGTAAGGGCAGGAACGGAAGCTTTCTTTTTTCCATAGAAATAGCCGTTGATACAGGCGTGCAGTGCAGCGAAAGGAACGGAGAAGGACAGGATCCGCAGCATGGATATGGTCCGGGGCTCTTTTAACAGAAAAGTACCGATGGGGTCCGCTGCCAGGAACAGGACGGCATTCACCGCAAGAGACAACGGCAGTGTGATGGCTGCACCGGCAGACAATATCTTCAGATTCTCGGAATGCCGTCTGGCACAACCGGCTGCCACGAATTTCGAGATGGCGGTCTGGTAGCCTGCGGCAGTCAGGGAAAAGGAGAGAGACAGCGCCGGACTGAGCAGCTGATAGATCCCCATGCCTTCTTCCCCGAAAAGTCTGGACAGATAGATTCGGTAGAAGAAACCGATAATGCGGGTGATGAGACCGGTGGCGGTCAGAAGTAAAGTCCCGAAGATGAGAGGATGACGTTTGGCATGCTTCATAGGCGTACTTTGGCCCCTTTTTGATCAAAGATCTTGCAAAAGTATATTCGTTCTCTGTTGTTGACAGAACCGTAAAGTGAATGCTATCATGAATAGCAGTGAAATAAGCATGAAAATGCATGGAATATGCAGAAATGAGGCAATATGATATATTTAGATAATGCAGCAACTACCAAAACCGCACCGGAGGTCGTAGATGCGATGCTCCCGTATTTCAGTGAATATTACGGCAATGCCAGCACGATTTACAGTCTGGGTGCCGAGAGCAAAAAGGCAATGGATCATGCCCGCCAGACCATCGCGGACAGCCTGGGAGCGAAGCCGGAAGAGATCTATTTTACCGCCGGCGGTTCCGAATCCGACAACTGGGCATTAAAAGCCACCGCAGAAGCTTATGCTTCCAAGGGAAAACATATCATTACCACGAAAATCGAGCATCATGCCATTCTCCATACCTGTGAGTATCTGGAGAAGAGAGGCTTCGAGATCACTTATCTGAATGTGGACAGAGACGGTCTGATCAGCTTAGACGAGCTGAAAGCAGCTATCCGCTCCGACACCATTCTGATCAGTGTGATGTTTGCCAATAATGAGATCGGCACCATTGAACCCATTGCCGAGATCGGTGAAATCGCGAAGGAGCACGGTGTATTGTTCCATACCGATGCGGTACAGGCGTATGCACAGGTTCCCATCAACGTGGACGAGATGCATATCGATATGCTCAGCGCCAGCGGTCATAAGTTAAACGGCCCCAAGGGCATCGGCTTTTTATACATCCGTAAAGGTGTGAAGATCCGTTCCTTTGTACATGGCGGAGCGCAGGAGAGAAGCCGCAGAGCCGGTACGGAGAATATTCCCGGCATCGTGGGACTGGGAGCTGCCGTAGAGCGTGCCATGCGTATTATGGACACCAAGACCCGCAAGGAGATCGAACTGCGTGACTATCTGATCGGACGTCTGGAGAATGAGATCCCTCACTGCTGGCTGAACGGTCACCGCACCAAGAGACTTCCGAATAATATTAACTTCTCCTTCCTGTTCATCGAGGGAGAATCCATGCTGATCATGCTGGATATGAAGGGCATCTGCGCTTCCAGCGGTTCCGCATGTACTTCCGGATCCTTAGATCCCTCCCATGTGCTGTTAGCCATCGGCTTAAAGCATGAGGAAGCTCACGGATCCTTACGTCTGACTCTGTCTGAGGAGTCCACGAAGGAAGAGATGGATATCGTAGCGGAAGAAGTGAAGAAAATCGTACAGAGACTGCGGGATATGTCTCCTTTATATGAAGACTTTCTGAAAAGTCAGAAGAACAACTAAGCAAGAAAGAAGAGGATAACAGATACATGTACAGTGAAAAAGTAATGGATCACTTTCAGAACCCCAGAAATGTCGGGGAGATCGAGGATGCCAGCGGCGTAGGCACCGTAGGTAACGCAAAGTGTGGAGATATTATGAGAATGTTCTTAGACATTGACGAGAACGGGATCATCAGAGAAGCTAAATTCAAGACTTTCGGCTGTGGTGCTGCCGTAGCTACCAGCTCCATGGCTACCGAACTGGTCAAGGGCAAGACCATTCAGGAAGCTTTGCAGGTAACGAACAAGGCGGTAATGGAGGCTTTAGACGGACTGCCTCCCGTAAAGGTGCACTGCTCATTGCTGGCAGAAGAAGCCATCCATGCAGCTCTGTGGGATTATGCAGAGAAGAATCATATCACCATAGAAGGTCTGCAGAAGCCCAAGAACGATATCAGTGAGGGCGAAGAAGAGGAAGACTATTAAGATCTATGAAGAAAAAAGTAGTAGTGGGCATGTCCGGAGGGGTGGATTCCTCCGTGGCAGCCATGTTATTAAAAGAACAGGGCTATGATGTGATCGGGGTCACCATGCAGATCTGGCAGGACGAAGAGGAAGCAGCCAAGGAAGCCAACGGTGGCTGCTGCGGTCTGTCTGCGGTGGATGATGCCAGAAGAGTGGCACAGACACTGGAGATTCCCTATTATGTCATGAACTTCAAAAAAGAGTTCAAGTGCCATGTTATGGACTATTTCGTGGCAGAGTATTTAAGAGGGCACACCCCCAATCCCTGTATTGCCTGTAACCGTTATGTGAAGTGGGAATCCCTGTTACAGAGAAGCCTGGAGATTGGTGCGGACTATATTGCCACGGGACATTATGCAAGGATCGATAAACTGCCAAACGGCCGCTTCGCCATCCGCAATTCCGTCACCGCAGCCAAGGATCAGACCTATGCCTTATATAATCTGACACAGAATCAGCTGGCGCATACCCTGATGCCGGTGGGAGAATATACCAAGGATGAGATCCGTGCCATGGCAGAGAAAGCGTCCCTTCCGGTGGCGCATAAGCCGGACAGCCAGGAGATCTGCTTTGTACCGGACAATGATTATGCCTCCTTTATCGACAGAGAAGCGGGAGAAAAGGTGCCGGGACCGGGCAAGTTTGTCACGGAAGACGGCAGGATCTTAGGTCGTCATAAGGGCATCACCCATTATACATTGGGACAGCGCAGAGGACTGGAACTTCCCATGGGGGAGAGAGTGTTTGTCACTGCGATCCGCCCGGAGACCAACGAAGTCGTGATCGGTTCCAATCAGGAACTTTTTACCGATAAGGTATTATGTGAAAATGTGAATTACATGGCGGTGGAGGATATCACAGAGCCTGTCAGAGCACTGGCGAAGATCCGCTATAATCATAAGGGCGAGTACGGAATTCTTACCAAACAGCCGGACGGCAGAGTGCTCTGTACTTTTGACGCACCGGTACGTGCTGCAACACCGGGACAGGCAATGGTGTTCTATCAGGACGAGCATGTGCTGGGCGGCGGAACCATTATTTTGTAAAGAAAAGGATCACTATTTTTATAATAGTGGTCCCTTGTTTTATCACGCTGTGTGACAACAGCGGCACCGGCGTGCATATAATAAGAGAAAGCTTTGAGCATTTATCAGGAGAGACTATGGATTATCGTTTTTCATTTCAGAGACCAATGAGAAGGAGCAGCTTCGGCTCCATGAAAGGAACTATCGTGGATCTGGTGCCGGCAGGGCAGGGCGGACGCAGAGCCGACGGATGCCTTTTATTTGCCACCATTGAGGATACGGATGGCAACACTGTGAACTTTTTTATCAACCCGGATACGTATGTGGTGGATTTCACTACACTGTCCGTGGGAATGATGGCGACTTTCTGGTATCGCAACGATGCTCCCATGCCCCTGATCTATCCGCCCCAGTATACGGCAGTAGTGGTAGCGGAGGATCGGAACGATCGTTTTGTGGATGTGAGCTACTACAATAATTCCCTGATCAATGAGGAGCAGACCCTGCAGCTGAATTTAGATGGCACCGTGGATGTCCGGACCGCAAATAACCAGTATTTTCAGGCGAGTCCCGCCAATCATAACCTGGTAGTCAGCTACGCTTCTTCCACGAGAAGCATTCCGGCTCAGACTACACCGTCTACCGTGGTGGTGCTGTGTGACAGAAACTGCGGTTAGGCAGACAAAAGCGGACAGATGTAGTCCATAGACCTATTGAGATTTTTGCAAAAATGTTATACGATAAATCAATCCGTTAGAATGCCGCCCGGGTGCTTACAGACGGGCGGCGTTCTATGAGAGAAGCAGATATAAAAATTAAGGACGTAAGATAAAAGAGGATACTTATGGGTGAGAAAAAACAGATGCGCTCGGAAGTTAAGGGAAATGTAAAAAACAGTATAGGAAGAATTGTATTCGCGGCAATTGCAGTACTTTTGCAGATTCTGTGGATCCTGGCTCTGATGATATGGCTGAACCGGTATTCTTCCGTGATTTCACTGTTCACCAGCCTGCTGGCACTGGCAGTGGCTCTCCGAATCTACGGAAAACATACTAATGCTGCATTCAAGATGCCATGGATTATTGTGATCCTGGCGTTCCCAGTGTTCGGTCTGTGTATATACGGATTATTTGGGCATAAAGAGGCTATGCATAAAATTATCCGCAGATTCGAGGAAGTGGATGCACAGCTGGTTTCTTTAAATCCACAGGATGAAACGGTGGTAGAGCGGCTGGAGGAGGAAGATCCCATGGCTGCCAACCAGTGCTATTATATCTGGAAGTATGGCAATTATCCGGTATACGATGGAACAGATGTGAAATTCTACCCGGAAGCCTATCTGGGATACGAGGAACAGCTGCAGGAACTGGAGAAGGCGAAGCGCTTTATTTTCCTGGAATATCATGCCATAGAGGAAGCGGAAGCCTTTGCCAGACTGAAGGATGTACTGGCAAGAAAGGCTGCCGAGGGCGTGGAAGTCCGCATTTTATATGATGATGTGGGCTGTATCGGTTTCCTGGACAAAAGTTTTATCGACCGCATGAATGCCATCGGTGTGCAGTGCCGGGTATTTAATTA
Organism: Bacteroidaceae bacterium; assembly: GCA_963630275.1. Classification (GTDB taxonomy): domain Bacteria; phylum Bacillota; class Clostridia; order Lachnospirales; family Lachnospiraceae; genus Acetatifactor. The sequence goes on along the minus strand of CAVGMD010000001.1, from coordinate 27,617 downwards.
TGTAGGACCTTTTTTTAATATTTTCATGAATAACCGTGACCACCGCAAGATCATGATTATCGACGGAAAAGTAGGATTTACCGGCGGATATAACCTGGCGGATGAGTATTTTAATATTACACATCCTTACGGTTACTGGAAGGACACCGGCGTGAAGCTGACTGGCAGAGCGGTACAGAACTTTACCATGATGTTCTTAGAAATGTGGAATGTGATGGGACAGGCGGATACGGATTATGAAAAGTATCTGAAGGCGTCCCAGGAAGGCACAGACGATGGAAATGCACAGAAGGCTTCCGGCTATGTGCAGCCCTATGCGGATTCCCCGTTAGACGGCGAACCGGTGGGAGAGAATGTCTACCTGAACTTGATCAAGACAGCGAAAAAACGCCTCTATGTGGCAACCCCTTATCTGATCATCAGTGACGAGATGACGAGAGAACTGGGACTGGCAGCCAAGCGGGGCGTGGATGTGCGGGTATTTACCCCCGGTATTCCGGATAAGAAAATCATCTACGGTGTGACCAGATCCTACTATTCCGGATTGGTACGCCAGGGTGTGCGAATCTATGAATATACCCCGGGATTTTTACATGCGAAGCAGATGCTCTGCGATGAGGATACCGCAACGGTAGGCACCATCAATATGGATTACCGAAGCCTTTACCATCATTTTGAAAACGGTGTGTGGATGCACGGCTGTGATACCATCCGGGAGATCGAGGCGGACTTTGATGTCCTGCTGCATGATGGCGAGGAAGTCACGGACAAGTACCGCGACGGCAGGAAAAATATGGCGGTGAGAGGCTGGCAGTGTATCATGCGGCTGATTGCACCGTTACTGTAGGGGATGTGTCGGGACATGAAGATATTAGTCAGTGCTTGCCTGTTAGGTGAAAACTGCAAATACAACGGAAAAAATAATTACAGTGAGCGTGTGGCAAAGTATGTGGAAGGGCATGAGGTGATTCCGGTATGCCCCGAATTGTTGGGAGGACTTTCGATTCCGAGAGATCCGTCGGAGATCGCAGACGGCGTGGTCACGAACTGTAAAGGCATAAGTGTGGACAGGCAGTTTCGGAAAGGTGCAGAGGAAGCTCTGCGGATCGCCAGAGAGAATGACATTGATCTGGCAATCTTACAATCCCGAAGCCCCAGCTGTGGGGTAAAGCAGATCTACGACGGCAGCTTTACTGGCAGGCTTATTCCCGGACAGGGCATATTTGCAAAGCTGCTTTCAGAGAATGGATTCCGCGTGATGGACTGTGAGGAAATATAATGGCAAGAATATTGTTGTTTGGTGTGAAAACAGAAAAAACCGAAGCAATTCGCAGGATAGCGCAAAAAATTGGTGCGGATGTGACCGTGGTGAATCGCAGAGACTATGGACAGAAGATCGGGACACTGGCGGGAATCAGTGGCTTTCATAAGGATGGAAAAGTCTACATGGGACCTGATTTCGCAATGGAAATGTTGGTGTTTTCCGGCATGCTTCCCACACAGGTAGATACATTTCTGGCGGAATATAAGGCGACGGGATTACAGCCTGTTGCACTGAAGGCAATTGTGACGCCACATAATGTCTCCTGGACAGCAGATGCGTTGTTCCGCGAGTTGATGAAAGAACATATTCAATTAAAAAAATAAAAGGTGCCCACGAATGGAAGTAACTGAGGGATTCGTGGGCATCTTTTTTATAACTTATGGTATTCCGGGCTGCGTCTTTCGTAGATGGTGTAATACTTGAAACCGCACAGCTGCAGGATCTCGGAAGCCAGATCCAGGTAGGTACCTACATCCTGGACCTTGTGGGCATCGGTTCCCACGGTGATGATCTCACCGCCCAGTTCGTGATAGCGGCGCAGGACATCGGTACAAGGATGGGGCTGTCTGAGACCGTAACGGAAGCTTCCGGTGTTTAACTCCAGACCTTTTCCCTGCTGGACCAACAGCTCCAAAATCGGATCGATGGCATCCTTATATTTGCCATAGGAATAATTTTTATCCTTATTCGGAGCCACACGGACAATATAGTCCAGGTGTCCCAAAATATCATAATCGTCATGACATTTCAGATTCTCCAGGGTCTCTGCAAAATAAGCCCGGATGGCTTCTTCCTCGGAAGAAAATTTTTCAAAAAATTCCGGGTAGTAGGGATCCATTCCCTTACACAGATGGGTGGAACCGATGACAAAATCAAAATCATAAGCGGAAGTAAAATCCTCGTCGCGGTCAGCCAAATGGGGCTGTAACCCCATTTCCACGCCGAAGAGGATCCGCATTTTCCCTTCGTATTTCGCACGGCAGCGGAGCACATCATACAGATAAGAATCCGTGTTCAGCAAAAAGATGCTGCCGGGACCTTCTTCCGTATTGGGATAATCAAAATCGTTATGCTCGGTGAAACACATGGTCTCAAGCCCCAGGGAGATTCCTTTATCGATCATCTCCGGCATGGGAGCCTGGGAATCACCGGAGAAAGAAGAGTGAAGATGACAATCTGCTTTGATAGACATATTTTTCATCCTTTCTACTGGTTATCATTCTTTTTGTAAGTCATTTACAGGGTACAGTATAGCAAAAAATAAGGAAAAAACCATAGCATTTCTAAACAAACTGTAAAATTTACCACAAAATCACAAATATTTTTCATTTACATCTTGAATTATAATGCGGAATTAGGTAAAATGTTTTTGCTGATAAAATTTTGACAATCTGTTAACAGAGAGCCAAAAGATATAAAATTAAAATTTTAGGAGGAAACTAAAATGGCAGTAAGAGTAGCAATTAATGGTTTCGGCCGTATCGGTCGTCTTGCATTCAGACAGATGTTCGATGCAGAAGGATATGAAGTAGTAGCAATCAATGATTTAACCAGCCCTAAGATGCTGGCACATCTGTTGAAGTATGATTCTTCTCAGGGTGTTTACAAGTATGCAAGCACCGTTGAGGCTGGTGAGGACAGCATCACCGTTAACGGCAAGACCATCACCATCTACAAAGAGGCTGACGCAAGCAAGCTTCCCTGGGGTGAGTTAAAAGTTGATGTAGTTCTGGAGTGTACCGGATTCTACACCTCTAAGGAGAAGGCTTCCGCACATATCACTGCCGGTGCTCGTAAAGTTGTTATTTCTGCTCCCGCAGGTAACGACCTTCCTACCATCGTATACAACGTTAATCACAAGACCCTGAAACCCGAAGATACCGTTATCTCCGCAGCTTCCTGCACCACCAACTGCTTAGCACCTATGGCTAAGGCTCTGAACGACTGCAGACCTATCATGAGCGGTATCATGACCACTGTTCATGCTTATACCGGTGACCAGATGATCCTTGACGGACCTCAGAGAAAGGGCGATCTGAGAAGAAGCCGTGCAGGCGCTTGCAACATCGTTCCCAACTCTACCGGTGCTGCTAAGGCAATCGGCCTGGTAATTCCCGAACTGAACGGCAAGCTGATCGGCTCCGCTCAGCGTGTTCCGACCCCTACCGGTTCTACTACCATCTTGGTAGCAGTAGTTAAGGGTGCTGTAACCAAGGAAGAGATCAACGAGGCTATGAAGGCTGCTTCTACCGAGTCCTTCGGTTACAACACTGATGAGATCGTATCTTCCGATATCGTAGGAAGCACCTACGGTTCCATCTTCGATGCAACTCAGACCATGGTTGCTCCTATGGAAGATGGCAATACTCAGGTACAGGTTGTATCCTGGTATGACAACGAGAACAGCTACACCTCTCAGATGGTTCGTACCATCAAGTACTTCAGCGAGTTAGCATAAGTCTTTGGACGCTAGCGAGTAAAGACCTATCAGGGTCCGGTCTTACAAGGACCGGACCCTTTTTAGATACTAAAATAATTGGAGGTTAATACCATGGGATTAAATAAGAAATCTGTAGATGACATTAACGCAAAGGGAAAGAGAGTCCTGGTAAGATGTGACTTTAACGTTCCCCTGAAGAACGGTGAGATCACCGACGATACCCGTATCGTTGCAGCTCTGCCTACCATCAAGAAGCTGATTAACGACGGCGGCAAGGTAATCCTTTGCTCTCATCTGGGCAAGGTAAAGAACGGCCCCAACGAAGGCGAATCTCTGGCGCCCGTTGCTAAGAGACTGTCCGAGAAGCTGGGCAAAGAGGTTACTTTCGTAGCTGACTACAATGTAACCGGCGAAGCAGCTACCAAGGCTGTTGAGAACATGAAGGAAGGCGACGTTGTTCTGCTTCAGAATACCCGTTTCCGTGGCGCAGAGGAGACCAAGAACGGTGAGGAGTTCAGCAAAGAGCTGGCTGACCTGGCTGATCTGTACGTATGTGATGCTTTCGGTTCTTCCCACAGAGCACATGCTTCCGTAGCAGGCGTTACCAAGTTCATCACCGCTAAGGGTGGCGAGAACGTAGTAGGTTACCTGATGGAGAAGGAGATCAACTTCTTAGGTAAGGCTGTAGAAGATCCCGTAAGACCTTTCGTAGCTATCCTGGGTGGTGCTAAGGTTGCAGACAAGCTGAACGTTATCTCCAACCTGTTAGAGAAGTGCGATACTCTGATCATCGGTGGTGGTATGGCTTACACCTTCTTAAAGGCTCAGGGCTATGAGATCGGTAAGTCTCTGGTAGATGATACCAAGATCGACTACTGTAAGGAAATGATGGAAAAGGCTGAGAAGCTGGGTAAGAAGCTGTTACTTCCCGTTGACTCCGTAACCATCGCTGATTTCCCTAACCCTATCGATGCTCCTGTTGAGGTTCAGGTATATGATGTTACCAACATGCCCGCAGACAGAGAGGGATGCGATATCGGACCTAAGACCGCAGCTCTGTATGCTGAGGCTGTTAAGACCGCTAAGACCGTTGTATGGAACGGACCTATGGGCGTATTCGAGAATCCTACCCTGGCAGCAGGTACCATCGCTGTAGCAAAGGCTCTGGCTGAGACCGATGCAACTACCATTATCGGTGGCGGTGATTCCGCAGCAGCTGTTAACCAGCTTGGTTTCGCTGACAAGATGAGCCACATTTCTACCGGTGGCGGTGCTTCCCTGGAGTTCCTGGAAGGAAAAGAGCTTCCCGGCGTTGCAGCAGCAGACGACAAGGAATAAAGAAATACTAAGGCGTCAAAAGTACGCCGCCTAAGTATTTCTAAGTTATTCCATAGATAAAATATAAAGTAAGAGGTGTATGGTTATGGCAAGAAAGAAGATCATTGCCGGCAACTGGAAGATGAACATGACTCCCAGCCAGGCAGTAGAACTGATCAATACTTTAAAGCCCCTCGTAGCAAATGATGAAGCAGACGTACTTCTGTGCGTTCCCGCAATCGACATCATTCCTGCTATGGAGGCAGCAAAGGGTTCCAATATCATGATTGGTGCCGAGAATATGTACTTCGAGGAGAAGGGTGCTTTCACCGGCGAGATCTCTCCCGCAATGTTAGATGATGCAGGTGTGAAGTATGTAATCATCGGTCACTCTGAGAGAAGAGAGTACTTTGCAGAGACCGACGAGACCGTTAATAAAAAGGTTCTCAAGGCTTTCGAGCATGGCATTACTCCCATCATCTGCTGTGGTGAGACTCTGACTCAGAGAGAGCAGGGGGTTACCATTGACTTCATCCGTCAGCAGATCAAGATCGCATTCCTGAATGTAACTGCCGCACAGGCAGCAACCGCTGTTATCGCATACGAACCCATCTGGGCTATCGGTACCGGCAAGGTAGCTACTACCGAGCAGGCACAGGAAGTATGTAAGGCAATCCGTGAGTGCATCGCTGAGATCTACGATGATGCAACCGCAGCAGCTATCCGTATCCAGTACGGCGGATCCGTATCTGCTTCCAGCGCTCCCGAACTGTTTGCACAGGCAGACATCGACGGTGGTCTGGTAGGCGGCGCTTCCCTGAAAGCTGATTTCGGACAGATTGTCAACTATAACAAATAATTCTTAGAAAATAAGAATAGTACTTGCAACGAAGAGACTACTATGCTATGTTTAATACAAAGCATAGTAGTTTTCTTTTTGGCAAATCTGGTACATCTGACAAGTCGGAAAATCGTGCTTTTTCAATAAGATCCAACATTCTAAAAGCAGGAGATTCTGACCTGACGTATTCCCAATGTGATTTTTGCATAGTGTTAAATGCGTTTGTACGTAAATGCCGTGTATGCTGCTACAGACATTTTTGTCGGAATCTCCTATCATATTACCAAGGAGGTAACAAATGGGAGAAACAGCAATAGTCATGCAAGAGTACCTGGGGGATGCGTACCGGTTCGCAGATCTGTTCAATGTTGTATTTTTTCAGGGAGAACAGGTGATAGAACCGCAGATGTTAAGTGAACAGTCGGAGCGTTATACGGTATATCCGCCGGAAACGCAGGGGCATCCTGGAGGACGGAGGGGTGACAGACGTAAGAAACCGAAGAATGGAAAGCACAGAGAAGAATACCGGGATGTGAAGAAGAGAATGGAAGACGGTACCATGTTCCGGATACTGGCGGTGGAGGCGCAAAGCTATGTGGATTATACAATGCCTCTGCGCTGCATGGAATATGATGTACAGGAATATTTAAAGCAGCTTCGGGAACTGCGGAGCAGGTATATGGGGACCGGGGAACTTAGAAACGCAGAGCGTCTCAGCGGAATCCGTAAGCAGGACAGACTGGTTCCGGTGTATACATTATGTTTATACCACGGGGAGGATATTTGGGACGGACCGCTGTGCCTGGCGGATATGATGAATCTGGAGGAAGAGACGGTCAGGACGCGCCTTCCTTTTGCAGATTATCCCATGAAGTTATATTGTATTAATGAAGAGGACGATTTTGACCGGTTCCGCACGGATCTGCGGGAAGTATTTCAGGCACTTGCCTGCCGTGGGGACAGACAGAGACTGGAGCAGCTGATATCTTCAGATCCTGCATACCGCAGACTGCCTGCGGATACGGCGGCAGTTATGGCTGTACTTATGGGCTTTTGGGAACTGACAGAGAATATGGAGTATTATGTGACAATCGAGGAAAGCGGAGAGGAGATATATGATATGTGTAAGGCATTGATGGATCTGCGGGCAGAGGAACGGAGTATCGGACAGGAGATCGGAGAGCAGATCGGGCAGCATATTGGACAACAAATCGGAGAACAGATCGGAGCTACCGGGAAGACGGTGCAGATCGTCCGGAACATGATTGCCAGAGGCTATCAGAATGAGGATATCTGTGCCATTGCGGAATGCAGCGAGGAACTGGTACAAGAGATCAGAGAAGACATTTAAGAGAAGGAGAAGTATCGATATGAAGTACGTATTTACCAATGGGAAAATTTTGAACGGCACGAAGGAAATGCAGGTGCAGGAAGGACAGGTCATCCTGGTGGAAGAGGGGAAGATTACGGAGATTCTGCCGGTGGAAGAAGCGGGAAAGCGGAATCTGACAGCCTCCGGTTACGAAGAGATCGATTTGCAGGGCAAGTACATCCTGCCCGGTCTGATCAATATGCATGTGCATCTGGCAGGCAACGGAAAGCCGCAGAAGAAGCAGCGGGATAATGAAGCCCTGGTGAAAAAAATCATGAGCAACGGGCTGACCAAGGCAGTTGCCTACAGTATGGTCTGCGGTTTCGCAAAGGACGAGCTTTACAGTGGCGTGACCACGATTCGTACCGTAGGAGGATTGGGAGACTTTGATACCAGATTGCGGGATGATATTGCCACAGGCAAAAAGCCCGGTCCCAGAATCCTGGCAGCGAACGAGGGCATCTCTGTTCCCAGTGGTCATATGGCAGGATCCGTAGCTATCGCAGCCGGCAGCATAGACGAAGCATTACAGCATCTGGAAACTTCAAAAGCCCAGAAGGTGGATCTGGTGAAACTCATGATCACCGGCGGTGTGCTGGATGCGAAGGAAAAGGGCGTGCCCGGAGAACTGAAGATGGCACCCGAGATGGTAAAGGCAGTCTGTGACAAGGCACATTCCATGGGATATAAGGTGGTTGCCCACGTGGAGTCTCCGGAAGGCGTAAAAGTGGCTTTGAAAAACGGGGTAGACTCCATCGAACACGGTGCAAAAGCGGATGAGGAGATGATTACACTTTTCAAGGAACACAATGCATTTCTGTGTACTACATTGTCTCCGGCACTTCCCTATGCATTGTTCGACCGTTCCATTACCAATGCTTCCGAAGTGGAACAGTTTAACGGCAATGTGGTATTTGAAGGTATCATTGACTGTGCGAAGGCGGCGATTGCCAACGATATTCCTGTGGTACTGGGCAATGATGTGGGATGCCCCTGGATCACCCAGTATGATTTCTGGAGAGAGTTATATTATTTCCATAAGTATGTGGGAGTCTCCAATGCTTTTGCACTGTATACCGCTACCTGCAGGGGCGCCGAAATGGCAGACATCGGAGATATCACCGGTACACTGGAGCCCGGTAAATGCGCGGATATGATCGTGGTGGAGAAGAATCCGTTAGAGGATCTGCGCGTGCTTCGGAACGTGGATATGGTCGTTGCACAGGGCAGAGTGATCCGTAATCCTAAGATTAAGAAAAAGCAGATCGTAGAGACGGAACTGGATAAATTTTTATAAGGAAATAAGTCATGACATTTGAAAAATTAGAAAAAAATCTCATGGATGTGATCCTGGAGGAGCAGGCCAAGCTGGGATTCCGCCGGGAGAAGATCCACCTGTATTATCCGTTATCCACACTGAACCATTTGCTGGATACTGCAGATACGGCAGAGGAGATGGAAGTCACTCTGACCGGACAGCCGGAGAGTATGACAGAGAAGCTTGGGAAACTCACCGTTACCCGCAGAGGGGATCGGTTCTGCCTCTGTATTCCGGAGGAGGGCAGTGCCTATGTCCATGAGCATTTTGCGGAGACGGGATTTATCTGTGAACTGATCCGGTTGATCGGACAGCACGGCTGTAAGATCGAGGATATCCGGCAATTATTTTTGCGGTACAGTGAGAATATCTATATAGAAGAGATGCAGGGAGAGGGCTTTGATGTCATGATCCGTTTCCCAGAGGAGATGGGGGATCCTTATTGTTACTGCTTCCGGGATGAAGGATGTCATGTGATTTATCACCGATTCCTGCCGGAGGATTATGAGGATCTGATGAACGCTTAAAAAGGCTTAAGAGCGCGGTGATCCGAACGATAAGAAAAGCTTATGTGCATATTCATCTATGGAAATACGCGAAAATGTATGGTAAGATCAGTAAGGTTCTACCAAGAAAAATGTCGTAAAAGGCAGAAGGCGAGGGGTAAGATGATCTTTAAGTGTAAAAACTGCGGCGGTAATGTGGTCTACAGCCCGGAGAGAAAGAAAATGTTCTGTCCTTTCTGTGAAAGTGAGGACAGTGAAGAGCGTCAGGATGGTGTCATCGAGACCAGTGGTGAAGAGAATGGTACTGCAGAAGATGCTCAGAAAAAGGTGACGAAGGTATGTCCGAACTGTGGCGGTGAGATTCCCATGACAGTCAGCACTTCCGCGACCCAGTGTCCCTACTGTGACAATTATGTGATCGTGGATGAACAGATTGCAGGTGATTACACACCGCATATGCTGATCCCGTTCCGTATGGGCAAGGAAGTCTGCAAGAAGCTGATCCGTGATAAGTTTGAAAAATGCGTTTTTGCACCGACGGATTTCCTGTCAGAGGTAAGAATGAACGGTATTCACGGAGATTATGTACCGTTCTGGTTCTATGATTACAACACCAACTGTACCTTCCACGGTGAGGGCACCAAGGTGCGCAGCTGGACTACCGGCAACACGCAGTATACGGAGACTTCTTATTATGATGTTGTCCGTGATATGGATATTGATTTCGTGAAGATCCCGGTGGATGCATCCATCGGAATGCCGGATGATGTCATGGATCTTATGGAACCTTTTGATTATAAGGATCTGCAGGAGTTCAAGCCGGAGTACTTGTCCGGATTCTACAGTGAGCGTTACAATATGACTTCCGACCTAGTGGAGAGCCGTGCGAAGGCGAAGATGCAGGAGGATGCGCAGAAGATGCTGCATGACAGCTATTCCGGATATTCCAGCGTCCGCAAGCTGGGAGAAAATATCAGCGTAACAGACAGTGCTGTAAACTACGGACTTCTGCCGGTATGGAAGTATGATTATACCTATAAAGGGAAAGAGTATCCTTTCTATGTGAACGGACAGACCGGTAAACTGGTAGGTATCGCGCCAATCTCCAAAGCCAAAGTATGGGCTTACGCGGGAACACTTGGCGTGACGCTAGCGGCAATCCTGTGCATGGTAAATGCGATTGCCAGTCTGCTGTAGAGATTATGAGGGAAGGATAACGGGACAATGGAAAAAGATATTAAGAGAGAAGCGCTGAGACAGTACTTCAAATATTTTAAGGTATGGTTTATCATTGCCGGAATACTGGCGGTAATTACCATCGGAGCGGCAGTTGTTCATCTGCTTACTCCCAAGACCGTCAGGGGGAACAATCAGGAGCCCGCGGAGCGTGTGTATGACTATGCGGATATGCTGACGGACGAAGAGGAGCAGAGTCTGCGGGAATATATCGCAGAGTGCGAGGAGAAAATCCGGGCGGATATCGTCATCGTAACGATCTCCGAATCGGTAGAGTATGATTTACAGAATCCCAATCTGCCGGAGGCATTCCATGCGAAAGAAGTCGGCAGCACCGACTGGAGCACTGCCATGAGAGATCTGGCGGATAACTTCTACGATTACAATAATTACGGCTATAACAAAGTACAAGGCAACGGTGTATTGCTTTTGGATAATTCCTATGAGGGACAGAAGGGAAGCTGGCTGTCCACCTGCGGAAATGTCTATGACTATTTCGGAAATTATGAGATCGACCAGGCATTATATGCAGTGGATGACTACATAGAGGAGAGTCCTTATAAGGCATATAAGGCCTGTGTGACTTATGTGACCAGGACCATGGAAGAGAGTAAGGAACCCATGCCTATGACCTTTGCACCCTGGATCCTGACGGGACTTGTGGTTGCACTGATTTATGCAGCGGTGAATCTGCATCAGAACAAAGCAAAAGATACCACCGCAACGAACCAGTATGTCGACGGCAAAAAGCCTAAGATCAACAATACCAGAGACCAGTATCTGCGTAAGAATGTGGTTACCAGAAGAATCGAGACCAGCAGTAGTAGCGGCGGAAGCAGCCATCACAGCGGAGGGCATGGCGGAAGCCACACCAGCAGCAGCGGCGTAAGCCACGGCGGTGGTGGACATAGAAGATAAACAAAAAATAATATGCGCGGGCTTATCACCTGCGCCATATTAAATTGCACAATAAAAGCACCTACATGACGGTATAGGTGCTTTTTGTATGTCTTAAATTCTGTATCGGTTCAAGAAAAATTAAGCCATTCCGTTAACAGCTTTGCTCAGACGGGAAACCTTTCTTGCAGCGTTGTTCTTGTGGTAAACGCCCTTAGAAGTAGCCATCTCGATGGTCTTGGTAGCAGCAGCCAGTTCAGCCTTAGCAGCTTCCTTATCACCGGTCTCGATTACAGCGTATACCTTCTTGATAGCGGTCTTAACGCCGGAACGGATAGCCTTGTTTCTGTCAGCTCTTGTGCGGGATACTAAAATTCTCTTTTTTGCAGATTTAATGTTAGCCAAGTCGTACACCTCCATAATGTATACAATAAAATTATAATTTACAAGAAATGTTTCACTTTAGCCAGACACGGAAGACTAACGTAAACATACCATTGTAGTTTAGACAATCTGCCAGCTTTTGTCAATACATATTTTGCGGATTTTTGCAAAAAATATTACACAAAATATGGTATCTACGAAAGGCGGACAGAGGGTAGAAAAATGGAGACTTTTCAGATCAGAACAGACCTGGCGCTGGAGGCGCGGGAAAGCGTCAATGAGGAAGAGAGCAAACTGCGGGGAGTGTCAGTGGAAGAACACTATGAAGAGGAGACGGATATCCGGATCACCAAGGTGACCATTGACACCAAAAATGCGGAAAAAACACTGGGAAAACCAATGGGAGTCTATGTGACCATGGAAGCTCCCGCCATGGTGGAACCGGATGATGATTACCACAGAGAGATCTCGGAGGCACTGGCGGAAGAACTGCTGAAAATGCTGCCACAGGAGCAGGAAGAACTGGAAGTATTGATCGTGGGACTGGGGAACCGGGAAGTGACTGCGGATGCCCTAGGTCCACAGGTGGTGGACAATCTGTTGATCACCAGACATGTGGTCAGAGCTTATGGCAAGGCAGCCTATAACTGCACCCGCATGAATCTGGTCAGCAGTATCGAGCCGGGGGTGATGGCAAAGACCGGCATGGAGACGGCGGAGATCATAGGCGGAGTGGTGAAAGAGACGGAGCCGGATGTACTGATCGTGGTGGATGCCCTGGCAGCCCGCAGTACCAGAAGGCTAAACCGCACGATCCAGATCACGAATACCGGCATCCAGCCCGGCTCCGGCGTGGGGAATCACCGCAATGCCCTGACGGAAGAGACACTGGGGGTGCCGGTGATCGCTATCGGGATCCCTACGGTAGTGGATGCTGCCACCATTGTGGGAGATGCCCTGGAGAAACTGATGAGTGGGGAAAAAGAATTCGACGCCGTCAAATATATGGGGCAGCACCGGATGGCATTCGCTGAGCTGAACAATATGTATATGACTGGAAAAGATATTGATTCCGTCATTAAGCGGGTCAGCTACACTGTATCCGAAGGAATCAATATTGCCATGGAAAAAAACTGGGTATAGACGCATATATATAAAGGAGAATGTGCGGAAGGAAAGCGTGGACAGTGAAGAAACCTGAGAATGCCGCCGGGGGGCGGATGCTGCTTTTCCTGGCGGTTGTCTGCGGACTGTTGTTGGTGGATGGCGGAACAAATGAATTCCCGGTGTTTACCGGAGCAGGCGTTTCCCGGGGAGAGAACGGAAGCACCGGATGGCTGTTTCGGCAGAGCATGGAAGAGGTGGTTCCGCTGCTTGGTTACGGAAGTCTGCCGGAGCCCAAAACGCAGATTGCGGAGGATGAGACCACCTGCAGGACACTGACCACGGAGGATCTGATCAGTGAGGAACTTCTGCTTCCGCAGTCTCCGGAAGAACAGACACAGACCGTGCAGAATCCGGAGCCTGTGGAGCAGATGATCGGGACGGTGGCAGGAGAATTTCATCCGGCAGCCAGACAGATGCAGATCGACAGAACACAGCTGAACGATTATGAGACTCTGGTACAGAATTTCTATGCCATCGATGCCAATACCATGGCGGGCAGTGACCAGCTGTCCGCGGAGAAGCTTCTGGGGATGGATATGACACTGACAAAAGAGGGAGAGGGACCGCAGATTCTGATCTATCATACCCATTCCCAGGAAGCTTTTGCAGATTCGGTACCGGGAGATGTGAATACCGGTATCGTAGGGGTGGGAGAGTACCTGACACAGATCCTGACAGAACAGTACGGCTATCGCGTATTACACCATACCGGTGAGTACGATGTGGAGACCAGAGACAATGCGTATTCCAAAGCCCTTCCGGTGGTGGAACAGATCCTTACAGAGAATCCTTCCCTGCAGGTGATCATAGATCTGCACCGGGATGAGGTGGCGGAGGGGACCAGACTGGTGACGGATCTTCAGGGCAGGCCCACCGCACGTTTTATGTTTTTTAACGGACTCAGCCGTACCCGCAAGACGGGAGATATCGACTATCTTCAGAATGAGAACCAGGAGGCGAACCTGGCATTTTCTTTTCAGATGCAGTTAAAGGCGGCGGAATATTATCCGGGGCTGACCCGCCGGATCTACTTAAAGGGCTACCGTTACAATATGCATTTACGCCCCCGGACCCTGCTGGTGGAACTGGGAGCGCAGAACAATACGCTGGAGGAAGCCATGAATGCCTGTGATCCGCTGGCACATATCCTGGATATGGTGCTAAGGGGAGAATAAGACAAGGAATCGAAGCAAAAACATAGACAAGAATGCGGAATTTATGCTACAATTGTCAGACGTAAGAATATGTCAGGAAAGGACAGTAGTATGGCAGCAATAGACCAGAGCAAGATCCGCAATTTTTGTATTGTGGCACATATAGATCACGGTAAATCCACCCTGGCAGACCGCATTATCGAGAAGACCGGTCTGCTCACCAGCAGAGAGATGCAGGCACAGGTGCTGGACAACATGGACCTGGAGAGAGAACGTGGCATCACCATCAAGGCACAGGCCGTGCGTACCGTATATAAGGCACAGGACGGAGAGGAGTACATTTTCAACCTCATCGATACCCCGGGACATGTAGACTTTAATTACGAGGTCAGCCGTTCCCTGGCAGCCTGCGACGGCGCGATTCTCGTCGTGGATGCGGCGCAGGGCATTGAGGCGCAGACTCTGGCGAATGTCTATCTGGCACTGGATCATGACCTGGATGTATTTCCGGTGATTAATAAAATCGACCTGCCCAGCGCGGATCCCCAGAGAGTCATCGAGGAGATCGAAGATGTCATCGGCATCGAGGCACAGGATGCGCCGTTAATTTCCGCGAAGAACGGTATCGGCATCGAGGAAGTCTTAGAGCAGATCGTGAAAAAGATCCCCGCTCCCAAGGGAAGCCCCGACAAGCCGCTGCAGGCACTGATCTTCGATTCCGTATACGATTCCTATAAAGGCGTTATCATATTCTGCCGTGTCATGGAAGGTACGGTGAAAAAAGGTACCATGATCCGCATGATGGCTACCGGAGCGAAGGAAGAAGTTGTGGAAGTCGGTTACTTTGGCGCGGGACAGTTCATCCCCTGTGACGAGCTTTCCGCCGGAATGGTAGGCTATATTACCGCTTCCATTAAAAATGTAAAGGATACGGCGGTGGGTGATACTGTGACGGATGACAACAATCCCTGCGCAGAGCCCCTGCCCGGTTATAAAAAAGTACAGTCCATGGTATACTGCGGACTGTATCCCGCAGACGGTTCCAAATACCCGGATCTGCGGGACGCACTGGAAAAATTACAGTTAAACGATGCATCCCTGTTCTATGAACCGGAGACTTCCGTGGCACTGGGATTTGGTTTCCGCTGCGGATTCTTAGGACTGTTGCACTTGGAGATCATTCAGGAGCGTCTGGAGAGAGAGTACAACCTCGACCTGGTGACCACCGCTCCCGGCGTAGTCTATAAGGTACACAAGACCAACGGGGAAGTGATCGAACTGACCAACCCCTCCAACCTGCCGGATCCTTCCGAAATCGAATACATGGAAGAACCGGTGGTAAATGCGGAGATCATGGTGACTTCCGAATTCATCGGTTCTATTATGGAACTGTGTCAGGAACGCCGGGGCAAATACCTCGGTATGGAATACATCGAGGGTACCAGAGCACTGTTAAAATACGAACTGCCCTTAAATGAGATCATTTATGATTTCTTCGATGCGTTAAAATCCCGTTCCCGCGGTTATGCTTCTTTTGACTATGACTTAAAGGGTTACGAGAGATCCAATCTGGTGAAACTGGACATCCTCATTAACCGTGAGGAAGTGGATGCCCTGTCCTTTATCGTCTGTGCGGATTCCGCCTACGAGAGAGGACGCAAGATGTGTGAGAAGCTGAAGGACGAGATCCCCAGACACCTTTTCGAGATTCCCATTCAGGCAGCCATCGGCGGCAAGGTCATTGCCAGAGAGACCGTAAAGGCCATGCGTAAGGACGTGCTGGCGAAATGCTACGGTGGTGATATTACCCGTAAGAAGAAGCTGCTGGAGAAGCAGAAAGAGGGTAAAAAGCGTATGCGTCAGTTTGGCAGCGTAGAGATCCCCCAGAAGGCATTTATGAGTGTTCTGAAGCTGGATGATAAAAATTAACGAGTTCTATACAAAAAGGAGCAATATGAATCCGAAGGAACTGGAATTATACATTCATATCCCCTTTTGCGTAAAAAAGTGCAGCTATTGTGATTTCCTGTCTGCCCCTGCCACGGAGCAGACCCGGGAAGCCTATATGGCTGCACTTTTTGCAGAGATTGAGGGAAGAGCAAAAGATTATAAAGACCGTATCGTAACCAGCGTATTTATCGGCGGAGGAACCCCATCTCTGTTATCCGGAGACTGTATAAATCAGCTGATGGAATATATCTGGGAAGGATTTACCCTGGCGGAGGATGCGGAGATCACCATGGAAGTCAATCCGGGTACTGCCACTGCGGAGAAACTCACAGCGTTTTACGCGGCGGGGATCAACCGGCTCAGCATCGGCATGCAGTCGGCGCAGGAGCAGGAACTGAAGATACTTGGCAGGATCCATGATTTTAACGGTTTCTGTCAGGTATACCGGGAGGCGGTGGAGGCTGGTTTTACGAATATCAATGTGGATGTCATGAGCGGACTGCCGGGGCAGACCCTTGCAAGCTATAGGGACACACTGGAAAAGGTACTGCATTTAGAACCCATGCCGCAGCATATCTCAGCCTACAGTCTGATCGTGGAGGAGGGAACCCCTTTTGCGGCAATGGCGGAGAGGGGAGAGCTGCCACTGCCGGAGGAAGATACGGAGCGTGCCATGTACGAAGAGACCATAGAGGTGCTGGCGGGATACGGTTTTCATCGCTATGAGATCTCCAATTATGCTTTAGACGGTTATGAATGCAGACATAATGTGGGCTACTGGATCCGGAGAGATTATCTGGGATTCGGCATAGGGGCGGCTTCCTTGATCGACAATGTGAGATTTCAGAACGGAAGAGATCTTAACACGTATCTGGCACATCCGTTTGCCTGTCGGGAAGAAGAACAGAGCCTTACCACACAGGAACAGATGGAGGAGACCATGTTCTTAGGGCTGCGTCTGGTCAGAGGCGTGTCTTACGAAGATTTCGAAAAACAGTACGGAAAAAGCCTGGAAGAGGTCTACGGAGAAGTGATCGCAAAAAATGCAGCGGACGGACTGCTGACGGTAAGGGAAGAGGAAAACAGGGGACGTTACCTAGCACTGACCAAGAGAGGACTGGATGTCAGCAATTACGTCATGGCACAGTTTTTATTCTGAAGATCCGTAGGAGACTGACAGGCACTTGTGGACAGAAAAACACATAAACTATCATAAGCAACTGTCCACGGAGGTGCTCTTTGAAGACCTTTCAACAGCCATTAACCGCGGAAGAAGAAGCTTATTATATCCGTATGCTCAGGGAAGGTACCGTGGAAGAAGCCAGACAGGCGAAAGAGATTCTGGTGGAGAGGAACCTGCGTCTGGTGGCGCATATTGCGAAAAAATACCAAAATGTAGAGGAAGATATGGAGGATCTGATCTCCATAGGGTGTATCGGTCTGATCAAAGCGGTGAATTCCTTTGATTCCGGCAAAGGGAGACTGGCTACCTATGCCTGCCGCTGCATCGACAATGAACTTCTGATGATGCTGCGCAGCCGCAAAAAACTGTCCAGAGAAGTCTCTCTGTACGAACCCATCGGGCAGGATAAGGAAGGCAATGCCATTCATCTGTTGGATGTGATCGAAGAGAAGCAGAGAGATGTGGTAGAAGACCTGGAACTGGGGAGGAACAGAAAGCGTCTGCTGGTGGCGTTAGACCACTGTCTGACCGAGCGGGAGTACCGGATTCTGGTGATGCGCTACGGAATTTTAGGATACAAAGAGCATACACAGCAGGAAGTGGGAGATACTTTGGGAATCTCGAGAAGCTATGTCTCCCGCATGGAAAAAAGGGCACTGCAGAAGCTGGCAGCAGAGCTGAAGGAAGAATAACGCAGGCTTGTCAAGAGTACGGCGCTGTGATATATTGGTAATAGTGTTACTACACAGGATAAAGGGGGGACAGGGATGCACTTTGTGAGAACGGAAGAACTGAAGACAGGAATGCGTCTGGCGAGGCCTGTTTATAATAAAAAAAGTATTCTTTTGTTTGACCGGAATTCCCTTTTGTCAGTACAGGCAATAGAAAGTATCCGCAATTTCGGATTGATCGGCGTCTACGTGCTGGAACCGGCAGAACCGCTTCCTCCCATGACACAGGAGGACCTGGAGTTTGAACGGTTCCAGATCAAGGCAGTTGGCGCCATCGAGGAGGAACAGGAGCGTATCCTGAAGACCAGGAGACAGAGTCGTACCCAGACAATTGCAGACATGGTCATCCGTAATTACGGACATTTGGATGAGAAGATCAATTTCTATCAGAATCTGAGGAGCCTGGAGGATTATGTCTCCAGACATTCCCTGAATGTGGCAATACTCTGTGCCATGATCACCCATGTAATGAATGTAAGACGGGAAGAACAGTATCATACGGTATGTGCTGCAATTCTCCACGATATGGGAAAACTGAGAAAAAAAGATGCTGTGTATTACGGAGCACCCTACTCCGGGGAAGACATGCTCAGAAACTGTGAGACCCAGGAAGAAGCTTATGAGATGATCGCGGAAGCTTTTGCAACCGATGGAACGAATATTCGCAGAATCTGTCAGCAGGCGGCGAGAAAGCAGCTGGATCTGTTCCCGGCAGACGGAGTGAAGAGCCGGTACAAAATGTTGACGGGAGCGAATGTCCTGCTGGTGGCGAACCGCTACGATGAGATCACTGCCATGACGTTACAGGGCACCGCACAGTCGGAAGTGAAAGCCATCCAGGAATTCACAGAGCACCCCGAGGTCTATGATCCGGAGGCGGTGCGGGCACTGATCCGTTCCATCAATATTCTGCCGCCCGGAGCCAGCGTGGAACTCAGCACCGGGGAAAAGGCACTGGTATTAAATGAAAATGAAGAAAATGTACTGCGTCCCACACTGGTAAGTTTCTGGGATAACAGTATTTTGAATCTGGCACTTCCGGAGAACGAAGATATTCACATCGTGGATGTCATGAAGACCATGGATAACAGATACATATTCAAGAAATAGCGAGGAGTAATTATGCCGACGATCGAAGAAATACTCAGAGCCGCCAAGGAGGCGGGAGCAAGTGATGTGCATCTTACGGTAGGTATTCCGCCGAAGATGCGTGTAAACGGTAACCTGATCACCATGGATTACCCGAAGATGCTTCCTGCGGATACCCTGGAGGTATTAGTCAATATTATGACGGAAGTACAGAGAGAACGTTTCGAGGAACGGGGAGAATACGATATGTCCTTCTCCATCCCCAACTGCGGACGTTACCGTGTCAATGCCTATAAACAGAGAGGTTCTGTGGCACTGGCATTCCGTCTGGTAGGTACCGTGGTGCCATCTCCGGAAGAACTGGGTGTGCCGGAATCCGTAGTGGATCTCTATCAGAGAAAAAGAGGACTGGTACTGGTCACCGGACCTACCGGAAGTGGTAAATCCACCACCCTTGCTGCTATTATCGACAAGATCAACAACAACAGAGATGCCCATGTCATCACTCTGGAAGATCCCATCGAGTATCTGCATCAGCATAAGATGTCCATGGTCAACCAAAGAGAGATCGGCATCGACTCCAACAATTATGCTAATGCCTTAAGGGCAGCCCTTCGTGAAGACCCCGATGTCATCCTCGTGGGAGAGATGCGTGATTTCGAGACCATCAGCGTAGCGATCACGGCAGCGGAGACCGGACATCTGGTATTGTCCACATTGCATACCATCGGTGCCGCCAGTACCGTAGACCGTGTCATCGATGTCTTCCCGCCCCATCAGCAGCAACAGATCAGAGTACAGCTGTCTAATACCCTGGAAGCCGTAGTCTCTCAGCAGTTGATCCCTACCGCGGACGGTAAGCACCGTGTGGCAGCGTTTGAGGTCATGCATGCCAACCATGCGGTCCGTAACCTGATCCGTGAGGGCAAATCCCATCAGCTGGCAAGTGTCATGCAGACGAACCGGAAGCTTGGCATGATTACCATGGACGAAGCCATTGTCCAGCTCTATTTTGAAGGTAAGATCGACAGAGAGCATGCGATCCAGTTTGCACAGGATCCCGACAGCATGGAGAATAAGATCTGATCAAGATGTAATAAAAGCCATCGGCAGCTTACGGTATCGTGGGCTGCCGGGGCATAGGTATTCGTTTTCCTTCTTTTTTCTAAGTATTATCAAGTTTTTTCAAGTAACTGTCCTTCGGGACATTCCGCAGAATTTCTGCAATCGTTTTCCATTTTTTCATTATTTATATAACAAAATTTATATAACAAAAATAAAGGAGGTAGTTTATGTTTTCTACAATTTATTCCGGCGCGGTCTGCGGTCTGCAGGCGTATCTGATCCGCGTGGAGGTGGATCTGGCGGGAGGATTGCCGGCTTTTTTGATGGTGGGTTCCCTGGGCAGTGAAGTGAGAGAATCCAGGGAAAGAGTATGTGTTGCCATGAAAAATTCAGGTTTTCAGATTCCACCTGGCCATATTACCGTGAATCTGGCACCGGCGGACAGACGGAAGGACGGTACCGCATTTGACCTGCCCATAGCCATCGGACTGTTGCAGGATATGGAACTTCTGAAAGAGGACGCGGTGAAAGACACGCTGTTTTTAGGGGAACTGGGATTAAACGGTGAGATCAAAAAAGCAAAAGGAGTTCTTCCCATTGTAAGAGAGGCGGCCAGACAGGGGATAAGCAGAGTCATTGTTCCCAGAGAAAATGCCCTGGAGGCAGCGGTGATCCCGGGAGTGACAGTATGGGGAGTTGGGAATTTGGGGGAACTGTTTATGGCACTGTTATATCCCGGGGAGGATGAAGAGAAAATATATAGACCGAGAGTCTGCCCGGAGGATCTGTTGAAATGCAGCGAGGGAGGCAAAAGAGGAGATTTCCGGGAGGTAGCGGGACAGGAGAGCGCCAGGAGAGGTGCGCTGATCGCGGCAGCAGGCTTTCATAATCTGTTAATGATGGGACCGCCCGGTGTTGGCAAGTCCATGATCGCCGGCAGGATTCCCGGAATCTTACCGCAGCTTACTCTGGAGGAAAGTCTGGAGGTCACCAGCATTTACAGTGTGGCAGGGCTTCTGCCACCGGAGCAGGCACTGATTACAGAGAGACCTTTTTATGCACCTCATCAAAATGTCACTTTGGCGGCGCTGATCGGTGGAGGAGCGGCGGTACCGCGACCGGGGATGGTGTCGCTGGCGCATCGGGGTGTGCTGTTTTTGGATGAACTGCCGCAGTTTCAGCGGGCGGTGCTGGACAGCATGCGTCAGCCCCTGGAAGAACGCAGGGTACAGATTGCCAGGAGTGCGGGACTGATCACCTATCCTTCCGATTTCATGCTGGTGGCGGCCATGAACCCCTGTCCCTGCGGATACTTTCCGGATCGGAACAAATGTCGCTGCACACAGCCCCAGATCGAGAAATACCTGGGAAAAGTGTCGGGACCGCTGTTGGACCGCATTGATCTGTGTGTGGAGCTGCAACCGGTGGATATCTTACATCTGCAGAAAAACGGTGCCGGAGAGAGCAGCGAAGAGATGCGGGAGAAAATAGGTGCTGCCCGGAAAATGCAGGAAAAGAGATACGCAGGCACCGATTACCGGTTCAACGGAGATGTCTCTTCTTCAGATGCGGAAAAATACTGTGTCCTCGGAACGGAAGAAAAAAAGGTGATGGAACAGCTGTATCATGCGCTTGCCTTAAGCGCCAGGGCATATCACAGGATCTTAAAAACAGCGCGCACCATCGCCGATCTGGAGGGACGGGAGGAGATTACGAAGGAACATCTGCTGGAAGCCGCCTGCTACAGACCTTCGGAGGAATACTGGAACTAAGGGGTTAAGGAAAGGAAACAGGACAGTATGAATATGACGGAAACAGAGAGAATGTATGCGTATTTCCTATGCAGCATTCCCATGATCGGCGGTGTCCGTGCGGGGCAGCTCGAAGAGCGGTTTGGTTCACCGCAGGGGATCTACGAAGCCGGAGTGGAGGGCTGGAGAGAATGTGTGAGTGAATCCATTGCGGAGTATATGGCTCGGCAGAAAAAAGAGGATACCTGGAGGCAGGATTACGAACAGCTTGCAGAGAAGCAGATCCATCTGGTGTTTTCCCGGGAGGAAGGATTCCCGAAAAAGTTATTGACCATACCGGATCCACCGTATGGAATTTTTTTTAAAGGAGGGCTCCCGGAGGATACAATTCCTTCGGTGGCGATCATCGGTGCCAGGGAATGTTCGGAGTATGGCAGATATGTGGCGGAGGAACTGGGGAGGTATCTCGGCACCCGCAGGATCCAGGTCATCAGCGGCATGGCGAGAGGAATCGATGGCATCAGCCAGCAGGCAGCGCTGTCAGCGGGTGGTGCCTCCTACGGCGTGCTGGGATGCGGCGTGGACATCTGTTACCCCAGCCAGAACAGAGGATTGTATGAAGAGCTGAGCAGGGAGGGAGGACTGCTCTCAACCTATGCGCCGGGAGTACGCGCTATGCCGGCATATTTTCCGCCCCGGAACCGTATCGTCAGCGGACTGTCGGATGCCCTGGTCGTCATCGAAGCCAGGCAGAAGAGCGGAACACTGATCACCGTGGATATGGCATTGGAGCAGGGCAGAGATGTCTATGTGGTACCGGGCAGGATCACGGACCGGCTCAGTGACGGCTGCAACCGGCTGTTAAACCAGGGCGCGGGAGTGGTGCTTTCGCCGGAACAGTTTCTGGAGGAATTTCTACAAAGCTGGGAAGAGCGACAGGAGCTTCCGGTGGAGAACAGCCTTTATAAGAAAAAGCGAAAGCGCAGGAAAAATAAAGATCCACAATTGGAGGGGAGGTTAAAAAAGGTGTATGCGAGACTGACTCCCGTGCCGAAGACTGCGGAGACGATTCTCGCAGAACTGTGGGAAAAGGGGGAATATCTCGACATTGTCGCACTGAACAGAGCACTGATGGAACTGGAACTTTCCGGGTATGTGAGACAAAGCAGTCCGGGGCATTTTGGCACTTCTGCGAATTGACAAGGCTTTGAAAAAAGGGGTATAGTAATAGTCATATGATGAGAATGACGAGAAAGGTCAGGTGCCCTTATGAACGATAAAGATACTTACAGAATGCATACGAAAGTGATACAGATCGGCGACCGGAAGATCGGCGGCGGGAATCCAATCGCCATCCAGTCCATGACCAATACGAAGACAGAGGATGTGAAGGCTACGGTGGAGCAGATCTTACGTCTGGAGAAGGCAGGCTGTGAGATCATCCGCTGCACGGTGCCCACATTAGAGGCGGCAGCAGCCATCCGCGAGATCAAGAAGCAGATCCATATTCCTCTGGTGGCGGATATTCATTTTGACTATCGTATGGCGCTGGCGGCCATCGAGAACGGTGCGGACAAGATCCGCATCAATCCCGGCAATATCGGAAGCACGGAGCGGGTGAAGGCTGTGGTGGATGCGGCGAAGGAGCGGAATATTCCCATCCGTGTCGGTGTCAACAGCGGCTCCCTGGAGAAGCCTTTGGTAGAGAAATACGGCGGTGTGACCGCAGAGGGTATTGTGGAGAGTGCACTGGATAAGGTGCATATGATCGAAGATTTAGGATATGACAATCTGGTCATCAGTATCAAATCTTCCGATGTATTAATGTGTGTGAAGGCTCACGAACTGCTGGCAGGGAAGACAGTATATCCCCTGCATGTGGGCATTACCGAGTCCGGCACGGTGAACAGCGGCAATATTAAATCCGCCATCGGTCTGTCCCTGATCTTAAGTCAGGGCATCGGTGACACGATTCGCGTATCCCTGACGGGAGACCCGGTGGAGGAGATCAAGTCGGCGAAACTGATCCTGCGTACATTGGGACTCAGAAAGGGCGGCATCGAAGTCGTATCCTGCCCTACCTGTGGCAGAACCCAGATCGACCTGATCGGACTGGCGACCAGGGTGGAAAAGCTGGTGGAGGATTATCCTCTGGATATCAAGGTAGCCGTAATGGGCTGTGTGGTGAACGGACCCGGAGAAGCAAAGGAAGCAGATCTGGGAGTAGCGGGCGGCATCGGAGAAGGACTGTTGATCAAACACGGAGAGATTATTAAAAAGCTTCCGGAGGATCAGCTACTCCCTGCCTTAAAAGAGGAATTGGATCATTGGAGTTAAATAGATGAGCAAACCGTTTTTTGAAGTATTTCCGAATTTACAGTTGAATACGGACATTCATGACCTGATGGGTCAGACAGAAGTAGAGAGAGTCTCGGCGACAAAGCGCAGAGACTTTCTTCGGGTGTATTTAAAAAGTACCCGTCTGATCCAGAAGGCAGATATCTGGACCGCGGAACAGGAGATCAAAAAGCAGCTGTTCCCGGATGCCAACCTGACGGTAAAAATATACGAAAAATTTGAGCTTTCTTCCCAGTACAATCCGGAAAAACTGATGGATATCTATAAGGAAAGCATGCTGGAGGAATTCCGGGAATACAGCCATATCCAGTACAATGCCCTGAAGACGGCGAAGATCGAATACCCTTCGGAAAACGAAATGTTAATAACCATGGAGGATACGGTGCTGAACCGCAGCATGGAAGGGGAGATCTTAGAGATCCTTCAGAAAATCCTGGTGGAACGCTGTGGATTTTCTGTGAAGATCCATACTGCCTATGTGGAAAAAGAGACCGGAAGATTCAAAGAGGAAGAGGAAGCCAAGATACGTCTGAAGGTAGATGCCATCTACAGCCGCACCAGAGGCAGGAAGGAAGAGGGCGCGGACAGCACGGCACCTGCACAGACCGGAGAGCAGGAAAATGCTCAGAGTCCGGAGGCGAAAAAGTCAGACAATCCCGAGAAGGCAAAAAGCGAACCGGCAGGCGGTGTGACCAAGAGTTTCCAGGGCGGCAGCCGTGGCGAATTCAAGCGCGGCGAGTTCAAAAAAGGCGAGTTTCGTAAAGGGGGCAGCTTTGAAAAGGGTGCCCTGAAGAGATCGGACAATCCTGATGTGATCTACGGCAGAGATTTTGAAGATGAAGCCATAAGGATTGAAGAACTGATCGGCGAGATGGGAGAAGTGACCATCCGCGGAAAAGTACTGTCTGTGGATACCAGGGATATTAAGAATGAGAAGACTATTATTATCTTCAATATGTCTGATTTTACTGATACCATGACCATCAAGATGTTTGTCCGTACGGAACAGGTGAAGGAAGTGACCGGGGATATCAAGCCCGGAGCCTTTTTGAAAGTAAAGGGTATCTGCATGATGGATAAGTTCGACCATGAACTTGCCATCGGCTCCATTGCGGGCATTAAGAAGATCCCCGATTTTACCAATACGAGAATGGATACTTCCGCCAGAAAACGTGTGGAACTGCACTGCCATACCAAAATGAGTGATATGGATGGTGTCTCCGAGGCAAAAGACATCGTAAAACGTGCCTATAAATGGGGGCATCGTGCCATTGCCATCACGGATCACGGCGTAGTACAGAGTTTCACCGATGCCAACCATGTCTGGGACGATCTGTGGAAGGCGGAAAAGGGCAAACGTAAAGAAGCTGGAGATGATAACCCGGATAAGCAGGACTTTTTTAAGATCATATACGGGGTGGAAGCCTATCTGGTGGATGATCTGAAGGAGATCGTGACCAATGACAAGGGGCAGAGTCTGCATGAGGACTATGTGGTATTCGATATCGAGACCACGGGATTCTCCCCGGTGAACAACCGGATCATCGAGATCGGTGCGGTGAAGGTGTCCGGCGGCGAGATCGTGGATCGTTTCTCCACCTTTGTCAATCCGGATGTGCCGATTCCTTTCGAGATTGAAAAATTGACCAGCATCCGGGACGAGGATGTCATGGACTCCCCGCAGATCGATGTGATCCTGCCACAGTTTTTACAGTTCTGTGAGGGCTGTATCATGGTGGCGCACAATGCCAGCTTCGATATGAGCTTTATCATGGAGAACTGCAGAAGACTGGGATATCCGCAGGAGTTTACCTATGTGGATACCGTGGGCATTTCCAGGGTATTATTGAAGAATCAGTCGAAGCATACGCTGGATGCGGTGGCGAAGACTCTGGGGATATCTCTGGAGAATCACCACAGAGCCGTGGATGATGCGGAGTGTACGGCACATATTTTTGTGAAATTTATTAAAATGCTGGAAGAGCAGGACATTCATAATCTGACGGAAGTCAACGCACTGGGAGCCTCCAGTGTGGACGCTGTGAAGAAGATGCCCTCTTACCATGCCATTATTTTGGCGAAAAATGACCTGGGACGTATCAATCTCTACCGGCTGGTGTCCCAGTCTCATCTGACCTATTTTAATAAGCATCCCAGGATTCCCAAGAGCCTGGTGATGAAGTACAGAGAAGGATTGATCTTAGGAAGCGCCTGTGAAGCGGGAGAACTGTATCGGGCGCTGCTGGACGGGCAGTCGGATGCACAGATTGCGAGACTGGTGAAATTCTATGATTACTTAGAGATCCAGCCCTGCGGCAATAATAAGTTCATGATCGCTTCGGAACGCGTGCGGAACGTGAATTCCATCGAAGATATTCAGAATATCAACCGTAAGATCGTGGAGCTGGGGGAGCAGTTCCACAAGCCGGTAGTGGCTACCTGTGATGTGCATTTTCTGGATCCCGAGGATGAGATCTACCGCCGCATTATCATGGCGGGCCGGGGCTTCGATGATGCGGACGATCAGGCACCGCTGTATTTACATACCACGGAGGAGATGCTGGAAGAGTTCTCCTACCTGGGCAGCGACAAGGCGGAAGAAATCGTCATTACCAATACGAATATGATCGCCGATATGATCGAGACCATTGCCCCGGTGCGCCCGGACAAATGTCCTCCGGTTATCCCGGACAGTGATAAGACTCTGACGGAGATTTGTTATAACAGAGCCCATGAGATCTACGGACCCGATCTGCCCCAGATCGTAGAGGCGAGACTGGAGAGGGAACTGAATTCCATTATCAAAAACGGTTTCGCCGTAATGTATATCATTGCGCAGAAACTGGTGTGGAAGTCAGTGGAGGATGGTTATCTGGTAGGTTCCCGTGGATCCGTAGGAAGCTCCTTCGTGGCAACCATGGCGGGAATCACGGAGGTCAATCCCTTAAGTCCTCATTATTATTGCAGTAAGTGCCATTATGTGGATTTCGACAGTGATGAGGTCAAAGCCTATGCCGGTAAGGCGGGAATCGATATGCCGGACAAGGTCTGCCCGGTGTGCGGAGAGAAGCTTCACAAGGACGGATTCGATATTCCTTTTGAGACGTTCCTGGGATTCAAGGGAGATAAGGAGCCGGATATCGACCTGAACTTCTCCGGTGAGTACCAGTCCAAGGCGCATAAATACACGGAGGTTATCTTCGGCGCGGGTCAGACCTTCCGTGCCGGAACCATTGCAACCCTGGCGGATAAGACCGCCTTCGGTTATGTGAAGAATTATTTTGAAGAGCGTGGTATTCATAAGCGGACCAGCGAGATCGACCGTATCGCTTCCGGATGTACCGGCGTACGACGCAGTACCGGTCAGCATCCCGGCGGTATCGTTGTATTGCCCCTGGGGCAGGATATCAACTCCTTTACCCCGGTGCAGCATCCCGCGAATGATATGACCACGGATACCATAACGACACACTTTGATTACCATTCCATCGACCACAACCTGTTGAAGCTGGATATTCTGGGACACGATGATCC